>JAQWNN010000001.1 GCA_029268555.1 Flavobacteriaceae bacterium
TAGAGATCTTTTTAGATATCGTTTTACTTTTACACAATTTTTAAAAGAATCAAAAGAAAAAATTGCTACAAACATCTTATCTGATCGCCTTAAAAAACTTCAAAAACTTGAAATTATCCAATTTCGTTTAAATGAAAAAAATAAAAAGATCAAAGAATACTATCTTACCGACAGAGGAATTGAATTATATGATGTAATTTTTCAACTTCAGTTATGGTCAGTTAATAATGTCAATTTTACTTTTTCTGAAAAAACAAAAGAGTGGATTAAGCTAATAAATACAAAAGGTAATGATGATGTTATAAATATGAATAAAGAAAATTATAGAAAATTTAGAAAAAAAATGTTTAGTTTTTAATTGCAATTAAAAAAATCATTTATATTTGATTAACCATAAATTAAATTTCAATAAAAGAATTATAACAGGCTTTAACTTAATTGTTTTGGCCTGTTTTTTTTAAAGGTAAATAATCTTAAGATTTAAAAAATCAACACTGGAAAGTTCTCTCTTGCAATAATTCAAGTTTTTTAAGACAACTATCAATAGAGTACTTTTAGATAAAGTCATGACCTTAATTTTTTAGATAGGCATTAATTTATAGCCTTTTAGCTGATAATTTGTAACAACGGCAATTGCTGAAATAGCTTGAGTTACTGATGGATGTATATCATTGAAAGATATTTTACGGGAAGCTAAAGCCTGAAGGCAAATGAAAATTGAAACCCCTTGTTCTTCAAGTTTCTCAATTAAGTCTAAATTGGGGTTTAACTTTCCAAATTTCTCTTTGTAAGAAATATCTTCTAAAACTATATATGAAGCTTCTCCATGAATAGCTGCAACAATCTTAACATTGGCTGGAGGTACTTTTCCAACATGCAATAAGTTCATAGTTCGGGCAATAATCCATAGACTTTTGTTTACTCCATTTTTTAGTTGGTCAGACTTAATGTCAAAAATTAATTTGTACTCTGATTTTGGATCAGGCTGTTGGGCTGCTTGATCAAAATACTTGATCTCACCATAACCTTTTACAAGTGGAGTTTGCCATTCTTGACTATAAAGACTTACTGATAAAAGAATTGTTAAAAAGTGACATGTAAAAATCCCTAAAGCTTGAATTGAATATTTCATTTATAGAATTTGTTAGGTTGATTTCAAAAATATGGAAAGTAAAGTATGAATTTTGCGAATTATATTCGAATGAATGTTTTGAAAATGAAAATAAAATTTTGAATTAAGTATATTAGTGCCTAGAATAATCGTTGTATTGGAATCAATTTTTAAACAATTAGTTCGAAGACTAACTTTCCTTTTTTCAGCACTCATAGGCTTAGTTATATTAATCGCCTTAATTCTTGTTACCTATAAAAAAGAACCAATAATTGAACAACTTGATGTTGTCAATCAGACCATCTTAGAGTGGGATTCAGAGAAATTAATTATCGATAACCCTGAGGTGCCAGATGAAGTAAAGCAAGGATATTATTTAGTTGCTGAAAGTTCAAAATATATGGGGCCTCTAGCTAAAGAACCTTTAAAGCGCTATGCAGGTAATAATTTATCATGTACAAATTGTCATTTAAACGGAGGAACATTAAGTGGATCTGCTTCATGGATAGGTATTCTAGAACGCTTTCCCCAATTTAGAGGAAGAGAAAATAAAATTGGTACTATAGAAGAACGCATCAACGGTTGCATGGAAAGAAGTATGAATGGGGTCAAATTTGATGAAACATCCGTTCAAATGAAAGCTATGATTGCATATATAGACTGGATTAGTAAAGAACTGGAAGATTTAAATTCTAAAAACTTCAAAGGATATCCTGCTATAAAGCTTCCTGAATTAGCTGTAGACCTAAATGCAGGTTCACAAATCTATGTTAGGGAATGTGTTTTATGCCATGGTAAAAATGGTGAGGGAATTCGTTATGAAGATTTTGACAAAGGCTATTTATACCCACCTCTTTGGGGAGATGATACTTATAATGATGGTGCTGGAATGCATAGGGTAATTACTGCGGCAGCCTTTATTAAAAATAATATGCCTTATTTACAGGCTACTTGGGAAGAACCTAAGCTAACAGACGAAGAGGCCTATAACGTCGCCGGCTATATCAACAGTTTTCAAAGACCTGAAAAACAAAATAAAACTGCTGACTTTCCTGATAAAAAATTAAAACCTGTCTCTACACCCTATGGACCATGGACGGATAACTTTAGTCCAAAGCAACACAAATACGGTCCCTACCCCCCCATGATCTCTTTTTATCAAAAAACATTTGGACTGACAAAAACAAAATAAATTTAAAAGTTTATTTCGGAGTCTGAATTGTGATATTTCGGAAAGCAATCGTGCCGTGATCTCCTTGAAGCATGAGTGGTCCAGGATTACCTTCATTACTATCAATTGCCCCTCCAGTTATTCCTGGTATGATTTGATCACTAATCACCGTTTTGCCGTTTGCAACTATCGTAACCCTTCTTCCTAATAACGTAATATCAAGAACTTGCCACTCTCCTGCCTTATTCGCAGCAATTTCGTTAGGTGTTAAAAATCCGTATATCCCTCCAAATAATATTGAACTTGGATCTTTACCGTAACTATCTTCAATCTGAACTTCATATCTTCCTCTTAGATAAATACCAGAATTACTTTGTGCTGGATAACGAGTTTCAATATGGAGTCTAAAATCAGTAAACTCCTCATTTGTAATAATATTAACACCAGATTGTGGACTTACTAATTGGCCATCCTTTGCTACCCATTGATTTTTATAATCTAAACTTAGGGGTTTCCATTGATCGAGAGTTTCACCATCAAACAAAGGTCGTGGCTTGGCCCATTTCACTTCTCCCTTTCGAAGCAATTTTGGCGCCCTTTCACCCGTAAAAGACATCGCAGTACCTTCACTGCTTAATATTGTTCCAATTAACTTATCATCTTCTAAAATAGCTGAAAAATGCATGTCGTTATTCCCATCCCATTGTGGGGGTATACTAAAATCAACTGTTCCGTCATGGTAAAAAACCTCAGAAATTGGTCGTGCACTTCCGCTCTCCCCAACAAAACTGCCTACCAATGCTTTTATTCCTGATAATTTGACTTCAAGCCATGATGGTAAAATTTGATCTCCCTTAATAACCTCTATATTCCACTTCCCAATAATAGCATTGTTTTCTTGAGCTTGAATTAAGCCCGTCGTGAAAAGTGTAATGATTAGTAATCGAAAAAAATTTTGCAATTGTAGGTTCATAAATATTTAGTTTTAGTTAGATAAAGTATCTTTTCCTAGATAGGTGTTGTCAGAATTATAAAACCAACTTCTGTCTTTTGGCATTCGAATTCCAGCAATTTCCAATTCATCCTCCAAAATAATATATTCTCCGTCATTTAAAGACTCATCATGGAAAAATTGATAGCGTTTGAGTGCATATGTTTTTTGATCAAAATAAAAATACCAAGTATCTGAACCAACTTCAGGTTCATAGGTTACTTTCAATACCCAATAAGATATACCATCCACTAATTTCTCAATAACCTGAGGGTCAATAAGTGTCCCTGCATCTCTTAACTTCATGGGTAATCCATACAAATAGGTGTAATAATCCCGATACATTGCAGCTCTTTCACAATTTAGCCTAAACTTATTTTGGATTTCCTTACTTATCTCTTTAGTCCCGTTAAAACTTAATTCACATAAGTCCTTATTTATAGTAGAAGTCCATTGATTCTCCTCAACCTGAACGCTTAAATTAAAAAATGACTGCTTGAGATCCAATGTGATTTTACTTGTTCTCAAAGGTCGTTTTACACTTTCCATTTTAACATAAAAAGAAGCTTTAAAATCATTCCAAAATGAATTAGGATCGTGGTATTCAATAGCTTTATTTAAAAGCTCATCTGCGCTAAAGAATTGTGAGTGAATTGGAATTAGAAAGCCTATGAAAATTAACAAGAATCCGATTTGTCTCATAGTTATTAAATATTATATCCTCCCATAAACTGCATTAGTTCCTTTTCCGAAATATTTGGATTTGCTCCGGCACTTCCAGCAACTAATGCTCCCATTGCACAAGCTCGATTTAATGAATTTAGAGGGGTGTCATTTGCTATAAGGCCATAAATTAAAGTTCCCAGAAATGCATCTCCAGCGCCAACAGTATCGAATACTTTAACTTTGAATCCACTATTATAAATCCATTGATTTTTATGGTAAAGCACTGCTCCAAACATACCTTGAGTTACACAAATAATTTCAGTTTGAGTTTCCTTTGCAATAAACTCAATATGCTGATCCATAGAGTGAAAAGGGGAGTTAAGCATTTCTGCTACTAGGTATAACTCTTCATCATTAAATTTTAGCATCTGAGCGTGCCCCATTAATTCAATTAAAAGGGAATCACTGTAAAATGGAGGTCTTAGGTTTAGGTCAAAAACATTAAAACTTGCTAGTTCAAAAAAAGTCTTCAAAGCATCAAATGAAGCTCCACGTGCTACAAGACTTCCGAATATAAAAGCTTTGGAATGACGAACCAATTTCAATAGTTTTTCATTAGATTCTATAAAATCCCATGCAACATCTGTTTCAACCCTATATGCTGCTACACCGTTAGCATCCAAACTCACCTCAACTTTGCCCGTTGGATGTATAGGGTCAATTTGAATAGAGTCTGTTGAAATACCTTTGCTTGTAACTTCAATCAAAATCTCATCAGCTAGACTGTCTTGACCTATACGGCTAATAAATTCTACGTCTGCACCCAAGCTCTTAAGAGAACATGCTACGTTAAAAGGTGCACCACCTAATTTTTTACCTTCCGGAAATAGATCCCAAAGGATCTCACCAAAACAGCAAATTTTATTTTTCCCCATTTATTTAAAAATACACTTTTTAAAGAACTAATAAGTTTTATTGAAATTTAAAGTTGTAAGAAAGTGAAACCAAGGTGCCTCGAAGAACTGATAATTCATAAGCCCCGAGGGGGCTTCCTAGAAAAACATCACCATCTTGCACTCCGTTTCTCTGAGTATAATAAATATTATAGGGGTTATTTCTGCTATAAAGATTATATACCGTAAAGGTCCAGTCTCCCTTAAAGCGTCTTTCAGGATCTTTACTGTATGCTATTTTCCAAGAAAAATCTAGACGGTGGTAGGTGGGCAATCTTGAATTATTTCGATAAAGATAAATGGGAATTGTAACATTCTGTGATTCGAATACTCCATTGGCAATAGTATAGGGTCTTCCCGTTTGACCTACAAAATTAAAGCTGAATGTATTGTAGCGATCTCCCTCAAAATTTACAGTTGCATTGACAGTATGAGGTCGGTCAAAATCAGAGGCATACCAACTGTTGTTATTAATTCTTCCAATGGGATCAACAGCATTGGTTTTTAAAAGGCTTCTTGACCAAGTATAATTAAATACGCCATTGACTTTTCCAAGATTTTTTCTGAGGCTAAATTCTACCCCGTAAGATTTTCCTTCTGCCTGTGTAATTTCTTTTTCAATAAATTCCGAAAGAAAAAAATCGGCTCCAGGTTTGTAAGTCAAATTGTTATCCGTCTTTCGATAATAACCTTCAAATGATACCTCAAGAATAGAGCTTAAAAAGTTTTGATAAAGTCCCATGCCAAATGTGTTATTCTTTTGTGGGGTAATATACCGATCAGATAACTTCCATCTGGAGGTTGGAAGTGGTGTGTTAGTATTATATATGTTTTGTAGGTATTGAAAAATCTTAGCATAGCTCATCTTTACCGAAGTGTTCTCTCCAAGTTTATAATTAATACCCAATCGAGGTTCGGGATTAAAATAACTTGCTACGGTTTCTTGTCCTCCAAAACTTTTTACACCATTAAATAATCCGTTAGAATCGTATTGAGCCTCATCAAATGGTCCTAAAAGTGAAAATTGTGTCACGCGTAAACCAGCAGACAAAGCCAAATTTGGATTGGGATTCCAATCTAGATTTGCATAAACTGATGATTCATAACCAAACTCGTTATTTAGGGTTACAGGGTTGATTGAATTAGCATTTCCTGGATTTAAAGCGCCAGGATTAATCTGATATCGCTTTATTTCAAATCCTGTATAATAACTTAATTCCTCATTAGTAAAGTTTGTAAATTCTGATTGTAAACTTGTGTATTGAATTTGAGATACAAAACGAATAATATTATCCGTATCTATCTCTGGGAAAAGGTTCTGAGGAGAATAAGTACTGTGAATAAAACGAGAAGTTAAATTGGTTTCGTTCTCAAAAGTATGTAACCATTTAAGGGTGTGGTTTCTTGTTTTAAAATCATATTGATTTGAAGAAGATACAATATTTTCTATGTTAGAAATTAAATCCAGTTGATAAAAATCATTGGAAAGAAAATTGGTGTAAGTTATTTGATTGTATGAGTTTAATAAATAAAGTAACTTAACCGTACTGTCAATAAAATTAGCACGGGTATTTTTTAATCTTGGAATTAAAAGCGGAAACAGCAAGTCACTAAATCCTGATCTACCTCCTGCTGTAAGCATTAACTTATCTTTAATCAATGGGGTTGTTATAGTTAATCGATTAGAGATTAAGCCTATACCTCCCTCAATTTTAAACGAATCGATATAGGGGTTTTTAACTTTAATTTCTAAAACTGAGGCTATTCTCCCTCCATATTTTACTGGAATATTTGCTCTGTAAATATCAACACCTGAGATAACATCAGGAGTAAATACGGAGAATAAGCCAAAAAGGTGGGTTGGATTAAAAACTGGAGCACCATCATATAACATTAGGTTTTGATCTAATGATCCTCCCCGAATGGAAACCCCATTGCTTACATCTCCAGAAGAGTTTACCCCTGCCATAAGAGTAATACTTTTTAAAACATCGAATTCCCCCATAACTGTTGGAACTTTAATCAAATCACGAATATTTAGCTCCAACACACCCATCTGAGGTGTTTCAATATTCTGATTACGCTTTTTAGCCAATAATACAACCTCAGAAAGCTGCTCATCCTCAATCATCATTTCAACCTTAAAAGATTGATTATTAATCAAATCAATTTTAATCTCCTTTGATCCATAACCCAAGTACTCAACGATTAAATTATAATTACCACCTTTCAATCGCTTAGAAAAAATCCCACTTGCATTTGTGATTCCTCCGCAATTACAGGGTGAAATTAAAATAGTAACTCCTTCCAATGACTGACTGCTTTCCAGATCAACTACATTCAACGTCAGAGAATATTCTTGTGCAAGAATCGGACTCAGTGGAACTAAAAAAAATAGCCCTTGAATTAAAACCAATATTATGTTTTTTCGTTTCAAATCTAATTTCTATTTGGATCTCTTGGATATTCGTCATCTCCGTCTTTTACACCGTCTCCATCAGTATCAGGGTTATTTGGATCAGTTCGCTTTCTAGACTCAACAGCATCTGGTAATCCATCTTGATCTGTGTCAAGGGGTAAACTGTCAACATCCAGTGGATCTGACTCTGCGATGTCTTCATATTCGTCTGAATAACCATCATTGTCATCGTCGGTATCTACACAATCTGGAATAAAATCTAAATCGGTATCTAAAGGAATATCATTTGCATCCAAATCATTTGAATCACAAATATTTTCATAAAATAATATATAGCCGTCACCGTCTTTATCATTATCACATAAATCTCCGATACCATCAGAGTCGATATCTACCTGATCAGGGTTTGAAAAAGTGATGCAATTATCATCTTGATCTAAAATACCGTCTTTGTCTAAATCCAAATCTCCAGTTTCAATATCACCAAAAAGGACTCTTTTTCCTACACTTAAAACCGCAGTTCGATTTACTGATTCCTCACATGGTGTTTCGTAGGTCATAGGATTTGGAATCGGATCCCCATAAGCTTCTGGGCTAGGAAGTTTAATATTTCCTAAAGTTCTTACTGTACGTTGCTTTCTTGGGATAAATACGGATTTTATTTCAGAAGAGCCTGCAGTAAACCTACCTAAGACATTGCTTTCGGGATTTGTGATCCCATTAAAATTTCCAACCAATGCTGTGGGTAAAGGAGCATTTAGCCCACTATTATTGTCTACTAAATCTTTTATGGCTTTATAATAGTTGTAAGCATTTTCTGAAATATTTAGATTGATGACTTCCACCAAAATATTTTGCTTTGTCTCATATGGTACTCTTCCCACTAATAGTTTTGAAATACTTTTCCCATTAGTAAATTCGTCATCAAAAACAATTATCTCATCGTTATAAGTTATTTTCCAACATCGCTCATCACATATATAAGTAAAATATTTATTCAAAAGGAAAGGGTTATTAGGTTCCTCTAAACAATTCCCATCTCTTAAAATACTCTCGTCACAAATCCTACAATACATTTCCTCTTGATAAGCTCTATATTGAAATAAATAAAAGTTCTTTTGATCAACAGGATCTTGAAAATCTATCTTAATTACGTCACCAGGAATATAACCTCCAAATACTTCGTCATAGGCCATTTCTGGATTAAATTCTGAATATATATTTTCGATAGAGACTTTTTCAGGTGCTTTCTCTGAAGTTGATCTATAAATCTCCCCATCAGGAAGTATGACTTCAACTTCCCATCTTGATCCTGGTGTGATTCTAAAAACATCAGAAACATAATAGATATCTTGATTTTCTCTAAAAGATATTCGCTCTTTGGTATCTGAGTTTATCAAGTATATAGAACATCCCTTAATCGGTTTTGATTTGTAATCACCAAACTCAATAAATGTTTTTTCGACTGTTATATTTGTAGCTCCGGGAACATTAGTTGCAATAGCATTGATTATTATTAAATCTTCTTTAAAATCAAAATATGGTGTAACCGGATCGATACAGGATGCGAAAATGAATAATACACTAAAATTTATGTATTTTAGAATATTCATTGATAATACGATGGGTTCATTTAAAATAATTTTTTAAAAATAAAGAAACATTTAGTAAGACATCAACTTAATTAAATAAATGAAATTAAAAACAACGCTTTTAATAATTATTTTTCAATTTTCAAACTCAGTCCTATTTGCTCAAGAATTTGGAATTCAGCTATATAGCCTTAGAAATCAATTTAATTCCGATATCGAAAAGTCATTAAAAACCATCTCTGACTGGGGTATCAATACAATTGAAGGGGGAGACACTTACGGTATGGAAGAATCTGAGTTTAGGTCTCTTTTAAAAAAATATGAGCTTAATCCAATAAGTATTGGTGCAAGTTATGATGAGTTAAAGGATGATCCTAAAGGGGTTGCTCAAAAAGCACTTCGCTATGGTGCTCGTTTTGTCATGTGCTCGTGGATTCCTCATAAAGGAAATCGTTTTGATATTGAAAACACCAAAGCCGCAGTAAAAATATTTAATAAAGCTGGTGCAATCCTCAAAAGAGAGGGAATAACTCTCGCCTATCATGCTCATGGTTATGAATTTAGACCCTATGAGTACGGCACTTTATTCGATTATATGGCGCAGAATGCTAAGAATTTCTCTTTAGAAATGGATGTGTTTTGGATTACGCACGGAGGAGAAGATCCTATATCACTTTTGGACAAATACCCTGATTTTGTTGTTATGCTTCATTTAAAAGATATGGAAAAAGGGCTAAAAGGTAATAATACCGGGAGTGCTAGTGTTGAAACTAATGTGGTCTTAGGACAAGGTCAGATTGATATAGAAGGAATTGTAAGAAAAGCTCACCAACAAGGGGTACGATATATGTTTATTGAGGATGAATCATCTCGTGTAATTAATCAAGTTCCAAAAAGCCTATCCTTCTTAAGATCTATTTCGATTAAATAAAATCCTCAGGAAGAGGATGTCTCCAACCTTTTCTGTAAGTCCTTTTAAGTAGTTCTGTAGCTTCAGTATCTCCTTTTACTATTTTTAATTTAGGATCATACTCCAATGGTCGTTTCAATTCCATAGAAATATTAGCTAGAATACAACTTGCAGTTGAACGATGACCTTCAAGAATATTAGCACTAGAGACGGTGTTTTCCTCTATACTCTTTAAAAAATCAAGCATATGAAGTCTTGTCGCAGGTGCTGCATGAAGTTCAATATTTTTCTCAGTTAAATCTTCTGGATATTTATTACGTTCATAAATACAATCCCTATGAATTTTTTCTCCCTTACCGCTTGGAGTAAAGTCGTACTTCATTGTACTGCCTGACAATGTGCCGTACTCTCCAAAAATTTTAAATGCCCAGGGATACTCTGGATCAACAGAAGTTCCCCATGTACGATGTTGCCATATACAATTCAGATTTTCATATTCAAATATAGCTGTTTGCGTATCTGCAATATTTGATTTGCCTTGTTTTTGAACATAGATTCCCCCTTGGGAAGATATGCGGTTTGGCCAATCCAAATCTAACAACCACCTAGTTGCATCAAACATATGAACACACATATCACCCATTATACCATTTCCATATTCCATAAAAGAGCGCCACCAACCCCGATGAGGTAAACCATCATAAGGTCTGTAAGGAGCGGGGCCAGTCCAAAGGTTGTAATCCAAGTGATTTGGCACTTCCTGTAAAGGGGGATTGGCTATTGATTTCATGTGATAATAACAATTCATCTCAACATGAGCAATTTTACCTAACATACCAGAATCTACAATATTTTTTTTCGCTTCTAATAAATGAGGTGTATTTCTTCTTTGTAATCCAACCTGAACTATTCTATTGTATTTTGAAGCCGCAGCAACTACTGCTTCACCTTCAATGACATCAACACAAATAGGTTTTTGAAGATAAACATGAGCGCCTGCCTCCATGGCAGCAATAGCCTGTAGAGCGTGCCAATGATCTGGGGTTCCAATTAAAATAATATCAAATTCATGATTAGACAACATTTCTCTGTAATCACTGTATAAATGCGGACGCTTTTGAAAAGGATTTCTGCTTTGAACTAATTCTGCTGCTTCAAATAGTTGTCGTTGATCTACATCACAGAGGGAAACTACATCAACTTTTGTGATTTGAATTAAACGAAATAAATCACTTTTTCCATACCAACCCGTCCCAATAAGTCCTACCCTATATTTTTTTAATGGATTCATTAGATCAAATCCATAAAGTCCAAAACTAGAAAGAACCATGGAAGCATATGCTCCCTTTAAAAATTTTCGCCGACTAACATTAATTGAATTCGCTTTCATACTAGTTTATGAACTTTTTCTTTTGATTCAAATTTTTAAAATAATTTATCTGAAGCATAATTTAAAAGATTAATTCAACTTATAACTGTGAATAAGACAATGGCTTTAAAAAAGTTCTTTTAATCTCTGAAACTGAATGAGCATATTCTTTAAGCCCCGAAATTCGCTTCCATTCTGGATGCACCAAGAATTTTTTCCAATTTGCATTACGTTCTTCCATTGAGCTAAAAGATAGCATATAAGTAAGCGCAGGCATTAAGGGCCCAGATACTTGTTCGCCAAAGAAAACAGAATGTAATCCTGTCTCATCAAAAATGGCAAACTCCTCTTCATTAAACATTTTTACTTTTCTACGAACCGCATCTTCACTGTAGCCTTCATAGGTTCTCAACTCAAAAAGTAGACTTTCTTTTTTAGGTTTCACAATTTTTGGAAGTCCATCAAAAGCAATAAAAAATGAACTCGAAAAACGCGAGTATGCACGCTTATCATGAGGTACTGAATCATAAGTCTTTCTCTTATCAAGATATTTACTATCTGATTGTAATTCAGTAATCACCTCTCCATAAGATTTAATGTTTTTATAAGGAATCAGTAAAACAAGCTGTTTTGGTGTAGGATCCCCTATTGCTTCGAACACACCAATATCTTTAACTCCATACCGGTTTAATGCAGGAAGCAGTATATTCTCTAAATAGTCGTGTAAAGCTTTTTCTGAACCGTTGAAAGGGATTGAATAGGTCCTTAACTCATAGTACTCTTTTTGTCCAAAAACCAATAGAGAAAGGGTTAAACAAAGAAGCAAAAGATACTTTTTCATCATGAGATAGTTTTAAAATTTAAATTTAGGAAATAAACTAACAATATAAAGAAGTTAAAATCCAAGATCCAGAGGGTAATTGGATTGAAATCAACCAAACCCCATTAAAGTGTTCTTGATATTGCAGTAGCTAGTCCTCTTAGCTCAGCTAGGCCTCTTAACCTCCCAATTGCAGAATATCCAGGATTAGTTATTTTCTGAAGGTCATCTAGCATTTGATGCCCGTGATCTGGTCGCATCGGAATAACCCAATCTGCCCTGCCTGATGATTTTCGTTTGAACTCTTCTTTTAAGGCTGCTTTTACCATAGAGTACATATCTACATCTCCTTCCAAATGATTGGCTTCTTGAAAATTACCCATTTGGTCTCTAAGTGTACTCCTAAAATGCAAAAAATTAATTCTTGATGCATGTTTTGTAAACATAGCTAACAAATCATTGTCGGGTCTAACGCCAAAAGATCCTGTGCAAAAAGTAAGACCATTATACAATGAAGGAACAGCTTCAAAAAAGACATCCAAATCATCTGCTGTACTTACAACCCTTGGAATACCAAAAAGAGAAAACGGTGGGTCATCTGGATGAATACACATTTGAATCCTAGAAGATTCAAGAGTAGGAACAAGGTCCTTTAAAAACAAAATCAAATGTTGTTGTAGATCTTTTTTATTTAAGTGTTTATATGCTTTAATACAATCATTAAATTGGGATAATGCATAGCCTTCTTCTGCTCCAGGCAGACCTGCGATGATACTTTCAGTTAACCTATTTACATCATTGATTTTTAATGTTTTATGATATTTTTTTGCGCTGTTAAATTCTTCAACTGAATATTCATTCTCTGCCTTTGGCCTATTGAGTATGAATAAATCAAAAGCGCGCATCGCATCAACTTGAAAAGCAAGGGCTGTGGAACCGTCTTCTAAAGGTTTGTAAAGATGTGTTCGTGTCCAATCCAAGACTGGCATAAAATTATAACAGACGGTAACAATGCCACAACTTGCTAAATTTTCAAGTGTCTTTTTATAATTTTTAGTATACTTTTCGAAATCTCCATTACGCTGTTTTATGTCTTCGTGAATTGGGACAGATTCAACAACTCCCCACTCTAATCCAGCTTTTTTGATCAACTTTTGATGTGATTTAATTTCATCTATTCCCCAAACCATTCCATTCGGGATGTAATGTAAAGCAGAAACTACATTTTTAGCACCAGCTTGACGGATATCGCTTAATGAAACTGGATCATTTGGACCATACCAACGAAAAGATTCTATCATATGATGTTTAGTTTAAACTCCACTGTAGGCAGAGAATCCGCCATCAACAGGTAATACGATGCCAGTTACAAAACTGGCACTGTCGCTGCATAAAAACTGAATGGGTCCATTCAATTCTTCAGCTTCTCCAAAGCGCTGCATTGGGGTATTTCTTATTATTTTTTTACCTCGCTCAGTCAGGCTTCCGTCTTGATTTAATAATAGGTCTTGATTTAGCTTTCCGATAAAAAATCCAGGAGCACTTGCATTGACTCGAATTCCCTCTCCAAACTTTAAAGCCATTTCTACTGCCATCCAACGAGTAAAGTTTTCCATCGCAGCCTTAGATGCAGAGTAACCCAATACACGAGTAATTACTCGATCAACTGCCATCGAAGAATAATTGATGATAGATCCTTTGCCCTTTTGACTCATAACTTCTCCAAAAACCAAAGATGGCAGTAAAGTTCCTTTAAGATTTAAATCTACTACTTGATCAAAATCTATTTCCGAAAGATCAAAAACTGATTTGTCGTCTGGTATAACAGCACCAGGTAAATTTCCCCCTACGGCATTAATTAGTACATCAATTCGATCAAACTTTGACATCATTTCCTTTCGTACTTGAATTAAGTCAGATCGATTCATTACATCAACTACAAAAATATGAACCCTTGTGTGGGATGTCAATTTAGAAGCGAGTTCGTCTAGGAGGCTTCGGTTCCTTCCTAAAATCACTAATTGTGCTTTTGCCTTTGCTAAGCTCAATGCCAGTACACCACCAAGAGCACCAGTAGCTCCAGTAATTACAATTACTTTATCTTGAATCTCAAACAAATTTTATCATTTTATACATTGTATTTTGAATTCCATTCTACTACTTGATTGGTATCCATTGCCTTTATACCCATAGCAACTGCAAAAGATGTTTTGGCTCCACTTTTAAAATTGGATAGTGGTATTTTATCCTCGACAATGGATGTTCGAAAATCTTCAAGTGCCTGTCTTGTAGGTTCTTTGTGTTCGTAATCAATTGGAGTTCCCTTGCCTTCTATCCAACTAGCTGTTGCTCCTGAAACACCATCAACATCATCCATTTTCTTATCATATTTACCTTCTGGATATTTCCAAGCTTGTTGATAATCAATACTAATTGTGCCCTTATCCCCTAAAACTTTAATTTGATAATCATCTTTGGCATTGGAAGTCAAACAGCTAAAGCTGGCTTTAACTCCTTTGGGATAAGAATAGATAAGATGTATATTGTCATAGGTTTCACGTCCGTCTTTCCAATAACTTATATCGCCAAAACCTGTTACTTTTTCTGGGTGATCATCTAAAAACCAATTGCAAAAATCAATCTGATGAGAGCTCAATTCAGCGGTCAACCCATAAGAATACTCTCGGTACATACGCCAATTGATTTGACGCTCAAATTTAGGATCAGGCACAGGTCTTCTCCAATTACCGTTTCTATTCCATTGGGCTTGAACGGCACTAACCTTTCCAATTTCTCCTCCTTGAATCATTTCAACCACATGAGCGTATAAACGGGAACTGTGGTATTGATGTCCTGTCTGAAATATTTTTCTATGATTACTTTTAAGTTTGTCATGGAGTCTTAGTGTAGCCATGTCACCCTTAACCATCGTCTTTTCACAAAAAATATGTACATCAGCGTCAATAGCATCCGATGCAATGGTTTCATGAGTATTTAAAGGTGTACTTATAATTACTGCATCTAGTCCTTTGTGCTCTAAAAGATTTCTGTAGTCAGCATATGTTTTTGCTTTAGGGGAGATTGAAGTTGCGACTTCCAATCGGAACGGAAGTGTGTCGCAAATTGCTACTAAATTGAGCTTCTCAATTCGATTTAAAATTTTCATTAACCCTTGACCTCTATCTCCAGTACCTATCACTCCAATATTAACAGAATCACTTGGAACAGAATTGAATAAAGAAAATATATGTGTATCAGGAATTACGATTGGTGCACTAATCGCTGCAGCTCCCCTTTTAATAAACGATCTACGTGAATTCATCTTTTAAGAATTAACAAATAAAATCTATATTTTAGCTAATGCAATTTAACAAAAACTTTTGCTATCTTGAATTATCTTAATAATTTAAGCTAAATCATTTTGAATAGATTTTATATAAATTATACATTAATCCTTTTTTGTATTTTTATTTTTCCGAAAACCATTCTTCACACTCAGGAAGTAGCATGGAAAAATTTACTTCAAAACAATAATCTAGATAATTTCAAGCAACTTAATGGTGAAGCAGAGTTTAGACTCGAAAATGAAATTTTAGTTGGCATTTCAAAGCAACATACTCCAAATAGTTTTTTAGCAACCAGAAAGAGGTACAGTGACTTCATTCTTGAATTTGAAGTTAAGGTTGACTTTGGGTTAAACTCTGGTGTTCAATTCAGAAGTGAGAGTATTTCGACATATATGGATGGTAGAGTCCATGGTTATCAGTGTGAAATAGAAACAAGTCAAAGAAAATGGGCTGGAGGAATATATGATGAGGCAAGAAGAGGTTGGCTTTATCCGCTCACAAGAAACAAAAAAGGGCAAGATGCTTTTGAGAATGGTACATGGAAT
>JAQWNN010000002.1 GCA_029268555.1 Flavobacteriaceae bacterium
ATGCTAGTTACGGTTTATGGCTTAAAGGTGATGGAAAAGGTGGATTTAGATCTCAATCACCGAGAGAATCAGGGCTTGTAATGCGTGGAGATGTTAGGAATATCAAAACTATTCAAGTGGGACAAGAAATTCATCTAATTATTGCTAAAAATGACGAAGCTATTCAACAAATAAAAATCAATTAATTTAAACTTCGATATATGAGTAACTTTAAAAAACTAGAGGTAGTACCAAAAAAGTTTCTCATACCCTTTATTTTAGTTACTTCATTATTCACATTATGGGGGTTTGCTAATGCAGTAACAGACCCTATGGTACAAGCATTTAAAAAAGTCTTAGAACTTTCTAATTCTCAAGCAGCTTGGGTACAAATGGCATTTTACGGAGGGTATTTTTGTATGGCATTACCCGCTGCAATGTTTATGAGAAAATATTCTTATAAAATGTGTATTTTAATTGGCTTAGGGCTATATGCTACAGGGGCTTTACTGTTTTATCCAGCTGCATTAAGCGAAAAGTTTTGGTTTTTTTGTCTAGGACTATATATTTTAACTTTTGGGCTAGCATTTTTAGAAACAGCAGCAAATCCATATGCTTTAGCACTAGGGGCTAAAGAAACAGCAACACAACGTTTAAATTTAGCACAAGCATTTAACCCTGTTGGTCTTATTTTAGGATTAGTTGTTGCCCAACAATTTGTTTTAAAAAAATTGAAGTCAGACGATATTTCAGATTTTAGTATTTTGGATGAAGCATCTAAGATCTTAATTAAAACATCTGATTTGCTAGTAATTCGTGATCCTTATGTCATCTTGGGACTAGTTTTAATTGGAGTTTTTATCTTATTTGCAGTGGTCAAAATGCCACAATCTAAAGAAGTGGATGGTATTCCTAATATTACAATCACATTTTCCGCTTTAGCAAATGACAGTAAATATATTTTAGGCTTATTAGCCCAAATTTTATATGTTGGAGCACAGATAATGTGCTGGACTTATATTTATCAATATGCCGAAGGTATTGGAATGGACTCAGTAACTACAGGATATTATCAAATAGTAGCATTTGTTCTTTTTACTATTGGTCGTGCAGTAGGAACTTATTTATTACGTTTTATGAGCTCTGGAAAATTACTAATGTATTTTGCTATTTCAGCAATGATGTTTGTATGTGGAACCATTTTTATAAATGGAGTCATAGGACTTTATAGTTTAGTTGGAATTTCATTTTCTATGTCTTTAATGTTTCCAACAATTTATGGGATCGCCCTTGGGAATTTAACAGAGGAGCAATCTAAAGTGGGATCAGCTGGTTTAGTCATGGCTATTGTAGGAGGTGCTTTATTGCCAAAAATTCAAGGAATTATTATTGATGCTGGCGGTAGCGGTGTAGCAGATGTTCTAATTTTAGGTGTTTCTGAGGTAAACTTTTCATTTATACTTCCTCTTTTCTGTTTTGTTTACATCGCTTGGTATGGCTTAAGAATAAGTAGAACGGAATAAAGCCAATTTGGAAGTTCAAAAAGTTGCTTGACAAAAACATTATTGTTGCCTTAAAATTAAAGTAAGAGTTTAAATATTCATAAAAAAACTTGGCTTTTGATTATTTAAAATAAACTTACGACGAAGAGTTATCGTTTTTATTAGAAATACTTAAGGATAGACTGGTTAAACAAGAAAGTAGGTGTAAATTGCATATGGATTCCTTTCCAAATAGGAAAAGTAAACAATGGGATGAAAAAGAAAATAGATTTAACAGAAGCTCAAGTCGATAGGATAATTGAAATGGCTTGGGAAGATCGTACACCTTTTGAAGCAATACTTATCCAATTTGGATTAAAAGAACAGGATGTTATCTCTTTAATGCGTAGAGAGATGAAATCTTCTAGCTTTAAGATGTGGCGTGCCAGAGTTCAGGGAAGGGCTACTAAGCATCAAAACAAACGTCCTGCTGAAACAAAGACCTTTCGATGTTCAAGACAGAAAGGCATTAGTAATAATAAAATTTCTAAACGCTAAGTTTTAATTCTTAACACGGTCAATGTTGGCACCGATTTTCTGAAGTCGAGAAACTATGTTTTCATAGCCCCTATCTATTTGCTCTATATTGTGAATGATACTTGTTCCCTTAGCAGAAAGTGCAGCGATAAGAAGGGATATTCCAGCTCTTATGTCAGGAGATGTAAGGGTAGCTGATTTCAATTGGGACTTAAAGTCGTGACCAATGACTGTAGCTCTGTGTGGATCACATAATATTATTTTAGCGCCCATATCTATTAACTTATCTACAAAAAATAAGCGACTTTCAAACATCTTTTGGTGTATCAAAACACTACCTCTTGCCTGAGTAGCGACAACCAATATAATACTTAATAGATCTGGGGTAAACCCAGGCCAAGGTGCATCCGAGATAGTTAAAATTGAGCCATCAATATAACTTTGTATTTCGTAGCCATCTTTATGTGCAGGGATGAGGATGTCATCACCCTTTTTTTCAATTGTGATGCCGAGTTTTTTAAACACATTTGGCATTTGTCCTAAATGTTCCCAACGTACATTTTTAATTGTGATTTCACTCTTGGTCATTGCTGCTAAGCCAATCCAACTTCCAATTTCGATCATATCGGGAAGTATCGTATGATCTGTTCCTTTGAGGCTTTTAACCCCTTCAATTTTAAGTAAGTTTGAACCAATCCCCTCAATTTTCGCACCCATTCTATTAAGCATGGAACAAAGCTGTTGCAGGTAAGGTTCACATGCTGCATTGTAAATGGAGGTATGGCCATCCGCTAGTACAGCAGCCATAATGATATTTGCTGTTCCTGTTACAGAAGCCTCGTCTAGTAAAAGATCAGTTCCAATCAACTTATCTGTTTCAACACTATAGAAATAGTCTTCTTTGTTATAATTAAATTTAGCACCTAGTTGAATTAAGCCTTCAAAGTGAGTGTCTAGTCTACGTCTTCCGATTTTGTCTCCACCGGGTCTTGGAATACTTCCTTTCCCAAAACGAGCTAGTAAAGGGCCAACTAGCATAATAGAACCTCTTAATCCCTTACCATCTTTTTTAAATTGCTCTGAGTTTAGGTAATCCAGATTAACAGCATCGGATTGAAACTCATAACTACCCGTGTCAACTTTACTCACTTTGACACCAAAATTTCTAAGTAAATTAATGAGTTTATTGACATCTATAATGTCAGGAATATTATTTATAATTATGGGATCTGGTGTTAAAAGAACTGCGCACAAGGTTTGCAAGACTTCATTTTTTGCTCCCTGAGGAGTTATGGATCCTTTTAAAGGTTTACCTCCTTCAATTACAAATGATTCCATGTTGCTTAATAGCGTTTACGTTTATTGTTTCTTCGATATTTATTACTATTGTTGCTTTTGGGTCCATTACCATTTTTCGTTTTAAATTTGAGTAAATCAGATGACTCACTTAAAGGTAACTGAGATGCAGCAACTTTTAGTTTTCCATTGGAAAGTTCATCTAGATGCCCCATAATGACAGCGTCATCAACTGAATCTTTATTCCAACTTAAAAAACTTTTTTTCATATGATTCGCAATTGTAAAGACCAAAACCTCTTTAAGTTCGTTTTCCTCCCAATTAATCGCGACATCAATCATTCGTTTGATATTATTTCCATAAAAACGATACTTCGGATAATTTTGAGGATAAGGAAGTTTGTCAGGCTTGGCATCTAAAACTTCTTTTTCCGGTTTTTCATAGGGACAGTCCACATCAATATCGAAGTTTGCCATTATAAAAAACTGATCCCATAACTTATGTTGAAAATCTGGGACATCTCTTAGGTGTGGGTTAAGGTTCCCCATGACACCAATTATAGCTTTGGCTTTTTTGTTTCGTTCGTCCGAATTTGGTTCAGCGACTGCCTGTTCAATCATTAAATGAATATGTCTCCCATATTCAGGGATTATTAATTGCTTGCGCTTGGTATTATACTGCAAGGTTTCCATAAAAAATGTTTGCTAATGTTGTAGTGAGGTAAATTATAAACGCAAATTAATAAATTCTAATGAATTTAAAAGATTTTTATTAAAATTAGAGAGCAATAATGCCTTCTAACTCACCAGCCTTTTTATAAACTTGGATTACACTTTCGGGGGTATCCATTTTTACTTTAATACTCAAACTTGTAAATGTGTTTTTGCTGGATGATCTTTCTGAAAAGTTTGGATTTAAATTATTAAAGATTTTTTTCAATTTATTAAGATGTTGTGATTCTGCTTTGACAATAAATTTAAATAGATAAACACCAGGCCAGGATTGAGATTCAAGCAATTGATCATAAAATCGTGAATAAAAATCGTCAGACTTTGATTGGGTTTGAGCCAAGGCTTTTATTTTTGTTCAAAGATAAGGTTTTATTTTTTTAGCATATTTATGAAAAAAAAAAGAATAGTTATTAGTGGAGGCCCTGGATCAGGGAAAACCACCTTGATTGAACGGTTAAAAGATCTTGGATACTCTACTTTTGGTGAATATTCAAGGACCCTTATAGAAACTGCTAAAAATGAAGGCAAAAACCAATACTTTCAGTCTAACCCCCAAGAATTTAGTGAAGCTTTGTTTTCTGGCAGGAAAATCCAATTTGAAGCTTTTGAGAAGATAAAAACAGATTCACCCTATGTTTTTTATGATAGGGGTATACACGATATTTACGCATATCTTAAAGCTATAGACAAAGATTCCAAATCTTGGTATAATAGAGTTTCTGAATTTCAATACGATTTAGTTTTTTTACTTGCACCGTGGAAAGAAATATATGTAACAGATCATCAAAGAATTGAGAATTTTGATGAGGCAAAACATTATTATTCTTTTATTAAGAATATATATAGCCAGTCACATGAAATAATTCAAGTACCTAATGGGGTAGTAGAATCAAGAATTAATTTTATTAAAGTTAAATTGAAATCCTATGAATAAAAAATCACTTCTTAAGTCTCATTGGGGTTTTGATGCTTTTAAACCTTTACAAGAACAAATTATTGATTCTGTTCTAACAAATAATGACATCATTGCATTGCTTCCCACTGGTGGTGGAAAATCAATTTGCTACCAGATTCCTGCTTTAATGAAAGAGGGTTTTGTCTTGGTTATTTCACCACTCATCGCCCTTATGGAAGATCAGGTTAAAGGGCTTAAATCAATTGGTATTAAATCTATGTATTTTGAATCAAATCCAAATTCGATGAGTCTTTCTCATCAATTAGATAATGCCATTTATGGAAATTATAAGGTTGTTTATGTTTCCCCAGAGCGTTTTTGTAATCCATTTTTTATAGAACAAATAAAAAATGCATCTATTTCATTAATTGCTGTAGATGAAGCTCATTGTATTTCTGAGTGGGGGCATGACTTTAGACCTTCATACAGGAAAATAAATTCTCTAAGAACCTATTTACCTGAGGTACCAATTTTAGCTCTTACTGCTTCCGCAACTCCTGAAGTAAAAAAAGATATTGAAACCCAATTGGCACTCAAGAATCCATCTTATTTTCAAGATTCTCTTGATCGCCCTAATATTGCATATAATTTTTTGAACTC
This sequence comes from Flavobacteriaceae bacterium, assembly GCA_029268555.1. Lineage (GTDB taxonomy): Bacteria > Bacteroidota > Bacteroidia > Flavobacteriales > Flavobacteriaceae > MS024-2A. The sequence continues at coordinate 5,580 of JAQWNN010000002.1, forward strand.
AAAAGATAAGTTTATTACTACACTTAAGCTTTTGGACGAAAATATTGGCAGTAGTATTATTTATTGCAATTCACGAAAGCAAACCCAACTTCTTTCAAATTTTATTAATCAAAATAAACATAAAGCCTCTTATTTTCATGGAAGTTTACTTCCCTTTGAAAAAAAAGAACGTCTAAAGGGTTGGCAAGAAGGAAGAATAACCAATATGATTGCTACAAATGCATTTGGAATGGGCATAGACAAATCAGATGTTAGAACGGTGATCCATTTTAGTCTGCCAGAGAGTATTGAAAATTATTATCAAGAAATTGGAAGAGCAGGAAGAGATGGTGATCCTGCTAATACCTTTTTATTGTTTTATAAAGAAGACTTTATTGAATTGAAAAAAAGAATTCTTGATCAGTTTCCTAATGAACATGAATTGAAAGGGACTTATAAGAATTTGTGTAATTTCTTACAAATAGCCTACGGAGAAGGTCAAGAAACAACATATTCTTTAGATTTAATTGAGTTTTGTAAAAGATATCAAACAAGTGAAAAAAAGCTCTACCAATGTCTGGTTCAATTTGAAAAAACAGGAATACTTAGTTGGCATTCATCCAAAACCAAACGGTTTCGAATAAAATCAAAAAGTAATCCAGAAAGAGCCCTACAATTTATAAAGTCAGAAACAACCTCAGCAAGAGTGATAGAGTATCTAATGCGGCATTACCCTCGTTTTTTCAATAAATCAATTGGTGTTTCTGCTCAAACTATTTGTTCTTCCTTAAAGATTTCTTCAAAGCGATTTTCAGCAGCACTCAAACAATTAGAACAAGAAAATCTTATAAATTATACAGATAGTTCTGCAAATATTTATTTGTCATTTCAGGTTCCTAGAGAGGATCAATACACCCTTCAGCCAGTTAAAGATCTAATCCAAAGTTTAAAGTCTCAGAAACTTAAAAAATTTAATGCATTAATCGATTTAATTTCAAATGATCTGAAATGTAGACGTTGTTTATTATTAGGTTATTTTGGTGAAGATTCTAGATCAAATTGCCTTGAGTGCTCTTCTACTTTATGTGAATCTAATGATAAGGAAATCCAAAAGCTTAGGACTAAAGCCATTGAATTGCTTAAAATGAAACCTCATTCAATTCAGGAGCTCAAGCAAAAGTTGTATTTTAAATCCCAACCTTTGGAGATTTTTTTTTCTGAGCTAATAAATAAACAAAAAATAAGTAAAAATCCTGAGCATAAATATTATTGGATAAATGAATAAAAACAATACTTTACCATCAGTAGTATTTTTTGGAACCCCAAAATTCGCCACCTATTGTTTGACTTTCCTCATTGAAACTGGATTTTCTGTCTTAGCGGTTGTCACTGCTCCAGATAGCAAGGCAGGTAGAGGAAAGAAAATAATCTCCTCCGCAGTTAAAGACTATGCACTTTCTAAAGATATTCCTGTCTTGCAACCAATCAATTTAAAAGCAACTGAATTTATCAGTAAGCTTCAAAAGTTAAATGCTTCAGTTTATGCTGTTGTAGCTTTTCGAATGTTACCAAAGATAGTTTGGAGTCTCCCCCCCTTAGGAACGATTAATTTACATGCATCTCTATTACCTAATTACAGGGGAGCGGCACCAATTAATTGGGTTTTAATAAATGGTGAAAAGGAAACAGGAGTTACCACTTTTTTAATTGACGAAGCTATAGATTCTGGTGCATTATTATTAAAAGAATCGATCCCAATACTTGTTGAGGATAATTTTGAAATCCTTCATAATAAATTATTAAAAATAGGAGCTCCTTTGTTGAGTAAAACACTTTTACAACTTTCGGGCAAATCAATTATACCAAAAACACAAAAGAGATCAAAGCTATTAAAACTTGCACCTAAGTTAAATTCTGATAACACACGTATTAATTGGAATAGACCTTTAGGAGTAATTTTAAATCAAATTCGAGGTTTAAGCCCTTATCCAGGTGTGTGGACAATTTTAAAAAACAATGGTGAGAACCTTAGAATTAAAATTTTTGATGCACAGATTGAGAAAACAGCACATTATTTCGATAAAGGGCAAGTTGTTGTAAAAGATTCAAAATTAATGATTGCTACCAATGAAGGATGTCTAATTTGTAAAGAAATCCAGTTGCCAAATAAAAAAAGAATGTTAGTCAGCGCTTTACTGAACGGCTATTCTATAGGCCCAAATGCTCGAATTCACTAGGGAAACCCTCAGTATTATCAACAAAAGCCTCTACTTATCAACAAAAAAGGGGATTTACGAGTATTTTTCTTTGGTCTTTTGAAATTCCATATAAATTTGTCATTATAACCTAAATAAATAAATAATTATGAACAAAACAGAATTAATAGATGCAATGGCAGCAGATGCAGGCATCTCAAAAGCAGCAGCGAAAAAAGGATTAGAATCTTTCTTAGGAAGTGTTGGCGGAACATTGAAAAAAGGAGGACGTGTATCTCTAGTTGGATTTGGATCTTGGTCAGTTTCTAGAAGAGCTGCTCGTGATGGAAGAAATCCACAAACTGGAGCTACAATTAAAATTGCAGCAAAAAATGTAGTTAAGTTTAAGGCAGGTGCTGAATTATCTAGCTCGGTAAATTAATTATTTTTATAATAATATAAATAAGGCTCCCTAGTGGAGCTTTTTTTATACATTCATATCACAAGTCATGAAACAAGGCAATTTTCTTGTCGCAACTCCATCAATATTTGGTGATTTTAATTTTCAGCGTTCATGTGTTCTTATGGTTGATGTTAAAAAATCTGGGTCTGTCGGTTTCATTATAAATAAAAAATTAGAGTATACTTTGGATGATTTGATGGAAAACATATCCACCCCCTTCCCGATGTTTTATGGCGGACCAATAGAGCAAGACAATCTTTTTTTTACTCATACATTAGGTGATTTGATACCGAAGAGTATACAAATAAAAAATAATCTTTTTTGGAGTGGTGATTTCCAATCAATTCTAGAACTTCTAGAATCAGGTAATTTGACTCAAAATCAAGTTCGTTTTTTTCTAGGATATAGTGGTTGGTCAAAAGGGCAATTAGAGTCTGAAATTGAAGAGAATTCATGGGTGGTTTCTCAGAGTATAAAGTCTGATAATTGGATGAATCAGAACCCAGAAGAATGTTGGAAAAATGAAATGAGAGCTTTAGGAGGGAAATATTTATTATGGTCTAATGCTCCTGAAAATCCTAATTCAAATTAATAAAGTTATTGAATGAACCTACTGAACAATTCATTCAATTGACAAGTATTATAAGTTGTTTTTCGGTATTGGCTAATACTCTGACTCCCATATTCTATTGATATTACCATTAATTCCTCAGATTTTTGTAGCTCAAATGGATTGATTTCTTGTTCGATAAGCTTAAAAACTTTTTGTTTTTTTTCAACCCATTCGTTAAATGCAGAGCGAAGTGCAAAATCTTGACAACCACATTTTAGTGTTGAGGTTAATATTTTATCCCCTTGCAGAAGATATAAACTACCTTTAAGTGTTTCTACAAGATTTTTTTGATCATTTAAAATTATACAATCATCAAAACCATTTTCTTTCGCATACCTACTTGCGATGTAATAAAGAGTTTCATTTGTATTTGATAAGTTAGATAAATTAGTTGCTCTTATATAATCCTCTTTGAATAAATCTAGCCTATAATTTTTCGATGATTGAATTTTATTAAAAGAATGTAATTCTCTTAAACTCATAATAAAAACAATACTTTTTTGATACGGTAGAAACTGAATCTTAATCAAAGCTTTAATCGTCTTTGAAGAGCTAGTAGCGTTAGATAATCTAATAATCTCTGCTTCTAAATACTCCATAGTATAGTTCATAGGTATTTCAAAGCGATGTCTTCTTAAGCTAGCAAGAATTCTAAAATAATGGAACTCCCAAAATAAAATATTTCCGTCTTCAAAACGCAAAACCTCTAAAACTGAAAGTTGTGTATGTAATTGCTCAATAAATTCCTCTGGGATTTCATTAAAACTTGAAATCAGATTACCGTTAGAATTTATCATACAACAAGTTAGCTAGCACCCAAAACTTGTTTTAAATCAGAAACGAGATTATCCCAAAGCATCTTGGATTCTTCTACTTCGTCTTCTTCTGCGAAATCAGTGATGATTAATGAAACATCTTTTGTGATTTCATCTACTTGAATTTTAAATTCAAAATAATAATTCTCGTATCCATCCTCATCGTTTTGCCACTGAAACTTGACTTTGTCATTATTTTTTTTCTGCAGCAACAATGCTGTTTCCTCAGAATCATCCCAAATAAAGGTAAAACTTTCCCCTCTTGAATTTACATTATCAGCAAACCATTCAGATAGTCCAGAAGGAGTTGAAAGATATTGAAATAATAATTGAGGCGATGCATGAAAATCGTACTCTATGCAAAAATTTTTCTTTATACTCATAGGTTAGGAATATGTTCCCAATATATTGAAAAATCGTTAAGGACCATATTTATTTTAAAATATTTTCAAAAGGTTGTACGTGGCAGATTATGTTTTTATATTTGCCCACCGAAATGGCGAGGTAGCTCAGCCGGTTAGAGCGTCGGATTCATAACCCGGAGGTCGGGAGTTCAAGTCTCCCTCTCGCTACTATTAAGGTCTTCAGGTGAAGGCCTTTTTTATTGATGCTTGCCAATATATCAGAGGAAATTATACGATACCATCTTACTTTTAATAATTATTAAAAATATAAACTTACAATCAATTGATATTAAAATACCTAAAATTTGTAAGTATATAGTTTTTGAAAGATTAAACCAAGCAAAATAGTTAATACAGCTCCTATTAAATTAAGCCATAAAAAAGAAACCACATCCATTGAAAAAAGGATAATAATCGTACATTCAGAAATAACGGCTGCCCAAAAGGCAGCTTTTCCTTTAATATTTTTAATAAATATGGCAATCAAAAACACCCCTAGAATAGTACCATAGAAAATTGATCCAATTATATTTACTAGTTGAATAAGATTTTCAAAAAGATTCCCTATGCTTGCAAAACTAATTGCAATTAGTCCCCATAATAATGTGAAACCCTTCGATACATTCACATAATGCTGATCTGATTTTGACCCAAAATTTCTTTGGTATAAATCTACAGTTGTTGTTGCAGCTAGGGCATTAAGTTCAGAAGCAGTAGAACTCATGGCTGCA
>JAQWNN010000003.1 GCA_029268555.1 Flavobacteriaceae bacterium
GTTCCATAGTATTATGGGCTAAATAGGGACAGGTGTATGTCCTTTCAACTACTTTAACTGCTTTTTCGAACATGGCTTCTGGGTTTCCATCTTGGCGAACTACTTTAGCTTTTTTATTTTCCATTGAGGCCATCAATTTCATATGATCTGAACTACTTTCTAAACCACTAGGAATTGTAGCTTTAAATTCACCAGCCCAACCCTGGACTTTTTCAGTTTTTTCAGGTGATAGCTCCCATTTTACTTCAAGTTCTTTTTTAGCTTGCATTACTTGCCAGGTTGTTTCGCCAACAATTACAGCAATTTCATTAAATGAATCGGTATCACACCATTGCTTAGTATAATCTTCCAATTGTGTTTTTATCGAAAAAACATCTTTTATACCAGGCATACTTTTTATTTGACTTGTATCCATCGATTTAAATTGCATTCCGAAGGCAGGTGGATGAATAATCATCGCAATTAACATTTTATCAGCAGAGTAGTCCAATCCATAGAGAGGCTGTCCAGTAATTATTTTTGCTCCATCTACATTCTTTCTAGAAGTTCCAATAATTTTAAAATCAGATATTTCTTTAAGAGATACTTCTTTAGGAACTTTCATTTCAGAGGCTAGAGATGCCATTGGTCCAAATCCTGATATATTTCCAGTAGCTTTATGAATTAACTGTCCTTTACTAGTGATGATTTCATTTTGATTAACACCCCAATTTTGAGCTGCAGCTTCAACCAACATTGCCCTAGCAGTAGCACCAGCCATTCTTAAACTGTTCCAGCCTTGACGGATGGATTGACTACCACCAGCTATTTGTCTATTAAAAATAGAAGTGTTTAGTGGCGCTTGTTCCACGATCACATCATCCCAATTAGCGTCTAATTCTTCAGCTACAATCATTGGCATTGATGTTTTTATATTTTGACCGATTTCAGGATTTGGAGACATTATTGTTATTAGCCCATTTTCACCGATTTTTAAAAATCCATTAATTTTAAACCATTCTTTGGGCAGTGCTTTAAATTGATTTGGTGTCATGTCACATGATGCTAACCAATTAAAACTAAGCATTATTCCACCTCCAGCTATCGTACTTGTTTTAATAAAAGATCTTCTACCGATTGATGTCTTCACTTTATTCATAAATATTTTTTAAGATTTTGAGGCAGTTTTGATTGCTGCTTTTATTCGGGTATAGGTTCCACATCTGCAAATATTTCCATTCATTGCAGAATCAATTTCCTCATCAGAAGGATTTGTATTAGTTTCTAAAAGAGCGGAAGCACTCATAATTTGTCCTGATTGACAATACCCACACTGAGGGACATCATGTTCCAACCAAGCTTTTTGGACTGGATGTTCTCCATTCTCAGACAACCCTTCTATAGTTGTCACTTTATTTTTCCCAATAGAAGATATTGGTAATTGACAAGAGCGAACTGCTGCTCCATTTAAATGAATCGTACACGCACCACATTGAGCAATACCACAGCCATACTTTGTTCCTACAAGATTTAAATGATCACGAAGCACCCATAGTATAGGTGTATTTGGATCTACATTAACCTCTAAATTTTTCCCATTAACATTTAGTAGAAATTGTTCCATTATCTAGTTACTTATTTTGAATCAAATCTTTATTACATCTAAATATAAAAAAATCATTTTTGAAATTCTTTTAAAAATTGATTTTTTGTAATTTAAATTGATTATAAATTAGGGATAGCTTAATCAATAATCTTAATCTAATTTATACTTATATAGTCAAAAATTCTTGATTCTAAGATGGGTAAAGTGAGGGTTCCTTTTTCGAGAATTTTTTCATGAAATTCACGGATATCGAACTTACTTCCTAATTTTTCTTCAGCTAAATCTCTTAACTCACGTATTTTTAATTCCCCAATTTTGTAAGATAGTGCTTGACCGGGCCAGGAGATATATCGATCAATTTCGGTATTTACTTCGTGAATAGAAAGGGCAGTATTTTCTGTCATAAAATCAACTGCTTTTTGACGAGACCATCCAAACACATGTATTCCTGTATCTACTACAAGTCGACATGCACGCCACATTTCATAGGTTAATTTTCCAAAATGTTCAAAAGGAGTGGTATATATTCCCATTTCATTTGCTAAAAATTCAGTATAAAGACCCCATCCTTCTCCATATGCTGAGAGATATAGATTTTTTCTAAATTGAGGGATGTCCTCTGACAATTCTTGATTCAGCGCACCTTGTAAATGATGTCCAGGTACTGCTTCATGGGCTGTTAAGGAGGGAATTACATATAAAGGTCTACTAGGTAGATTGTAGGTATTAACCCAATAGTAGCCTGGGTCTGTGCTTTCAGGAGAAGTTCCTACATAACGTCCACCTGTATATTTTGGTGCAATTGCGTCTGGTACGGGCGCTACCCCATAAGGTTTTCTTGGTAGTGTTTTAAAAAAACGTGGTAGTTGTTCATCTAGTTTTTTTGCAATATTTCGGGCATGTTTGAGAAGTTCATCTGGAGTCTTGGCATAAAATTGAGGATCTGTTCGAAGAAAGGTAATAAATTCTCCTAGTGTTCCTCTAAAGTTCACCTCTTGAACAATAGCTTCCATTTGAGCTTTAATCCTAGCTACTTCATCAAGTCCTTTTTGGTGAATTTCTTCAGGACTTAGGTCCAATGTACTGAAAAAATCAATTCGTGTTTGGTAATAAGCTTTTCCATTTGGAATATTAGAAATGCCGATTGATTTTCTGGTATTTGGGTAATATTCATCTTCAAAGAATGTTTTAATAAATTTAAAACTAGGAATTACATTTTCTAAAATAACCTCTTTTGCTGCTATTTGGATTGAATCTATTTCTTCTTCAGAAAGTTGAGTTGGAAGTTTTAAAAATGTACTGTAATAAAAGTTTTCTTCAGCCGTAGCTGTAATATGCTGTTCGTAAGTTGATTCATAGCCTTTAAATATTATCAATGGTTGGCCCATTCCGGCATCAAGTCCCTTTCGAATAAGTTCTGTTTGTTGTTGGATATAAAGAGGTATTGCTTTAAGTTTTTCTAGATACTTCAAAGCATCTTTTTTAGTGGTAATTGGTCGGACTTGGTAAGTAAGACTTGAGTGAAATCCTGCATCAGAAAGAATTGGATTCCAATGCGTTTTGAATTTGTATTTAATTACAACTTCATTCAATACAAATTCAAGGAGCTCGTATGAGATTTTATCGTCTTCTTTTAAAGTATTTGGATTAAGCGCTTGCAATTGAGTTAAGAGGGAATCACAAAAAAAAGCTCTTTTTTCAAATTTTGACTCACTGTAATCACCCAATGGATAATTTGAATCGCTATTTTGTTGAAAGTTTTGGTAGGTTTCAATTATGTTACTGAGTTTTTGCTCAGGGGTAATATTTCTACACCCAATAAGGAACGATAAAATAAGTGCCAAAAGTAAGTTTTTCATTTCATGAGTTTTTAATTAAAAGGGAAAGGGTATGAATTAATTAAATTACACCATAAGCATTAACAAGATAAAACATTCAAAAACAATATATAAATTACTTTCTTTTGATGCTGAATAGCTTTAGTTTAATATCATCTAAGCCGTCATCGTCGAAAGGATGTTCCATTTGATCTTGTATATTGTAGAGAGATATTAAAATAAACTCGCTAAGTATCACAATAAAAAAAGTTAACCAACTAGGATTGTCAACCCCTATTTTGTTGATTATCGTTGGTGTATAGATAACTGGAAAAATATATATAAAAATTAGGCAATAAGCTTTTAAGCTAATTGGGGTACGATGTGAATGGATGGCAATTAAGTTGTCTGCGCTGTCTATTACGTCCTTTAGAAAACGAAATATTTTTTCCCTAGTACCACCAGATATGGTCTCATTTTTTGCTCGCACAAAATCCAAAAAGCTTTCATAGGCGTCATCAATCTCTATAGGGTCTTCAGATGGAGTAGTTAAATGATTATATAAGGCATCATTAAGGTTATCAATTTTCCCTTGGCCCTGAAGCTTGTCTTCATCACTAATCTTAGGGGAAAATTGAATTAGGTTTTCAATTGTTTTGAGAGCAGCTCGGTAAAGACTTAAATGCTCTAATGCCTTTTCTCTTCTTCTAAATGCTCCCCGAATTGTGAATACCAAAGGAAAGATTATGGCAATACTCATAAGAGTAAGGTCAATGTTGTAAACGACTCGAAATTTATAGGCTACTAATGGAACAATTAAAGAAAGAATAAGGGTTATTAAAGTTCGATAATTGATAATAGATAGGTATCTAGACATAAAAAACATTTATTATATTTGAGTGAATTTATTAACTAAATTATGAATAAACAAGCGTTATGTTCATTCATTTTGCTGTTCACAGGGATACTCTCAGCACAAAATGATTTAAAATCAGATGAACTCTATAAGAATCAAAGTCCACTTGAAATTAAATTGGGATATTCCAATAAAGATCTAAATAGGAATACAGACGATACGACTTTTATAACAACCACAATGTCGTACAACCATGAAGAAAAGTGGTCAGATATCGAGGTCAACCTTAGGGCAAGAGGTAATTTTCGTCGAAATAAATGCTACTTCCCTCCTGTAAAAATGAAAATTAAAAAGGATCAATATTCTGAAACACTTTTTGATGGAAATAAAACAATGAAATTAGTATTACCTTGTTTAATTGAAAATGAAAATAACGATAATGTTTTACAAGAATTCATAGCCTACAAAATCTATGAAAAAATATCTCCTTTTCATTTCAAGACAAGGAGAGTTAACATTGAATTCACGGAACCAAAGGGGAAAAAAACTAAAACCTTTCAATTGAAAGGATTCTTAATAGAAGATGACAAAAGGGTAGCAAAACGACACGAGGGCAAAGTAATGGAGCGCTTTATCCATCCTATGGCAATGCAGCATCTCACATCAGTTCAAAATGCTTTTTTTCAATTTTTATTAGGTAATACAGATTTTTCAGTTGCTTATCAACACAATGGTAAACTCTTATATGTTGATAAAGAGATTATCCCTCTCCCTTACGATTTTGATATGACAGGTTGGGTAAACCCGAGTTATGCTACTGTAAATACTACTTTAGGAATTAATTCTGTTAAAGATAGAAAGTACAGAGGTTTTAAACGAGAGCAACAATACTTTGATGAAGTTAGAGATCAGTTTTTAAATAAAAAAGACTTGTTATTGGAAATGGTTGCTTCATTTGAGAATGAATTTTCAGATCCTAAAGAATTCAAAACTATGTTTGAATTTATGGGTTCATTCTATGAAGTTCTTGAAGATAATATTAGATTTAATGAAGTGATAGTGGCAGAAGCAAGAACCAAATAGCTATTTAATTTTCAATAGCTTTTAGCATCTTGTCAAAGATGGCTGTGTTTTCATATATACCAGAAAACAATTCCGAATTTGGGCCATAACTGAAAACGGGCACCATTGATCCACTATGACCACCAGTTGAAAAATCAGCTTTAATGCGAGATTTTTTAACATTTCCTCCACTTAAAGACAAACCCCCAGTTTCATGATCAGCAGTAACTATAACTAGTGTATTTCCATCTGCTTTAGCAAATTCTAAAGCTTTGGAAATAGCTAAATCAAATTCTTTAAACTCAGAAAGAACATAGCTTAAGGAATTATCATGTGCTCCCCAATCAATCTGTGAACCTTCTATCATCATAAAAAAAGGTTTTTTTTGAGATATTTTTTTTAAACTTTCTTGGGTGAGATCATCAAGACTTGGTTTTCTTCCAAGGTCTTTTGGTGGAGGTTTACTCGGATAGGTGAAAAAACCAATTTTTTTGGAAGTAGAGTTTTTAAATTCTTCAAAATTATTAACAAAAGTATAATTGGACATCTCCTCTAACAAATTTCTCTTGTCTTTCCTTTTATTGAAGTAATCTTTTCCTCCTCCAACAAATAAATCAACATTATGCTCGCTTAATTGAAGCGCAATATCTTCATAATCATATCTGGATGGAATCTTAGCATAAAAACAAGCAGGCGTTGCATGAACTATTTCAGAGGTGACAACAAGGCCAACATCATATTTTTTTTCTTTACAGATCTCTAAAATACTTTTTGGTTTCATGTTATTTTCATCTATTCCCACAACCCTATTAAAAGTTTTGAATCCAGAAGCCATTGCAGTTCCAGAGGCTGCAGAATCTGTAACCAAATAATTTAATGAATGAGTTTTTGATAAGCCTACATATTCGAACTCTTCAAGAATAGTTGAGTTATTGTTAGCATACATCCCGGCACTTATATGAGAAAGCCCCATTCCATCTCCAATCATAAGAATAATATTAGGTAATTTATCTTCTGTTTGACAGAAAGTAATACTTGTAAATAAAAAGAAAAAAATATTTTTCATTTGTAAAGATTAAGTTGTTTCAAATATACAACTACTAAAAATCATAAACTTTAAAATTTTAATTAGAAGTTCTTTTATAATTTTAACCCAACTTCAAATGACTATCTTTAATTGTTAATTTAATAGTTGAAAAAAATAACACATCATCCAATAGATATTGTAGTTGCATGGGTAGACGGTGCAGACCCCGTAATTCGCCAGAAAAAAACAAGTTTTCTGAAATCTAATGGATCTTTTTTTCATCCTGGTGCATCTCAAACTCGTTTTCATTCCTTGAATGAAGTTGAATATTGTGTGCTTTCAATTTTAAAGTTTGCACCCTTCATACGAAATATTTTTATAGTTACTGATCAGCAAGATCCTAAAATAGATCGAGCTATAAAACAGTATTTTCCAGAACGTTTCAGAGATATTCGCATTGTTGATCACTACGAAATTTTTGAAGGATATGAAGATTATACTCCTACTTTCAATAGTATTTGTATTAGTAATATGCTCTGGAGAATTAAAGGGCTTTCAGATCAATTTGTTTATTTTAATGACGACATTTTTCTTCTAAGACCTATTAATCCTTCTGATTGGTTTGTCAATAATAAACCAGTTTTAAGAGGGAAGTGGAGTTTTCCTCCATATGAACGATTGCTATGGGATGAATTAAAAGAAAAATTCATGCAGTTTTTTACTTCAAAAAAACATCAAGAGCGTTCAGCTTCTTTTCAGGTAAATCAGTGGAATGCAGCAAAAAAATTGGGATTTCGATGGCGATATTTTAGATCTGGGCATACACCTGTTGCACTTAATAGGCAAACGCTTAAAAACTATTTTGACAACCACCCCGAAATGCTAAAAAAAAATATTTCTTTCAGATTCAGGAATTATTACCAATTTAATACTGTTGCACTAGCAAATCATTTGGAGATTAAGTCAGGAAATAAAAATAGAATGATATCTCAAGTTATATATCTTAGGACACATAAACGAGGTAAGGAATATGTAAATCGTAAATTAAGCATAGCAGGAAATAACAAAAACTTCCTTTTTATCTGCGCCCAAAGTTTGGATTTAGCAAATGTAAAAGATCAAGAAAAGGTTATTCAGAAAATGAAGACATTACTTGAATTAGATATAAAATGAAAAAAAAAAATTCTGTAGCAGTAATTTCGATGGTTAGAAATGATACTTTTTTTGTAGACAAATGGATAATGTATTACGGAATTAAGTTTGGTTTTAAAAACTTATATCTTTTTGTTGATGGGATGGATCAGAAACCCCCTAATCTTGCACAAAAAATCAACTGCTTTCAAATTCCACATGTAAAATATAGAAGAGCAAAAGGTGATCGAAAGCGTGTTAAATATATTTCAAAATTCTCACATGACTTATTTGAGAAGTATGAGATCGTTTTAGCTATGGATATTGACGAGTTTTTAGTATTGGATCCATTAATAAAAATGTCTTTAAAGGATTATTTATCCTCTGATTTTAAAAGTAGTTCACTGTCTGGCCTTGGATTAGACGTTGGCCAACATACAACTTTAGAGGGGCCCATTGATTTAAGTAAGCCTTTTCTATCTCAAAGAGCTTTTGCTCAAGTTTCAGATCGCTATACCAAACCGGTAATTGCACTAAAGCCTCTAGAGTGGGGTTCTGGATTTCACCGAATAAAAGGTAAAAACTTTACTATTGATCCTAATTTATTTCTTTTTCATTTTGGTCTAGTAGATTATTTTAAAGCAAAAGAAAATTCCAAAAATAAACAATTGCTTTCCTCAGGTTGGAAACGCCATTTTGATCGAAGATTTCAATTATTCGAAATATTGAAAACCCAAGATCCTCATGAAGGAGATTATTTTTTTAAAAAAGCAAGAATGTATTTTACAGAACGAAGAAAATGGTATGCTTGGAACAAACCTGCAACTTTAAAAGGGAATACATTGGTTAGAATACCACAAAGGTTTGAAACTTTGGTTTAGTACAAAATGACTTCTAATTTTTTAGTTTATTTGTAAACTTATGGCTTGAAAACACTTTTTTAAAATAAATACTTAAAAATTTAAACATGTGAAAAAAATCCAAATGGTGGATTTAAAGGGTCAGTATGACTTCATTCGAGATGAAGTTTCTGATAATATGGCTCAGATCTTAGATAATTCCACATTTATCAATGGGCCCATGGTAAAGGCTTTTCAAAAAGATATGGAAAGTTACCTAAATATAAAACACGTGATTCCTTGTGCTAACGGCACGGATGCACTTCAGATTGCTTTAATGGGACTTAAATTAGTCCCAGGTGATGAGGTTATAACCTCTGACTTTACATTTGCTGCTTCTGTTGAAGTTATATCATTATTAAAGTTAAAACCTGTTTTGGTCGATGTAGATCTTAAGACATTCAACATTGATCCAATAGCAATTGAAAAAGCAATCACACCAAAGACTAAAGCCATTATACCAGTCCATCTTTTTGGACAGTGCGCTGATATGGATTCCATTTTAGGGATTGCTAAAAAGTATAATTTATTTGTACTAGAAGATAACGCTCAAGGGATTGGCGCGACACATACTTTTGCCGATGGTACAGAAGCAAAAACAGGAACTTTAGGTCATGTTGCTGCAACCTCCTTTTTTCCTTCAAAAAACTTAGGAGCTTATGGTGACGGAGGAGCGATTTTGACTAACGACGATAAGCTGGCTTATTTTATAAGAGCAATTATAAATCATGGTATGTATAAACGTTAGTACCACGAGGTGGTTGGCGTAAATTCTCGACTTGATGCCCTTCAAGCTGCGGTATTAAAGGTTAAGTTACAATATTTAGATTTTTACAATGAACGAAGAAAGGAAGCGGCAATACGCTATTCTGATTATTTCAAAAATCATAAAAATCTTGTCATTCCTTATAAAGCAGGAGCATGTAATTCACATGTATTTCATCAATATACTCTCAGAGTTCTAGATGCGGATAGAGATGGCTTGGTTGATCATCTAGCCAATTATGAAATTCCATCTGCTGTATATTATCCAGTTCCACTTCATGCTCAAAAAGCGTATGCTGATCCTCAGGTTATTTCATCAAATTTTATAGTTACTAATAGATTAGTCAATGAAGTTATTTCTTTACCCATGCATTCTGAATTGACTAATGATCAAACACGTTTCATAGCAACGAAAGTTTTAGAATTTTTTGAATAAAAATTTTAATTGCCTGAAGTAGTTTCTATACTTTGATCTATTTTTTTAATCAATCCTTGAATAACTTTACCAGGTCCGACTTCTGTAAAATGCGAAGCACCATCTGTTATCATTTGCTGAACACTTTGAGTCCAACGAACGGGAGCAGTTAGCTGTGCCATGAGATTTATTCTGATTTCTTCTGGATTAGTAATTCCAGTTGCTGTAACATTTTGATAAACAGGACAGCTAGGTACATTGAAATTCGTATTTTCAATAGCTTTTGCCAATCTTTCTTTTGCAGGTTCCATTAAAGGCGAATGAAAAGCTCCTCCTACTGGGAGTAATAAGGCTCTTCTAGCGCCAGCTTCTTTCAAAGCTTCACAAGCATCTTCAACTGCTTCTATAGCTCCTGAAATTACTATCTGTCCAGGGCAATTGTAATTTGCTGGAACAACAACCCCTGATATGGAATCACAAATAGACTCAATTTTTTTATCTTCTAAACCTAGAACAGCTGCCATTGTTCCAGAAATTTCATTACATGCAGCCTGCATAGCCAAAGCTCTTTCACGAACAAGAGTCAGCCCTTGCTCAAAACTTAAGACACCTGCTGCAACCAAAGCGGAAAACTCACCCAAAGAATGACCAGCGATCATTTCTGCATGGAAACGATCGTCCATGACTTCACTTAAGATAGTTGAATGTAAAAAAATAGCAGGTTGAGTAACTCTAGTTTGTTTTAAGGAATCAGCATCTTCCCCAAACATAATTTTGGTGATTTCAAAACCTAAAATTTTATTAGCTTGATTAAATCGTTTTTTTGCTACCAAACTATTTTCATAGAGTTCTTTTCCCATACCTGGAAATTGGGCTCCTTGTCCCGGAAACACGAATGCTTTCACTAATTAAATTTTTTATATTTCAAGTACGAATAATCATGAGGCTGATCTTTTGAACTAAAATGTTTTTCTTCCTTAACCAATTTCCAATTTTTTGAATCAATTATTGGAAAAAATGCATCACCCTCAAAAGTGCTATGTACTCGAGTTAATTCAATGCTATCTGCAATAGATATGAAAAGTGAATAAATTTCTCCTCCACCAATAACAAAAGGCTGTAAATCTTTGTCTGTTAGTTTTAAAGCCTCTTCAATAGTATGTGCAATAAATGCCCCTTGTGCCTTATAATATTTGTTATTGGTTAAAATGATATTTTTCCTATCAGGCAGTGCCTTGGGCATAGATTCAAAGGTTTTTCTTCCCATAATTATTGCATGCCCTTGGGTAAGTTTTTTAAAGCGCTTTAAATCTTCAGAGATATGCCAAATAAGTTGATTATCTTTTCCAAGAGCGTTATTTTCAGATGCTGCAGCAATTAAAGTAATTTCATTTGAAAATTTTAATTCATTCATCCTACTAAAAGATTATTTTTGGATAAAATTACACTTTCTTGCTAACCTATGAATAAAGATCAATATCCGTTATTAACAAATATTACTTACCTCAATACTGCCTATGTTGGTTTAATGTCATCTGAGCTTGCTAAATTTAGAAGAACTCACGAAGAAGATTACCTTTCAATAGGTGGAGATTATTATAAGATAGAAGCTGATGCAAAATTGGAATCAATTCACAATAATTTTGCTTCTTTTTTTGGTCTAGCTGCTGGTCGTATCTTTGGCATTTCAAATTTTTCTTCTGGAATTAGAATAGCTCTTTCATTTTTTTCAAAGGAGATGAAAGTTATGATTATTGATGATGACTACCCCTCTTTAACTAATGCCTTTAAAGAACAAAATTTTAATTATACCATGATTGCTATGGAATATAATCTTGAGCAAGCAATTGAGAATAAATTAAAATCAGAGCCAATAGATATACTAGCATTGAGTATCGTTCAGTACACAAATGGACTATTAATTGATCAAGATTTCTTAATTCGAATAAAAAATGATTATCCTGAATTAATTATAATAGGGGATGGAACCCAGTTCTTGGGAGCTTATGAATTTAATTTCGATAAATCACCTTTTGACATGGTCATTGGAAGTGGTTACAAATGGTTATTGTCAGGATTTGGTAATGGGATTTTAATGATTTCACAAAACCTGGAAAGTAAGCTTGGTTTGGCTTTGGAAAAAATTAGGGAACGATTTTTTCAAGGCCATTTTAATATACTAGGGTTGGCTAGTTTAGACTTTTCATTAAAACAATTAGACCAATACGATTTCAAAAAATTAATTAAAAAGAAGTCTATCCTAAGCCAAAAAGCAAAAGCAGAACTTACCACACTTGGATTTCTTCCCCGTTGGGTATCAGAAAGGTCTAATCATAGTTCAATTTTCAGTATTAAAGGTGGTGAGTTGTTGTTTCAATTTCTTAAAAAGAAGAATATAAGATGTGTGATAAGAGGTAAAGGGATTCGTATTTCATTTCACTTTTATAACACTGATGCTGATCTCAAAAAACTTATTCTAGCACTAAAAGAATTTAAAATTCTATATGGCAACCTTTCCCTTGATTAATGGATGTGGATTGTAATTGAGAAGTTCAAAATCTTCATAAGTAAAATCAAAAATATTTTTAATGTTTCGGTTCAGTTTCATAATTGGCAAGGGCTTTGGAGATCGTGTAAGCTGTTCTTGAATTTGCTCCTTGTGATTAGAGTAGATATGTACATCTCCAAAAGTATGTATAAAGTCTCCTGCTTGATAATCACAAACTTGGGCAACCATCATTGTTAAGAGTGCATAAGATCCGATATTAAATGGGACTCCTAAAAAAACATCTGCACTACGTTGATATAATTGACAGGAAAGCTTATTTTCAGCAACATAAAACTGAAAAAAAGCATGACAGGGAGGAAGAGCAGCCTTGTTATTTTTCACATTTTCAGCAAACGAAACGCTGGTGTCAGGGAGCACACTTGGATTCCATGCTGACACCATCATCCTTCTGCTATTAGGATTTGATTTTAAAGTGTCAATTACACCTTGAATTTGATCGATACCCTCACTATTCCAATTCCGCCATTGGTGACCGTATACAGGGCCTAAATCCCCTCTTTTATCTGCCCACTCATTCCATATTTTAACACCATTTTCTTGAAGATATTCAATGTTAGTTGAGCCTTTTATAAACCATAAAAGTTCATGAATAAGGGACTTCAAATGAATTTTTTTAGTAGTCAAAAGAGGGAACCCCTTTGAAAGGTCAAACCGCATTTGATATCCAAAAACGCTTTTTGTTCCAGTACCAGTTCTATCAGTTTTTTCTACACCCTTAGTATTGATGTGTTGAAGTAAGTCTAAATATTGTTTCATTCTCTATGCTGATTGCTTTTTCAAAAGTAGTTGCAATTGGAGGAAAGAAAGTAAGTTTGAAAAAAAATTTTTCAAAAAAAATTAACAAATGGTTTTATGTTTTTCTTTTGGAAAGTTCATCACGAACTCTTGCAGCTTTTTCGTAATTTTCTTGGAGCACTAGTGCACTTAAGAGGTTTTTGAGTTTTTTTACCGATAGTTCTGATAAATTCTCATTAAAACCTGTTTTTTTATTTTGCTCTGAAACAAAGTTTTCAATCCAATTGTCTTCAGAAAGTTTTTTCTCTCCTGATGAAACTGCTGCGGAAAACCCTGCTTTTTCTAAAATAGAATCATATGTGTAAATTGGAGAATTATATCTTAGTGCAAGAGCAATGGCATCAGAAGTTCTAGAATCAATGATTTCTTCAATTTTGTCCCTCTCGCAGATAATACTTGAGAAAAAAATTCCATCTACTAGTTTATGAATGATAACTTGCTTTACCAATATTTCAAACCTTTCAGCAAAACTTTTAAAAAGATCATGAGTCAATGGTCTACTTGGTTTTACTTCTTTTTCTAGTGCTATAGCGATTGATTGCGCTTCGAATCCTCCTATAATGACAGGTAATTTTCTATCACCTTTACTCTCACTTAAAATTAGAGCATACGCTCCTGTCTGGGTTTCACTATAAGAGATTCCTTTTACTGACATCTGAATTAATTTCATATAAACAAATTTATAGTATTTACCTTTGTTTGAGAAAAATTACGGGGTATTTGTTAAT
Source organism: Flavobacteriaceae bacterium (assembly GCA_029268555.1). Lineage (GTDB taxonomy): Bacteria > Bacteroidota > Bacteroidia > Flavobacteriales > Flavobacteriaceae > MS024-2A. The sequence continues at coordinate 13,650 of JAQWNN010000003.1, forward strand.
AACGAATATTTTCCTTTTTTATTGAGCTAACTAAATAGATAATTATTGGTTAAATTTGCACCTCAATTATTAAAATCCTATGAAGACTATACAATTTAGACAAGCCATTGCAGAGGCAATGAGTGAAGAGATGCGAAGGGATGAATCAATATACCTAATGGGTGAAGAAGTAGCTGAGTATAATGGTGCTTACAAAGCCTCAAAAGGAATGCTTGATGAATTTGGAGAAAAAAGAGTAATTGATACACCAATTTCAGAAGCAGGATTTTCAGGGGTTGGAGTAGGATCTACTATGACAGGTAATAGACCTATTATAGAATACATGACTTTTAATTTTGCCCTTGTGGGAATTGATCAAATCATAAACAATGCATCCAAGATTAGACAAATGTCTGGTGGCCAATTTCCTTGCCCTATTGTTTTTAGGGGACCTACTGGTTCAGCTGGACAATTAGCAGCTACACACTCCCAGGCCTTTGAAAGCTGGTATGCCAATTGTCCTGGATTAAAAGTTATAGTACCTTCTAACCCTTATGACGCAAAGGGACTTTTAAAATCTGCAATTCGGGATGATGATCCAGTAATTTTTATGGAATCAGAACAAATGTACGGTGATAAGGGGGAGGTCCCAGAAGGAGAATATACACTCCCAATAGGTATTGCTGAAATAAAACGTTCTGGAAGGGATGTAACCTTAGTCTCTTTCGGTAAAATTTTAAAAGAAGCTTTTAAAGCAGCTGAAATTCTTACCAAAGAAAATATAGAGTGCGAAATTATAGACTTAAGGACCATTCGTCCACTAGATTATCAGACCATATTCGAGTCTGTTAAAAAAACAAATCGACTTGTAATCCTGGAAGAATCTTGGCCATTTGGAAATATATCCACAGAAATAACATATCAGGTACAAAGCCAAATTTTTGATTATCTAGATGCCCCTGTAGAGAAAATAAATACAGCAGATACTCCAGCACCCTATTCTCCTGTTCTTTTAGAGCAATGGTTACCAAATGCTGGTGATGTTGTGAAATCAATTAAAAAAGTACTCTATAAATAAATTAAATTCCTTGGTTTATAAAGTCTATTTTTAACTTATTAAATTGATCTACGATTGGGTATTAAATTAAGCTTTGTTTTACTACTTTTACGGACGAATTATTAAAAAACTAATTACATTAAAATGGAATTCATCATTAAATTTTTACCTGCTTTTGGAGTTTTAGCACTTCTTTTCGTTTTTTTTAAAAACAGCTGGGTCTCTAAACAAGATGTAGGAAATGAGAAAATGGCTCGTATTGCGAAAAATATTGCGGACGGTGCAATGTCTTTTTTAAAAGCAGAATATAAAATATTATCAATATTTGTTATTGCTGTCGCAGTGTTATTATTTTTTAAAGGACAAGCTGAAGCTGGGTCTAATGGTATGGTTGCCGTGTCTTTTATTGTTGGCGCAATTTGTTCAGCACTTTCTGGATTTATTGGAATGAAAGTAGCTACTAAAGCAAACGTAAGAACTACAAATGCGGCAAGAACCTCTTTAGGTAAAGCATTAGAAGTAGCCTTTGCTGGAGGCGCAGTTATGGGATTAGGTGTTGTTGGATTAGGTGTTTTAGGCTTGAGTGGTTTATTTGCAATTTATAGTGGACAAGGTTGGGAAATTACAGAGGTGCTAAATGTGCTTTCTGGATTTTCTCTAGGAGCATCATCCATTGCATTATTTGCACGTGTTGGTGGAGGTATTTATACGAAAGCAGCCGATGTTGGTGCTGACCTTGTTGGTAAAGTAGAAGCTGGTATTCCTGAAGATCACCCTTTAAACCCTGCAACAATTGCAGATAATGTTGGAGATAACGTTGGTGATGTTGCTGGAATGGGAGCAGATCTTTTTGAGTCTTATGTAGGTTCAATCATTGGCACCATGGTATTAGGAGCATTAATTGTAACACCGGAATTTAATGGTCTGGGAGCTGTATATCTTCCTTTAGCTCTAGCTGCTGTTGGTATAGTCATGTCCATAATAGGAACATTTTTTGTGCGTGTTAAAGAAGGAGGCTCCCCTCATGCGGCACTAAATTTAGGAGAGTTTGGTTCAGCAGGTTTAATGCTTGTTGCATCTTTCATTATAATAAAAGCATTCATTCCTGAGAGTATAGAAGGTTTGCCCTCCGGCTACATGGGTGTTTTCTATGCTACTATTACTGGTCTTATAGCTGGTTTAGCAGTAGGAAAAGTTACAGAATATTATACTGGAACTGGAACCAAGCCTGTAAATTCTATTGTAAAGCAATCTGAAACGGGTGCAGCAACAAATATCATTGCCGGTTTAGGTGTAGGGATGATGTCTACTGCAATTCCAATTATATTAATTGCAGCAGCAATTATAGTTTCTCATCATTTTGCAGGACTCTATGGAATTGCAATTGCAGCAGTAGGTATGCTTGCCAACACGGGAATTCAGTTAGCAGTTGACGCTTACGGACCTATTTCTGACAATGCCGGCGGGATAGCTGAAATGGCAGAATTACCAAGCGAAGTTCGTGAACGTACAGATAAATTGGACGCAGTTGGAAACACTACAGCAGCCATTGGAAAAGGATTTGCAATTGCCTCAGCTGCATTGACCGCTTTAGCTTTATTTGCTGCTTTTATGAAAACTGCTAACGTAACTTCTATTGATGTATCGCAACCTAAGATTATGGCAGGATTATTGGTAGGTGGAATGTTACCTTTCGTTTTCTCTGCCTTGTCAATGAATGCGGTTGGAAGGGCAGCTATGGCTATGATTGAAGAGGTGCGACGTCAATTTAGAGATATCCCAGCCCTAAGAGCAGCTCTTGATGTGATGATTAAATATGATTCAGACATGACAAAAGCCTCTGTAGCAGACAGAAAAATATTTGATGCGGCAGATGGAATTGCTGAATATGACAAGTGTGTTGAAATTTCAACTACTGCCTCCATTAAAGAGATGGTTCTCCCTGGTGTACTTGCTATTGTAGTTCCTGTTTCAGTTGGCTTCATTGGAGGTGCGGAAATGCTTGGCGGCCTACTCGCAGGGGTAACTACATGTGGGGTATTAATGGCCATTTTCCAGTCAAATGCAGGGGGTGCTTGGGATAACGCAAAGAAAATGATTGAAGAACAAGGGAAAAAAGGAACAGATTCTCACAAAGCTGCTGTTGTAGGTGACACTGTAGGAGATCCCTTTAAAGATACTTCTGGCCCTTCATTGAATATCTTACTCAAATTAATGTCGGTCGTTGCATTGGTTATTGCTCCAAGTATTGCAATGGATAATGTGGAGGTGACCGCCTACACAGAAAGTAAATTAAATGATAGTCAAATAGTTGAGTCGGTAGTTGAAGGAAATGAAATTAAATAAACTGTTAAAGTAGCTACGAGTAAACTCAAGGTGAAATAATAAATGAATTTTTAAGTTACTGATGACTTAATATAAAACTTAAAAATTCATAATTACTTGATAAAAAAATTGCTATTAAATAAACCTCTTGGGATTTAAAAAGGTCAGTTTTGCTCGATTTTTTTATGTAATTTTTGAAAGTCCCTTATCAATTTCTGCAACAACGGATTTTAAATCATCTGTGTTTTCTACAAAGTCTAGTCCGTCAACATCAATTATAATCATTTTATTCTTATCGTAAGTACTGATCCAAGCTTCATATCGCTCATTTAATCTACTTAGATAGTCAATGCTGATACTATTTTCATATTCCCTTCCGCGTTTATGAATTTTACTAACTAAATTAGAAATACTACTTCTGAGATAGATTAACAAATCAGGACCTTCAATCAAAGATTCTACTAAATCAAAAAGCTGTTGGTAATTTTTAAAATCACGCTGATTCATAAGCCCCATTGCATTTAGGTTTGGAGCAAAGATGTGTGCATCTTCGTATATAGTTCGGTCCTGAACAATAGTTTTTTTATTGTCTTTAAATGATAAAAGTTGTTGGAATCTACTTTTAAGGAAATAAACTTGGAGGTTAAATGACCATCGTTCCATATGGTTATAAAAATCGTCGAGATAGGGATTGTCAATTACGTCTTCGAAATTGGCTTCCCAGTTATAGTGTTTAGCAATAAGTTCTGTTAAACTCGTTTTTCCTGCTCCAATATTTCCAGCTATGGCAATATGCATTTTTTATTTTAAGAAGTCTGTATGCAAAGTAATTGCTTTTTTGAAAACAAAAAAGAAATATGCTTTTAAAACAACCATGAAAGCATTTTTTTCAAGTAAACTTTGTGTTTTAAAAAAAAAATGTAATTTTGAATAATATAACGAGGAAGGATTTGACTGATTGCAAACCTCGAAAAAAAAATGCTAAAACAGTGTTGCTTTTCAAAACGCACCGTTTGAATCCTTCCCTAAAAGCAATAATTAAATGTCATATTTTTTTACTTCAGAATCAGTAAGTGAAGGTCACCCCGATAAAATTGCAGATCAGATTAGTGACGCGTTATTAGATAACTTTCTTGCATTTGACCCTAAGAGCAAAGTAGCCTGTGAAACCATGGTAACTACAGGTCAAGTAATTTTAGCAGGGGAGGTTAAGAGTTCAACCTACTTGGATGTTCAATCCATTGCCCGAGAAACAATTAATACCATTGGTTACACAAAAGGAGCTTATCAATTTAGTGGAGATTCTTGTGGGGTAATTTCTCTGATTCATGAACAATCTCAGGACATTAATAGAGGTGTTGATCGTCAAGAAAAAGAATCACAAGGGGCAGGTGATCAGGGAATCATGTTTGGTTATGCGTGTAAAGAAACGGAGAATTACATTCCTTTAGCATTGGACCTTTCTCACAAAATCTTAATTGAACTTGCTGTTTTGAGAAGAGAAAATAACGACATCACCTATTTACGACCTGATGCAAAATCTCAAGTTACTATAGAATATAATGATGAAAATAAAGCACTGAGAATTGACACTATAGTCATATCCACTCAACATGACGATTTTGAAACTGACGAAATCAAGATGTTAGATATAATTAAATCTGATATCATTTCAGTTCTTATTCCACGTTTATTGGAGAAATGCGAACCTCATGTTCAAAAATTATTTGGATCTGATATTACCTATCATATAAATCCTACAGGAAAATTTGTAATTGGAGGACCACATGGGGATACTGGATTGACGGGGAGAAAGATTATTGTTGACACCTATGGTGGTAAAGGAGGTCATGGAGGAGGTGCTTTTAGCGGAAAAGACCCAAGTAAGGTTGATCGAAGTGCTGCTTATGCATCAAGGCATATGGCAAAAAACCTTGTTGCAGCAGGAGTAGCTGATGAAATACTGGTTCAACTGAGTTATGCCATAGGAGTAATTGAACCTACCTCAGTTTACATCAATACTTATGGAACAGCAAATGTGAAATTAACCGATCAACAAATTGCTAAAAAAGCAAGATTATTATTCGATTTACGTCCCTATGCTGTAGAACAACGTTTGAAACTTAGAAATCCAATGTATTTAGAAACCGCCTCCTACGGGCATATGGGGCGTATGCCTCGAACTATAACCAAAACGTTTGAATCCCCGTATAACGGAAAAGTATCGAAGAAAGTAGAGCTTTTCACCTGGGAACAATTAGATTATATAACAAAAATTAAAAAATCATTTCAATTATGAGTAATCAACTCGCAACTAAAGCACTTCATGCAGGACATGATGCTTCAACTTCAAATGGAACTCAAGCCGTTCCAATTTATCAAACAACATCGTATGTATTTAAAGATTCAGATCATGCAGCTAATCTTTTTTCTTTGGCAGAACCAGGATTTATATATACACGTTTAAACAATCCTACCAATGATGTATTGGAGCAAAGACTAGCTGCTATGGAAGGTGGAGTTGCTGCCGTAGCTACTGCTTCAGGAACTGCAGCTATTGCAACTACACTTATGGTAATTCTTAAAACGGGAGACCATATAGTGGCTTCAAGCAGCCTTTATGGAGGGACTTATAATTTATTGTCCAATACCTTACCACGTTTTGGTATCACAACAACTTTTGTAGATCCTGATGATGCTGACAATTTCACAAAAGCAATTAAATCTAATACACGACTCTTTTTTTCAGAATCTTTAGGGAATCCTAAATTGGATGTCTTGGACTTGAAAGCTATTTCAAGTAAAGCAAAAGAAGCAAAAGTTCCTTTTGTAGTGGATAACACGGTTGCTTCACCGGCATTGTTGAATCCTATTGAGCATGGTGCTAATATTGTCATTCATTCGTTGACAAAATATTTGACAGGAAATGGAACTTCATTGGGAGGAGTTATAATCGATGCAGGGACTTTTAATTGGGGGAATGGGAACTTTCCGGAGTTTACAGAACCTAATCCAAGCTATCATGGATTGAATTATCACGAAGCCCTTGGCACAATAGCTTTTATTGCTAAGGTTCGTATCGAGGGATTACGAGATTTAGGAAGTGCACCAAGTCCTTTCAACAGTTTTCAGACAATTCAGGGAATAGAGACCTTGGAGATCAGGATGAAAAAACACTCTGAAAATGCTTTGAAACTATCAGCTTGGCTTTCAACGAAGAAGGAAGTAGCTTGGGTAAATTATCCTGGATTGCAAACATCTAAATATAACGACTTAGCTAAGAAATATTTACCTAAAGGGCAGAGCGGAATTATAACTTTTGGACTAAAAAAAGGTTTCGAAGGAGGCAAAATTATAGCTGATAAAACTAAACTATTTTCACTTTTAGCTAATATTGGAGATACCAAATCATTGATTATCCACCCAGCGAGTACAACACACCAACAGTTAGATGAAGAAGCTCAAAAAGCCACTGGAGTAACCTCCGATTTAATTCGTTTGTCGGTTGGTTTAGAGGATGTAAACGATTTGATCGAAGATCTTGAAAATGCGTTTGCTGAATTATAAATTCAAATGAATCCAATCCAGAGTCTTTCCATTAAAGATGTGAAAACAGCTACTGGTGCATTCCATGATAAACTTAATTTGTTCTATCAACATTTTGGGCAGCCACTGGACAAAGCCCCTGTAGTATTAATTAATCATTCCTTGACCGGTGACGCTGACGTTGCTGGTCAGAAGGGATGGTGGAAAGAACTTGTTGGAGCGGAAAAAACAATTGATACAAATCGATATGCAGTTTTAGCTTTTAACATTCCTGGGAATGGAGTAGAAGGTCAAACCTTTTCAAATCCAAAAGATTTTCATACTGGAGACATCGCACTTCTTTTTTTAAAAGGACTAGAACTTTTGGGCATTTCAAAAATTTATGCTCTTATCGGGGGATCAATTGGCGGAGGAATTGCATGGGAAATGGCAGTTATCGCTCCTCAATTGACTCAATATTTAATCCCTATTGCAGCCGATTGGAAAGCAAATGATTGGATACTAGCTAATACTTTTTTGCAAAATCGTATCCTCGAAAATTCAAATAATCCACTAGAAGATGCCCGAATTCATGCTATGTTGACTTATAGAACACCACAGTCATTTAACTACCGATTTGGTAGAACCAAAAACGAAGAACAAGGAATCTATAATATTGAAAGTTGGCTCATTCATCATGGTAAAAAACTAGCAGATCGATTTCAATTAGAAGCATATGTGTTAGTCAATCATTTATTAGCTTCGATAAACATTGAACGTAACGGAGAAAAGGCAATTGATTTAATAAGAAAAATTGATGCTGAGATCCATCTTATTGCAGTGGACAGCGACTTGTTTTTTGCCCCCTTTGAAGACCAAAAAACCTATGCCATGATGAAACCTGAAAAAGAAACTATTTTTTATCATGAGCTAAAGTCCATTCATGGACATGATGCTTTCTTAATCGAAGATCATTTGATGGAACAAATTTTAAACCCTCTTTTTAAAAATTAAATCCCTTTTATTATGGAAGTCTCTTTAGAACGAATTAACGAAGATTACTTATTTGAAGTTACCAATTCCAATGGGCACAAAGTACTTTTGGATAATAAATCAAAGAGCAATGGTATTGTTGAAGGGGTAAGCCCTATGGAATTACTTCTGATGGGTGTTGCGGGGTGCAGTGCTATTGATATTGTAGCGATACTTAATAAACAAAAAATAAATCCAAGAGTTTTGAAAATGGAGGTCAAGGGACATCGTCACTCAGAGGCAGTTCCTTCTTTGTTTTATCAAATAGACATTATAATTCATTTAGAAGGTGATTTTACACCAGAAAAAGCAAAACGTGCCGCAAAATTATCCTACGATAAATATTGTTCAGTTTCAAAAACTTTAGAACCAACCGCCAAAATTTATCATAAAGTTATATTAAACGGGACAGAAGTATAATCTTCATTTCTTAGAAGAATAAAAAGAAAAATAAGATTTTAGTTTAATTAAATGAATTTTTAGTCTTACAAGACACACTTTTTAACTTGAGGTTAGTTCATTAAATAATTCTTCCAAGCTTTGGTTTTTTTGTTGAAGAGATAGGATTTTAAGGCCATTTTCATTTGCAAAATCAAAGATTTCAGTGCGCTGGTCTTTTCTACCACTGACGTAAATTTCATAGACAAAGCCATGAGTGTTTATTACCTTTTGAACTTTAGGGAGTCGGGCTAAGGCTTCAATTTCTAAACGGTAGTCAAAACTAACTTCTATTATTTGTTGTTGGTTTTCACGAAGACTTTCAAGCGATTTATCCAAAACAATTTTACCTTGGTTTATAATGATCACTCGATCGCAAATAGCGTTCACTTCTTGCAGGATATGGGTAGATAATATTACTGTTTTATCTTTACCTAAATCTCTAATCAGTTTTCGTATTTCAATAAGTTGATTCGGGTCTAAGCCAGTGGTTGGTTCGTCTAAAATAATGACTTCCGGATTATGGATTAAAGCAGCAGCTAGCCCTACGCGTTGTTGGAAACCTTTTGATAGGGTATTGATTTTTTTTTGGGAGTGATTTTCTAAACCTGTTTTACTAATGATGTCAATCAGTGGTGGATTTGAAATCCGATAGAGGTCAGCGCTATATTGAAGGTATTCTGCCACAAACATTTCAGGATAGAGTGGATTATTTTCTGGCAGGTAACCTGTCTTTTTTTGGATATCTCGAAGTTGGATACGCAAGTCCTGATTAAAAAAATGAATTTGTCCTTCCCAATTGTTGTAATAACCGGTTAAGATTTTCATCAACGTGGATTTACCCGCTCCGTTGGGTCCCAACAAACCAACAACTTCCCCCTTTTTGAGTTCCATGCTAACGCCTCTTAATGCTTGAACATTTCCATAGCTTTTGGTGACATCTGCAATAACTAGACTCATTCTTTTTTTGCTTAAAGATACTTATTTCTCTTCAGTTGTTTTGTTGCTTTTTTGTTCGATCACTACTGTCAAAATAATCAAAGCACCACCAATAATACTGCGAACTGAAGGGATTTCACTGAGGAAAAGAACTCCAAAAAGAATACCATATATTGGTTGAATACCACTCATAATACTCACGGTTCCAATTGAGAATTTTTTAAAACTATAGAGGAATAGGGTATGCCCAAGAGCTGTAGTCAAGACCCCTAAAATGAGAATATATGGGAGGTAAGTGACGTAAGAGTCTATTTTAAAATATACTAACGCAGGGAGAAGTATAATCAGAGTTACTCCCATTTGGTAGAGCATTAGTATGGAACCATTTATTGTAGCAATTTTTTGTTTCATCAAAATATTTCTGAGTGCATAACAAATAGAGGACAGAATTCCCATTAAAACACCTTGATTGACGGTATTGTCTAGTTGAAAGCTAGGTGCTAAAAAATAGACTCCTGCCAAAATCATCATGCTAAGAAATAAATGTCTTTTTTGATATCTAATATCAAAGAAAAAAGGTTCAAGTAATACCGTGACTATTGGATAAGTAAAAAGTGAAAGCATACCAATAGCAACTGAACTCCATTGAAGTGAAAAAAAATAAAAAATCCAATGTCCCGCCATTAAAATTCCACTGAGGGCTGCGGTTCCTCCTTCTTTTTTAAAGTTGAATCGCACTCTCTTTTTTTTCCAAAGTGTATAAGCCAACAATAAAATAAAAGCAACAAGAGCACGAGACCAAATTGTTAATGGTGGAGGTAAATTGATAAAACGCCCTAAAACTCCTGAAGTGGATATGCATAGCATGGCAGAATTTAACAAAATAAAATGGCGGTAATTATTTTTCATTTTAAATCAGTAAGAATATTCTTATTTGATCAAGTTTAGAAGGAGTAAGATAGTTTTTTTCGACTCAAATTTTAGTTGTGGGCCTGTTTTATGGCTAAAACAGCAAAAAAAACAGTGAAGTGTTTGTTTTTTTAAAAAGCAATGCTAAATTTGTAATTATTACAAGACATGAAATACAATTTATCTTATTACAATGCATTCTACTACTTCTACTTAGAAGCGGGACGGACTTTGTATTAATATTATTACAACATAAATAAAAGAGTCCTGATTTTTCGGGACTTTTTTTTTGAATTCAATGGAAAAGAAACAAAAAATAGCCATTCAAGGAAACCAAGGATCGTTTCACCACGTTGTCGCTAACCAGTACTTCACAAGTGAGTTTTCACTGATAGCATGTCATACCTTTGAGGATACGGTGATGTCCTTATTAAATAATGTTGCTGATTTAGCAGTGATGGCTTTAGAAAACTCCATTGCTGGATCTATAATTCCCAATTATGCTTTAATCGACCAAAACGAATTGCAAATTGTAGGCGAATACAGTTTGAGTATCAACCACCAATTGATGGCACTACCTGGACAAAAGATTGAAGACATCAAAGAAGTGCATTCACACCCTATGGCCTTATTACAGTGTAAAGACTTTTTCCATCAACATCCTAATATTCGTTTAGTAGAGGCAGAGGATACTGCTGATGAAGCACGAAGAATTGATGCAAATCAACTTCAGGGAATAGGAGCTATTGCGAGTCAAGAGGCTGCCCATATTTATGGCATGGAAGTTCTGGCTTCCTCAATTCAAACAATAAAAAATAATGTCACTCGATTTGCTATCATTCAAAGTTTGGGAAAATTGATTCCTCAGGAATTCATCAACAAGGCAGCTTTAAAATTTATTTTAGATCACCAACGTGGAAGCTTGGCAGCGGTGCTTAATGTCATGAGTGATTGTCAGTTAAATTTGACCAAAATTCAATCTCTTCCTGTTATTCAAACACCGGGTAAATATGCATTTTTTGTCGATGTCACTTTTGATAATTTTACCCATTATGAAAAGGCTAGAAAATTGATTGCTATTATGGCCTCTGAATTTAAAATTTTGGGCGAATACACCAAACATCAAAGATGAAGCAAACAGCAAAACGTTTAGATAGTGTCCAGGAGTATTACTTTTCAAAAAAGTTGAGAGAAGTATCACAGCGAATTCAAATGGGTCAACCCATCATTAATATGGGGATTGGGAGCCCAGACTTACCAGCTCACCCTTCAGTTATTGACGCTTTACAAAACGCATTATCTCATCCCAAAGCACATATGTATCAAAGTTATCAGGGTCTTCCTGAGTTGCGACAGGGGATAAGTAATTTTTATAAAACACATTACCAAGTAGAGTTGGATTATAATTCTGAAGTGCTTCCTCTTATGGGATCAAAAGAAGGAATTATGCATATTTCTATGGCATTCCTCAATCCTAGAGATCAGGTTTTGATTCCCAATCCAGGTTATCCAACCTATGCTTCTGTAACCCGACTAATGGAAGCTGAACCAATTTTTTATCCACTTTCAGAAAGAAACAATTGGCAGCCTGATTTTGCATTACTTAATGATTTAGATACTTCTAAAGTAAAAATTATGTGGGTGAACTACCCCCATATGCCTACGGGGACTGATGTAGATGTCGATACGTTTGATCGTTTAATAATATGGGCAAAAGAACGAGAGGTTCTATTAGTAAATGACAATCCATATAGTTTTCTTTTGACCGAAAGACCTCAAAGTATTTTATCACGTCCAGGTTCTAAAGAGGTGGCCTTAGAGCTAAACTCTTTGAGTAAGTCGTTCAACATGGCGGGCTGGCGTGTAGGGATGCTAAGTGGAAAAGCATCCACCATTAAAGCGGTTCTAAAAGTAAAAAGTAATATGGATTCTGGAATGTTTTTTGGAATTCAACAGGGAGGAATTGCTGCTCTAAAAATGGAAACTTCTTGGTTTTCAGAATTGAATAAAGTCTACCTTAGGCGAAGGGCTTTAGTTGAAAAGTTAGCTACCCGATTAGGAGCAAAATTTGAGCCCAATAGTGTAGGGCTTTTTGTTTGGGCTAAACTACCTGAAGAGGTTTCGGACTCAGAATCCTTTGTTGATAAAATATTAAATAACAAGCATGTATTCATTACTCCAGGGACGATTTTTGGAAGTCGTGGTGAAGGCTACATTCGATTTTCACTTTGTGTAAACGAGCATACTATAGAAGAAGTTTTAAAAAGATTTGAATGATTAATATAGGAGTTATAGGTTTAGGATTGATTGGAGGTTCTTTTGCTTTAGCAGCAAAAAAACACTTTGTAGATGCTGTACTTTTTGGTGGGGATAAAAATACAAACCATATTAAAGAAGCAATCAAAAAAGATATTATTGAATTCGAGTTAAAGACTAATATTTTAGTAAAAATGGAAGTATTGATATTAGCTATACCAGTTGACGCAGCTTCAGGGTTAGTTCTAGATTTATTGGATAAGATGAACGATAATGCGCTTCTATTTGACGTAGGTTCTACCAAATCTTCAATTTGCAAAACGGTAGCTTTACATCCAAAAAGAAATCAATTTTTAGCAACACACCCTATAGCTGGAACCGAGTTCTCAGGTCCTCTAGCTGCTTTTTCAGATTTGTATGTAAATAAAACACAGATCCTTTGTGAATCAGAAAAAACACGTCCCGATTTATTAGAATGGGCAATTCAATTTTTCCGATTTATGGATATGAACATACAAGAAATGAATCCACAAGAACACGATCAACATATCGCTTATGTTTCCCACATTTCTCACATATCCTCTTTTATGTTGGGTAAAACGGTAATGGAAAAAGAAGAAGACGAAAGAGCAATTTTTGACATGGCAGGCAGTGGATTTGCTTCCACGGTTCGATTGGCTAAAAGTTCTCCCGAAATGTGGACTCCCATTTTTGAGCAGAATAATGAAAATATTTTGGAGGTACTTAGAGAGTATATCTCAAATTTAGAACAATTTAAATCTCTTTTAGAAAATAAAGATTGGTCCAAAATGCAAGACCAAATGAAAGAGATCAACTCGATAAAAACAATTTTGGAAGGCATTCCACAATCAAACAATATTAACTAATTAGAGAAGTATAAAATTTAATTCGATGGAAAATAACAAAAAAATGCGCCAATGGCTTGATGATTTTGGATTAGATCATCCTTTGGTAATAGGAGGTCCTTGTAGTGCTGAGACCGAACAACAAGTTCTAAAAATCGCTCATGAACTTAAAAATACAGATGTTACAGTATACCGTGCGGGAATATGGAAGCCTAGAACACGCCCTGGTATGTTTGAAGGAGTAGGTGCAATTGGACTTGGTTGGTTAAAAAAAGTGAAAGAAGAAACCGGTTTGTTTACAGCAACTGAAGTTGCCAACAAAGATCATGTAAAATTAGCGTTGGAAAATGATGTGGATATTCTTTGGATAGGTGCACGTTCTACAGTAAGCCCTTTCATTATGCAAGAAATAGCAGATGCTTTAGAGGGCACTAATAAAATTGTAATGGTAAAAAATCCTGTAAATCCAGATTTGGCACTTTGGCTAGGGGGTGTGGAACGACTTTATTCTGCAAATATCAAAAAACTAGGTTTAATTCATCGTGGTTTTTCTACTTATGAAAAAACTAAATACCGTAATATTCCAGAATGGCAAATTGCTATTGAGGTTAAGAATAGATTTCCTGATTTACCTATGATTTGTGATCCATCACATATTGCTGGTAGAAGAGATTTAATTTTTGATATTTCGCAAGCTGCTTTAGATCTTAATTTTGATGGACTTATGATAGAGACACATTGGGATCCAGAAAATGCTTGGAGTGATGCTGCTCAGCAAGTAACTCCTAAACGTTTAATAGAAATTATGCGTGATTTAACAGTTCGTAAAAAGACCACCAATGAGGAAGCATATCAATATGAATTGAATAACCTAAGAGCACAGATTGATATTGTTGACCAGACTTTATTAGATAATTTAGGCAAGAGAATGAGCGTAGCTGTTGAAATTGGAGCTCTTAAAAAATCAAATAATGTAGCAGTTCTTCAGAATAAGAGATGGAACGAAATATTGGGTAAGATGATTTTAGAGGGTCAAGAACGTCAACTTTCAGAGGAGTTTATTCTCAGGGTTTTTAAGGCAATACATCAAGAATCGATTAACAAACAAGAAAAAATACTCAACGCATAATCTAGATTATAAAACCAAAATTAACAATAAGTATAGAAAATGAATTTAATTGAACTAATGCGTGAATCTAGAGAAAAGCTCAAACAGCATTGGTTGATTGCAGCTTTCATCTGTTTCATTTATGCGTTTTTGGTTGGCGCTCCATCAGAATTAAATTCATATGGAAATTTATTATCTTTACTTTTAGCAGGACCCCTTCAGTTGGGTATGAGCATTTATTTTCTAAATATTTTCTATGATAAACCAGCTTCAATAGAAAATCTTATTGAAGGATTTAAGCCTCTATTAAAAGTTTTATCGCTTTATTTTTTGATATCCATTGTCACGCTAATTGGGTTTATGCTTCTTGTAATACCTGGAATAATTATTTCACTTGGCTTATCAATGAGTTACTATATCTTTATAGAGGAGCCGGAATTGACAATTGAGGAAATTTTAAAGAAAAGTTGGAAACTTACTGAAGGTTATAAGATGGAACTTTTTATACTTCAACTACGATTTATTCCTTGGTATGTGCTGGGTATTCTCAGTTTTTTTGTTGGGGTATTTTTTGTACTTCCTTGGCATCAATTGACCCTTATAAATTATTACACTTTTCTTAAAAAAACAGGTACTTAGACTATTATAAGCATTTTTAAAAATCGGATATTATATGAGTAAAATACTTATTCAGCGCTTTTGACTATTTTCTAATAGCTTTAGTGTATATCTCATATTATTAATACAATTGTATTTTTCTCCTTAGATTTAAAATCCATAAAAAGATAAAGTTATTATTTTAAAGCTTTTTCAATCCTACTTACGGCAATTCGAATATTTTGCTCTGAGGCTGCATATGAGATTCGGATACAGTTATCATTTCCAAAGGCTTCACCAGTAACTGTTGCAACGTGAGCCTCTTCGAGAAGAAATAAAGCGAAATCTGAGGCATTTTCAATCTTATTGCCACCTATTTCTCTCCCAAAATAGTAGGAAATGTCAGGGAATACATAGAACGCTCCTTGGGGTTGATTGAGTTTAAACCCAGGAATTCCAGAGAGTAAATTAATCATTATTTTACGGCGGGTTGCAAATTCATCAATCATATATTTTATAGAACTAATTGGAGCAGAAACAGCAGCTATAGTAGCTCTCTGAGCAATACAATTCGCACCACTAGTAATTTGACCTTGTATTTTATTGCAAGCCTTGGCAACCCACTCAGGAGCTCCAATATATCCAATACGCCATCCAGTCATAGCAAATGCTTTTGCGACACCATTTACTGTAATGGTTCGATCGTATAATGTTTTAATTGATGCAAAACTAAAATGAGGTGTACCGTAATTGATATGTTCATAAATTTCATCGGAAAGGATGAATATGTCCGGGTATTTTTCTAACACTTTACCAAGAGCTCTATACTCTTCTTCAGAGTAAATTGTTCCACTTGGGTTGTTAGGTGAATTGAACATGATTAATTTTGTCTTGGGTGTTATGACCTGCTCCAGCTGATCAGGACTGATTTTAAAATCTGTTTCAATAGTCGAAGGAATAATTATTGATTTTGCCTCAGCCAAAGTTGCAATTGCAGAATAACTTACCCAATAAGGTGCAGGTAATAATACTTCGTCCTCTGGATCCAATAAAACCATACAAACATTAGCAATAGATTGTTTTGCCCCCGTTGAAACTACAATTTGTGAAGGCTTATAAAATAGTTTGTTATCTCGCTTAAATTTTTCACAAATGGCTTCTTTGAGATCGGCGTATCCATCTACAGGAGAATAAGAATTCCAGTCATCGTTCACTGCTTGAACAGCAGCCTCTTTAATAAATTCAGGTGTATTAAAATCGGGTTCTCCTAGGCTGAGTCCAATTATGTCAATTCCTTGATTTTTTAATTCTCTAGCTTTAGCTGCCATAGCAAGTGTAGCCGATACAGGTAAACTGTTAATTCGCTCTGATAATAGATCCATATAATTCTTTAGGAGGGTTGTATGCCCATTTGCTTTAAAAATCTAAAATGTGAAAAAAGGGCACCCCGTATTGTTTTGTATTCGTTGTAAGGGAGGTTAAATTCCTTAGCTGTTCTTTTAACTATTGCACCAATTTTATTGTAATGTACATGACTGATATGAGGGAAAATATGATGTTCAATCTGATGATTCAATCCCCCAGTGAACCAATTTAATACTCTGCTTTTTGTTGAAAAATTTACAGTAGTAAGCAGTTGGTGAATTGCCCATGTATTTTTCATTGTTCCTGAAGTATCAGGTTTTGGCATTTCAGCATCTTCAATCACATGAGCCAATTGAAATACTAAACTTAAGATTAAACCTGCTGTATAATGCATAACCACAAAACCGATTAATATAGTCCACCATGGAGCATCAACTATAAATATTGGTAATACAATCCAAATAGAAAAATATAAAATTTTACTAATGAATAAACCTGTCCATTGAAAACTAGGACGTTTACTATTTAAATAAGATAATTTCCTTTTAGTATATCGTTTCATCTGCTGAAAATCTGTGAAAACAGCCCAGTTTAGAGTTAACAAACCGTATAAGAATACTGAATAGAAATGTTGGAATCGGTGATGTGGCATCCATTGAGAATGTTTTGAAAAACGGAGTATTCTTCCAGCTTCAAGATCCTCGTCATGACCGAGAATATTAGTATAGGTATGGTGTAAAAGATTGTGTTGAATTTTCCAGTTAAAGACATTCCCAGCAAGAAAATAAATACTACTACCCATAAAATTATTTATCCATTTACGTTTTGAAAAAGAACCGTGATTTCCGTCATGCATCACATTCATTCCAACTCCAGCCATGCCAATACCCATAACAATACAAAGCAAAAGTTTAATCCAAAGACTAATATTTAATATTAATACCAAAACATAGGGAGTAATGAGCAACAAAAACATTATCAATGTCTTAAAATAAAGCTTCCAGTTTCCTGTCTTTTCAATTTGATTTTCTTGAAAGTATTTATTAACTCTCTTATTTAAGGTTTTAAAAAATTCTTTTGGATCTTTTCTTGAAAAGCGTAGTCTTTGTGTAGATTGCATAAATACTATTGAAGTATAAAAATAATCTAAAATTTTTAAAATCGTACTCCTTTTAAAAAATTGCTATGTATAAATTACATAATTACTTTCCGAAACTTGACGAAAATCAACTAAAACAATTTAATGAGTTACAAAAACTTTATACTTTTTGGAATGCACAAATAAATGTGATTTCAAGAAAGGACATGGATGCTTTTTATGAGCGCCATATTTTACATTCTTTAGGTATTTCTAAAATCCTTCAATTTAAAAATAATACATGTATTTTAGACGTAGGGACAGGTGGTGGTTTTCCAGGAATCCCTTTAGCTATAATGTTTCCAAAAGCACAATTTTATTTGATAGATTCCATAGGTAAGAAAATAAATGTAGTTAATGCTGTTAAAAACGCTTTGGATCTAAATAATGTGAAAGCTTCCAAAATTAGAGCAGAAGATTTCAACAAAAAAGTAGATTTTGTTGTCAGTAGAGCAGTGACAAAAATGGATATTTTTGTGCCTTGGATCAAGGATAAAATATGTTCAAAACACAAGCATAGCTTAAAAAACGGTATTCTCTATTTAAAAGGGGGTGAACTAAATAAAGAATTGCAAAATTTTCCTAGGGCTAAGTGTTTTAAACTCAATAATTATTTTGACTTACCATTTTTTGAAACTAAAAAGGTGGTTTACCTACCACTCTAATTTGTTTTTGAGACTGTTAATAATTGCTAATTAGTTGTTTAAAGCGGAGCACATTTTTTAATGTCAAAATGAAATAAATTAAATTTTTACTTTTCTAAAAATGGATAGCGATAATCATTTGCTGGAATAAAAGTTTCTTTAATCAAGCGCGGTGAAACCCATCGAAGTAAATTTGATGCAGATCCAGCTTTATCGTTGGTTCCTGAGCCACGTGCACCTCCAAAAGGCTGTTGTCCTACAACAGCACCTGTAGGCTTATCGTTTATATAAAAATTTCCCGCACTGTTTTCAAGTTTATCTAATGCTTCATCAAGTGCATAACGATCCTGAGAATAAACAGCTCCAGTCAAAGCGTATTCTGAAGTACTATCAACTAATTCAAGAGTTTCAGACCATTCGATGTCTGGATATATATATAATGTAACTAGTGGTCCGAATAATTCTTTGGTCATTGTTGCGTATTTTGGATTTGAAGTACGAACCACTGTAGGATTAATAAAATAACCTACACTATCATCAAAGGTACCACCAGCAATAATTTCAGCATCACTATCTTTTTGAACTTGTTCAATGGCATTTACTAATCTACTAAAAGCACCTTGGTGTATAACTGAAGTGACAAAATTCTCAAAATTTTCAGGTGACCCCATCTTAATAGTTTTTAAATCTTTATTTATATAGTCAATGACTTCATCTGCTAAAGATTCGGGTAAATATACTCTTGATGCTGCGGAACATTTTTGTCCTTGAAATTCAAATGCTCCTCTAATAATTCCAGTGGCTACCTCTTTTGCTTTTGATGAAGGATGTGCTATTATAAAATCTT
Source organism: Flavobacteriaceae bacterium (assembly GCA_029268555.1). GTDB lineage: Bacteria > Bacteroidota > Bacteroidia > Flavobacteriales > Flavobacteriaceae > MS024-2A. The sequence continues at coordinate 32,675 of JAQWNN010000003.1, forward strand.
TTCCACCTGTCTCACCAACAATTCTGGGGTAGGATTTATATTGATTAATTTGAGCTCCAATTTTCCCCCAAATGTCTCTAAACACCTCAGTAGAACCTGTGTAATGTATACCTGCAAAATCTGGGCTTTCTAGCACCTTATTAGTAATCATTTCTGGATCACCAAACACCATATTGATCACACCATCTGGAAGTCCTGCTTCCTGAAAAACCTCCATTAAGACCTGTGCAGAAAAAACTTGATGATCGCTAGGCTTCCATATTACGGTATTTCCCATCATCGCTGCACTTGAACAAAGATTACCTGCAATCGCAGTAAAGTTGAAAGGGCTAACTGCATATATAAAGCCTTCAAGTGGTCGATAACTTAATCGGTTCCATATTCCTGAACTATTTTCGGGTTGATTTTCATAGATTTCCTGCATAAAAAACACATTGAACCTAAGAAAGTCTATGAATTCACAGGCCGCATCGATTTCAGCTTGATGAATTGTTTTAGATTGTGCCAACATAGTGGCAGCATTTATTTTTGCTCGATATGGACCAGCAATAAGTTCAGCGGCTTTTAAAAAAATAGAAGCTCTTGACTCCCAAGGCATTTTACTCCAATTTTTTTTTTGCTTCTAAGGATGCATTAATAGCTTCTTTTACATGTTTTTCTTCAGCTTTATGATAACTACCTAAACTGTGTTTGTGATCATGAGGTGGATGCATTTTTGCAGTTATTCCAGAACGGATATCTCGATTACCAATTCGCATTGGAATGTCAATATTGGCTTTGTTAAGCTGACTGTACATCTTTAGAACCTCCTGTTTTTCATTACTTCCTGGAGTGTATGATAATATTGGTTCATTAGTTGGATAAGGTACTTGAAAAATACTGTGAGCCATAAATTTGGTTTTTAATCAAAAGTATTGATTAAAAATTAAAAATGAATAAAAATAGGGAGGCTTAATTTAAGAGGTATGGGACGCTAAGTTTAAAGCTCGGGACATCGACATTAAATTTTTTTGCTGTAGAAAAATTAATCATTAAATAAGTGCCAGCCATAGCTCCTAATGGTGAAGTGATTAAACTTCCAGATTGATATGTGTGTTGCTCCCCGGGCTTTAGAACAGGTTTTTTTCCAACAACTCCATTTCCATTGACATATTGAGGCCTACTTACTGATTCTAGAATTTTCCAGTGTCTAGATAGAAGTTGAACAACATCTTTGCCCTGATTTTCAATTTTAATGTGATACATAAAAGCGTGATGAAGTACTTGGTCTTTAAAAAAACTTCCTTCAAATTTTGATTCTACTGAGATCTTTATACCTCTTGTTATTTGTTGTATCACAATTTTTTATTAAAAAAAATTTACTTAAAGGTAATAAAAACCAAATAGTTAGCAAATTAAATTGTTTAATTTTGCAACTCAAATGAATTAGCTTTCCCAATGCCAACTAAAGCATCAAATTGTGAACCAATATTTCTGTAATAAACAAGGATTAGATAATCGTTTTCTGTCAAAGTATGTGAGCCACTTAAAGCATTTTTAATTAGCGAGCCATTTTGATTTAAAACATATTTATAATTGTAAAACCCTTGCTTTAAACGAAGGACTCCTTCATATATTTCAAGGGCAGGATTAAAATATAGTTTATTTAAATTGCTTAATTCGAAATTATTAAATGCTCCGTAAATATAGAGTTCTTCATTTTTTATTAACTTATAAGGATAGGCAAGACTAAAATAAACAAGGCTATAATCCGCATCTACATTTGAGTCTCCTTGTTGCATTATGTTTCTTATTTCAAATTCACCATTAATGTCAGGGGCATATGTGTAATCTAAAAGATTTCTAATAATGTCTGTTTTGAGATACGTTTCGTAAAGCTTTGCTCTATTAGCATATTGAATGTTAGGTGTTGTAATTCTTAAATCTTTAGTATCAAAGAAATAATACTCGTTCCCACCTTCAAATTGAGTTGGTGCTTCGTAACGATAGTCAAGTGTATTGCCATAAAAGTACTGAGGTTTTATAGCTTTAATAGGATCATTCCACTGTTGATTTTGAAGTATGGTGATTTTTATGTTTTCTTCAGGATTGATAAAAAAATCCCCTTTTGATGTAACTGAAAAGTGTATGGATTGATGAGTATTAAACCTATCCATATTTTGAGGTCTATAAACTGCAGCTTGAACTGTTGCACTATTTTCATAAATGCAAAACCTTCTTGAGAAAATCATTTCATCATAAGCTGAATAGATCTCAATCATATAATTTCCTGATACTTTGAGTTGAATATTATTGTTAGGAATATTAAGTCTGTAGTGAGTATAATGCTGAAGTGTATTGAAAGAAGTACGATAATTTTCAATCCGCAAATTATCATAGCCCTCTAAAAATTCATTTTGAAAAAGTTGAGATGGAGTCCAATCGTGATTGAAATGTTTAATTCTATAATAGTAATCTGCTTCATCTGCATTTATATCATCGAAAAGTAAACTTATTTGTTCACCTAATGTAACAATTGGGAATACTCCTCTTTTATTCCCTCCTTTAAACTGAACCGATTTGATGTTTTCTGGAGGAGGGTATTCTTTTTGTTCTTGAGCAGAGCTTAAAAAGCTTATCAAAAGGATTAAAAGAGTAAACTTGTTTATGTAAATTTTCATAAAATGTAAATGTAATTGTTCAGCTTGTGTTGACCAAATAGAGGGCTTTCGAAAGAAATACTTAAACACTTATTTAGAATCAATATAAATAACTTATTTACTCAATGTATGGATGAATAAAAGGGTGTTTATTATTAAATTTGTCCTGATTTAGAAATTAACTTTTTTAATGAGAATAATTAAAAAGATTCAAACACGAAGAGGAGCAAACCTGAACATTAATGGTGAAGCAGAAAAGATTATCTTAAGAACCCCTTCTTCAAAAACTTTCGCACTAAAACCAGATGATTTTTTTGGCACCTTTCCTAAGCTGTTAAAAAAAGAAGGACAAGAAATTAAAGCTGGTGAACCTGTCTTTTTTAGCAAGAATGATCCTCGAATAAAATTTGTTTCACCAGTTTCTGGAATTATACAATCAATAGAGAGAGGACCTAGAAGGAAAATTGAAAAAATTATAATTGCCAATTCATTAGTTGATGATAGTATTTCTCACAAAGTTGATAATTGGGAGAAACTAAATCGAAACGAGTTAATAACCCTCCTTTTAGAAAGTGGAAATTGGCCATTTATCCATCAACGTCCTTACGGCACTATAGCTAATCCTGATGAAACACCTAAGGCTATTTTTATATCCGCTCATAGAACAAGTCCTCTTTGTCCAGACTTTGAGTTTATACTTAACAAAGAAATTAAGGCCTTTCAAGATGGGATATTAATCCTTAATAAATTAGTAGATCAGCAAGTATTTCTTGGAACAAATGCTTCGCATCCGGGAATTTTTAATGAGATTTCAGACATTCAAAATTATACAGTTGCTGGACCCCATCCTGCTGGCAACATTAGCTTACACATTCAAGAGTTAGCACCCTTAAATATGGGTGAACGTGTCTGGACTGTCAATCCTGAGGATGTTGCAAACCTAGGTCGTTTTGCTAAGACAGGAAAATTTAGCCCACGACGTACTATTGCAATTACCGGAAATGCAGTTGAAGATCCAAAATACATAATAACAAAACAGGGTGCTGAGTTACAACCAATTTTAGATGAATTTAAGCTGCTTTATCCTCAAAACCGAGTAATAAATGGTGATTTGCTTTCTGGGACTATAACACATTTAGATGGATATCTTGGGTATTACAATAATCAAATAAGCGTAATTCCAGAAGGAAATGATTATCGTATGTTTGGATGGTTGCCTTTTAAAGACAACAACATTCTGAGTCTTTCTAACACATCATTTTCACGACTTTTTAAAAAGAAAGGATTTGAAGTAGACACTAATCTAAACGGTGAGGAGCGAGCTATAGTTGTTACTGGGGAAATGGAAAAAGTATTTCCCTTGGATGTTTATCCAATGCAGTTGTTAAAAGCTTGTATGTTCGAAGATATTGAAAAGATGGAAGCTCTTGGCATTTATGAAGTTGTCCCGGAAGACTTCGGCTTAATTGATTACGCTAATACTTCCAAAATTGAGGCACAAGAGATCATCCGTCAAGGAATAGAGTTAATGATAAATGAAGTAGGTTAAATATCCATTATGAATGCATTAAGAAAAAAATTTGATTCTTTAAGAAGACCCTTTGGAAAAGGACAAAAGCTTGAAAAGTTTGCACCAGCAATTAACGCTTTTGATACTTTTTTGTTCGTTCCAAATCATACAACTAAAAAAGGAGCACACATACGTGATGCTGTTGATCTAAAAAGAACAATGGTCACTGTGATTATTGCTTTGTTGCCTGCATTAATTTACGGAATATACAATACAGGTTATCAATACCACGTACAGACCGGTGAATCCTTCACATTTATAAATGCTTTTATTCATGGTGCTTTTAAAATTGTTCCCATGATAATCGTTTCTTATGTGGTGGGTCTTACCATTGAGTTTGGGTTTGCAGTATATCGTGGGCATGAAATTAATGAAGGCTATCTAGTTACAGGGTTGCTTATCCCAATGATTATGCCAGTAGACATACCGCTATGGATGGTTGGGATTTCAACGGCATTTGCAGTTTTAATTGCTAAAGAAGCCTTCGGAGGGACGGGAATGAATATTCTTAACCCAGCATTGACCGCAAGGGCGTTTGCTTTTTTTGCCTATCCAACTTACATGTCAGGAAATAAAGTATGGGTTTCCGAAGCAGGTTCTGTAGATGGAATTTCAGGAGAAACAATCTTAGGAAGTCTTGCAGCAGGGCAAGATGTTAAATATTCAATGATACAGATGTTCCAAGGATCTATACCAGGATCCATAGCTGAAACTTCAACACTTTGGGTTGCAGTGGGTGCTTTAATTTTAATTCTTACTGGTATTGGAAGTTGGCGCATCATTATAGGCGGAATAATCGGTGCTGCTATTATGGGTTTATTGTTTAACTTATGGGGAGCTAACGCTTTGATGAGTTTTTCTTGGACGAATCATTTGGTTGTAGGAGGTTTTGCTTTTGGAATCGTATTTATGGCTACCGATCCTGTTTCGGCTGCTCAAACCAATAAGGGAAAATGGATTTATGGAATCTTGACTGGAATTTTATGTATTATGATACGTGTATTTAACCCTGCATATCCAGAAGGTGTAATGCTTGCCATTTTACTAATGAATGTTTTTGCACCAACCATAGATCACTATGTAGTCAACGCTAATATTAACAAACGTAAAAAGCGATGGATTAATGCTCAGGAACTTAAAACCATTTAAAAAATGAATAGAGATAGTAATGCATATACTTTTATTTTTGCAACACTAATGGTCTTGGTGGTGGCTTCTACCCTTGCTTTTACAGCAAGTTCTTTGAAAGAACTTCAAGCTTCTAATGTACGGAAAGAAAAAATGCAAAATATTTTAGCAACTATTGGAATTGAGACTGATCGTGAGAAAGCAGAGTCACTTTATAAAGAGTATATTACAGCACAACTTGCTCTTACAGCTTCAGGTGACATCGATCAAAATGTAAATGCGTTTGAGATCAGCCTAAATAATGAAATTAAAAAACCTGCAATTGAACAGCGCTTTCCCTTGTATGAAGCCAATGTAAATGGTAGTAAATTCTACATAGTTCCCTTAAGAGGAGTTGGATTATGGGACGCTATTTGGGGGTATATTGCCTTAAAAGAAGATAGAAATACAATTCAAGGTGCAGTTTTTGACCACAAAGGAGAGACTGCAGGTTTGGGTGCAGAGATTACTCAACAATGGTTTCAAGATAGATTTGTAGGTGAAAAGTTATTTGATCCCCAAGGACAACTTGTCGGGATCAATGTTTCTAAGACTAATAACGATCCAAAAGATAAAGATAAAGACGATCATGAAGTTGATGCTATTTCAGGAGCAACAATAACAGGAGATGGAGTGACTGATATGATTCTTGAAAGATTTAAACATTATCTACCCTATCTGAAGGCAGAAAATATAACGGTGGCTTTAAATTAATAATTTAATGAGAGAAAATAAATCAACCCCCGAGAAAAATTCAACTTTACTCTTTATAAATAAGGAAAAAGAACCGTTGTTTTCAAAAAAGAACAAAAGGTTACTCTCTGATCCGATGGATGATAACAATCCAATTACCGTTCAGGTTTTGGGGATTTGTTCGGCCTTGGCAATCACAGTACAATTAAAGCCTGCGGTTGTCATGAGTGTCTCTGTTATGGCAGTAATGGCAGCAAGTAATGTAATTATATCTCTTTTAAGAAATTTGATTCCAAACCGTATTCGAATCATTGTTCAGTTGGTGGTCGTTGCCTCAATGGTAATTTTAGTTGACCAGGTTTTAAGAGCTTATGCTTACGATGTTAGTAAAGAGCTCTCCATATTTATTGGACTGATTATTACAAACTGTATAGTAATGGGAAGATTGGAAGCTTTTGCATTAGGTAATGGAGTATGGAAATCTTTTTTAGATGGTATTGGAAATGCAGTTGGTTACGGAGTGATTTTGATTTTAGTAGCTTTTTTTAGAGAATTGTTTGGTTCAGGAAAATTATTTGGTTTTCAGGTGATTCCAGATGTGATTTATGAAATGGGATATGTAGACAATGGTCTTATGCTGCTGTCGCCTATGGCCTTGATTACTGTCGGAATTTTAATTTGGATTCAGCGTTCACGAAACAGAATTTTAATTGAAAAAAATTAAGAGCAAACTATGGAATCCTATTTTAACTTATTTGTAAAAAGTATCTTTATCGAAAACATGATTTTCGCCTACTTCTTGGGGATGTGTTCTTATTTGGCGGTATCTAAAACTGTAAAAACTGCGGTAGGACTAGGTTTTGCAGTAATTTTTGTTTTGGCTATCACAGTACCTATTAACTTTTTATTAAATACTTACTTGCTACAGTCTGGTGCCTTATCATGGCTGGGTCCTCAGTACGCCTATTTAGATTTGAGCTTTTTAAGCTTCATCATGTTTATAGCAGTTATTGCCTCTATGGTGCAGCTGGTAGAAATGATTGTGGAAAAATTTGCACCAGCATTATATGGTGCTTTGGGAATTTTTCTTCCTTTGATTGCTGTTAACTGTGCTATCCTAGGAGGATCATTATTTATGCAACAAAAAGATTTTTCAGGAGTTGCGGAATCTGCGATATATGGTTTAGGTTCAGGTATTGGATGGTTGTTGGCTATTCTTGCTATTGCAGCAATACGAGAAAAAATTACTTATTCCAATGTGCCTGCACCGCTTAGAGGATTAGGGATTACGTTTATCATTACAGGTTTAATGGCGTTGGGTTTTATGAGTTTTATGGGAATTAAATTATAGTTTGAGATGGATTATTCAGTAGTATTAGCAAGTATTATCGTTTTTTTAATCATAACATTCCTATTGGTTGGAATGCTTTTAGGTGCCAAGGCGAAGTTATTGCCTTCAGGCCCAGTAAATCTAATGATTAACGGAGACAATCAAGTAGAAGTTTCTTCAGGGAGTACCTTACTGAGCACCCTCGGAAATAATAAAATATTTTTACCTTCAGCATGCGGAGGTGGAGGAACCTGCATTCAATGTAAGTGTATGGTACTTGACGGAGGAGGTGAAATTTTACCTACTGAAGCTCCACACTTTTCAAGAAAAGAAGTTGCTGAAGGTTGGCGCTTGGGATGTCAAGTGAAGGTCAAACAAGACATGGTAATTCAAGTACCAGAGGAGGTTTTTGGTATTAAAAAGTATGAGGCAAAGGTTGCAAGAAACTGGAATGTAGCTTCTTTTATTAAAGAGTTTGTTATTGAAATTCCAGAAGCTATGGATTATAAAGCAGGGGGGTATATTCAAATTGAGATTCCCCCTTGTGAAATAAAATTCGAAGATATTGATATATCAGCTCATCCTGAAGAACACCCTGGAGAACCTGAAAAATTTAAGTTGGAGTGGGATAATTTTGATCTTTGGCCCTTGGTAATGAAAAACACTGATACCGTAGAACGTGCCTACTCCATGGCTTCTTATCCTGCTGAAGGCAAAGAAATAATGCTCAACGTACGCATTGCAACACCTCCTTTTGACCGTATCAAAAATGATTGGAGCGATGTAAATCCTGGAGTAGCATCATCTTACATATTTTCGAAAAAAGCTGGTGATTCAGTAACTATTTCAGGACCTTATGGTGAATTTTTCATCAATGAATCTGAATCTGAAATGTTATACGTAGGAGGAGGTGCAGGAATGGCACCAATGCGTTCACATCTTTATGAATTGTTTAGAACATTAAAGACAGGTAGAAAAGTAACATTTTGGTACGGAGGTCGATCAAAACGAGAATTATTCTACATTGATCACTTTAAAGCACTTGAAAAAGACTTCCCTAATTTCAAATTCTACATTGCTCTTTCTGAACCAATGAAGGAAGACAATTGGAATGTGAAAGATGGTCTGGACGGAGATGGGGACGGTTTTACCGGTTTTGTCCATCAAGTAGTTATTGATAATTACTTATCAACTCACGAAGCACCAGAAGATATTGAAGTTTATTTCTGTGGACCACCTTTAATGAACCAAGCGATTGAAAGAATGGCAGAGGATTTTGGTGTCCCACCAGAGAATGTTCGATTCGATGATTTTGGAGGCTAATTAATTTAAGAAAAAGAGGTTTTACACCTAATTTTTTATTCTCTTAAATTAATGATCTATTCACTAGACCTTATTTAACTTAATTTTGTTTTTAATGAGTCAATTAACACTAAAGGAAATTCATCAGCTTGCCATGAAAGAGGTAGGCGACCATCTGGAAGCTGAAGGTTATGAATTTTTGGCAGTAAATTCTCAACTTAAGCGGACCCCGCAGTTTGTCTGTGTCAAAGAGAAAAAACTTTACTTTGTTGTTGTCCAAGGAACTCTTTATCCACAAGCGCCAAAAAAGTTTGATCAAGACTTGATCGAGAAAGCACAAGATCACGCTACTAAAAATAACGCGCATTTGTTTCTTGCAGGTGTAGGATTTGCAAATGCTGAAAACTACGATTACCCATTAACTAAAAATGACCCATATGCTGTCAATTTTAAAGGACTTGAATCACTATAGAAGTTTTTTGATTTGTTTTTTATTACTGAATTGTAATAAAGAACAGCAGCAGCTTCAAAAAATAAAAGGCTATGCCTTGGGGACCTCCTATTCCATCTCTTATATTGCTAGTGAATTGAATCCAGAGGTTTTAATCCAAAGAGTGGATTCTATTTTTGAAGTTTTAAACAATTCTCTATCTACTTATATACCAGATTCTGATATATCTAAAATAAACAAGGGGGATAGTCTTTTGGTTGTGGATGAACATTTTGCAAAGGTATATCAAAAAGCATCGGAGGTTTGGGAGCAATCCGAAGGATTTTTTGACCCTACCGTAGGGGCATTGGTTAATGCTTATGGTTTTGGCCCAGGAAAGTCACTAAAAAAGGTAACTGATAAAAAGCGGGATAGTTTACTTATTTTGACGGGTTGGTCCAAAACTAAACTTACCCGCGAGCATACCATCAAAAAAGTTAATCCTGCAATTTATTTTGATTTCAATGCTCTGGCAAAGGGCTATGCAGTAGACGTATTGGCAAACTATTTGAAAAGTAAATCGTTGGAATCTTATTTAGTTGAAATCGGCGGCGAGATTTTAGCACAGGGGAAAAGCCCCAAATTTCAAGGATTTTGGAAAATTGCTATTGACGATCCTCTCCAGGATGATGAACGCAAATTTATAAGAACCGTGACATTGAAAAATGAAGCTTTGGCGACTTCAGGTAACTATCGAAAGTTTGCAGTTGATGAAGATACTGGGTTACGTATTGCACATTCCATCAATCCTAAAACAGGTTTGGCAATACCAAGTAAAGTATTGAGTGCCTCAGTGAAGGCTCCCGATTGTATGACAGCAGATGCTTATGCAACGGCACTTATGGTGATGCCTTTAGAACAATCACAAAAACTGATTGATTCAAAGCCAGATCTAGAAGCCTATTGGATTGTTTCGGATTCCCTTCAGGGAATTAGGGAGCTTTTTTCAAAAAGCTTTACAAATTAGTAGATCGAGTTTATTTTTTAGCTAAAGGAATTCGTTCATTTTTTGGTAGGGCAAAGCTTTCAATTTCTTGTGGCGAAAATTCTTTTAAAAAATCAATAGCCTGAGTTTTAAAACCAACACTTTCTAATCTATTATAATAATCTGAACCGTAGATACGAACATGGTCATATTGTCCAAAGATTTCAGTTCGTTTTGCCTTATCTTTTATATTGTTGTCTTCGAAAGTTATAAAACGATTCTCTTCTATAGGAACTTGCGCAATTAAAGTACCACCAATTTTTAAAACCCTGAAGAGTTCTTGCATTGCCTTCTTATCGTTGGGGATATGTTCCAAAACGTGATTGCATAAAATCAAATCGTAAGTATTCTCTTCAAAAGGAAGATCACATACATCAGCTTTAATATCCGCAAGTGGTGAATTAAGGTCGGTGGTAGTATAGCTCCAATGGATAAAGGACTTGAATTTACTATAGAAAACCTGTTCGGGAGCAATGTGTAAGACCTTCAACGAGTCTTCAAGAAAAGTAGTTTTTCTTTTAAGGTAGAGCCATAATAAACGATGTCGTTCCAAGGAAAGAGTTCCTGGAGATAAAGCATTAGGTCTGCTAGCTTGATAACCGTAGGATAAAAATTTTCGATAGGAACTTCCGTCTATAGGATCTGTAAATCTACTTCCTTTAAAATACCACTTGATTATTGGGCGAAACCAGATACTTATCGAAATAAGCCAAGGTCGTGGAATTAAATTCAGTATTTTTTTCACAATACTAAAGGATGACTTCGGTAGGGCAATTCTTCTTCACTAGTTATATCCAGAGCTTTGTAGATGTATTCAAAAGTTGAAAGTAGTTCTGGTTTATCATCTACTAAAGCAACATTATGTTCAAAATGGGCGGATGGTTTTCCGTCTGCTGTGAGGATGGTCCATCCGTCTTTAAGTTGTTTGATTCGGTGAGTACCCATATTAATCATGGGTTCAATGGCCAAGACCATCCCATTTAAAAATTTTTTACCACGGCCTCGCTTACCATAATTCGGCACCTCTGGTGCTTCATGCATAGTTTCTCCTAAACCATGACCTACAAGTTCACGGACGACTCCATATCCTTGTTTTTCGCAACAATATTGAATAGCATATCCTAAATCTCCAATACGGTTGTTGAGTTGAAAAGATTTGATGCCCTCATATAGAGACTCTTTAGTAATTCGTAATAATTTTTCTTTTTCGGTGTCAATTTCACCTACAGCAAATGTATAGGCATGATCGCCGTAATAGCCGTTTTTAAAAGCCCCGCAATCAATTGAAATGATATCACCTTCCACTAATGAGGTATTGTTTGGAATTCCATGTACTACTTGAGCATTAGGACTCATACAGAGCGTATTTGGGAAATTATAAAGCCCTAAGAATCCTGGTTCAGCACCTTGATCTTTGATAAACTCATAGGCTAATCCATCCAGTTTTAAAGTACTTATACCTGGTTTAATTTCAGAAGCTAACATACCCAAAGTTCTCGATACAATCAGTGCACTTTCACGTATTAATTCAATCTCTTCTTTTGTTTTAATTATAATTCCGGACATATTTAAAAATCAGCGTAGGCGTCTTCGTAGGCTTCCTTTTTAAGGATTTTTGAAAAATCTTCGATCATACTTTCTACAGGAAATTCTACGATTCTATTATTTTCTCTTCCATTTTCAAAAAAGATGAGGGTTGGAATATTTAATATATTGTACTTTTTTTCATAACCCAAAGGACTGTCTTTAGCTTCTGAAATGGCATATATTTCCATTTGCTTTTCAGATACCCCTAAGGCATCCAAGATCTTAAACATACCTCCTACTTCTCTTTGGGTATCACCACACCAAGTGCCTAGAAATAATTTAAATTCTAAATTTTTTGCCAAGGAAACGTGCTCTTTTATCCATCCCTCAGGGATATTAAGTATTTCATACTCAGGATGAAACCAAGCCATAAATTCATCAGTATTCAGATTCGCACGATTTATAAAACCTAGAACAACAGTTTCACCTTCTTCTCCAATCAGAGTCTCAACTTCCATAGGCTCAGTAGAGTATTTTGGCGATTGTGAACTTTTGCAGCTAACGATCAGTAGACTTGTAATAAGGACGAGTTTGAATCGTTTCATGATTTTATAATTAAAGATTTTTGGGTCATTGTTTTAGGTTGCGGAACCTTCATCAAATCAAGAAGTGTAGGGGCAATATCAGCTAAAATCCCTGAATTGATTTTCTTTTTTTCTGGGTCAACTAAGATAACAGGAACGGGATTAGTAGTATGGGCCGTGTTAGCACTTCCGTCTGGATTGATCATGGTTTCACAATTTCCATGATCAGCAATTACTAAACTGGCATAATCTTGTTTGAGTGCTGCGTTGAGCACATCGCCCACACATTGATCAACGACTTCACAAGCTTTGATAGCCGCTATTAAATCACCTGTATGACCAACCATATCGGGATTGGCAAAGTTTAGACAGATAAAATCAGGAGGATAATTTTCAATTTTTTCAACGATTGAATCTCGGATTTCAAATGCACTCATTTCAGGTTTTAAATCATATGTGGCTACTTTAGGGGAAGGACATAAAATACGCTCTTCGCCTTCAAATGGAACTTCTCTTCCGCCGTTAAAAAAGAAGGTTACATGAGGGTATTTTTCTGTTTCCGCGATACGGACTTGAGTTTTTCCAGCATTGGATAAGACTTCACCAAATGTGTCTTGAAGGTTCTCTTTGTCAAAAACAACTTTTACTCCCCTAAAGGATTCATCATAGTTTGTCAGAGTGATATAATACAAATCTAGAGGTTCCATATCGTATTCAGTAAATTTCTGCTGAGAAAGGACCTGAGTGAGTTCTCTTCCTCGATCTGTTCTGAAATTGAAGAAGAGTACCACATCATCTTGTTCTATTTTTGAGAAAGAATTTTCTTTGAACAATGGCTTGATGAATTCATCCGTTATTCCTTCATCATAGCTTTTTTGAAGACTTTTTTCAAAATCTGTTGATGGACTTCCTTTTCCATGGACTAAAAGGTCATAAGCGATTTTTACACGTTCCCATCGTTGGTCTCTATCCATAGCGTAATACCTACCAATTAAAGAAGCAAATTTGACACATCTACCTTTTAATTTATTTTCAATTGTACTTACAAAATATTTACCAGACTGGGGATCAACATCTCGTCCATCTGTGAACGCATGAAGGTAAACCTCAGGAAGTTCATAGTCTTCCATTAAATCAAATAAGCCTTCGAGATGATTGATATGTGAGTGTACTCCTCCGTCGGACAATAAACCCAAAAGATGTACTTTTTTTCCTTGCTTCTTTGCAAATTGGAAACTATCAGTTAATACTTTTTCATCTTGAAGTTCATTATTTTCAACTGCCAGATTTATTTTTGCAAGATCTTGATAAACAATTCTTCCAGCACCTAAATTCATATGCCCGACCTCGCTATTTCCCATTTGACCTTCGGGTAAGCCAACATGTTCACCATCTGTTCTAAGTGAATTAAAGGAGTAGTTTCTATATAATGAATCTATGTAAGGCGTGTGTGCTTTGTCTAAAGCAGATACTTTTGGATCTGGAGCGTTTCCCCAACCATCTAATATCATTAAGAGTGTTTTTTGGGCCAAATTTTTTTTATAAATATACAAATTAGTAAGCTCTCCATTAAATCAACTGAGCTTAAAAAAAAAATGTTACTTTGTAAAAAAAATATTGAAAAAAGGCCTTGTTTTTAGATCTACGGGAAGTTGGTATACAGTTGAGTCTGATGGCCTTTTTTATGCCTGTAGAATAAAAGGTAAACTTCGGCTAAAAGGAATTAAAAGTACAAATCCTATAGCTGTTGGAGATCGAGTCATTTTTGAAGTTGATATGCTAGCTTCAGAACCCCAAGGAACGATAGTAGAAATTGAAGAACGTCAAAATTACATTGTTCGAAAGTCTGTAAATCTCTCCAAACAAACACATATTATTGCCTCAAATATTGATCAGGTATTTTTACTTATTACATTACACAACCCACCTACATCACTTGCATTTATTGACCGTTTTTTAGTTACAGCCGAAGCTTATCAAGTTCCCTCTATTTTGGTTTTTAATAAACTAGATACGTGTAATTCTGAGCAAGAGCAAGAGATTGATGATTTGGCGGCTATTTACTCTAAAATTGGGTATAAAATTTTAAAAATTTCAGCTTCTAAAGGGCTAAATATTGATAAAATTAAAAGTATGATGGAAAATAGGATTAGTATGTTTTCTGGACATAGTGGTGTTGGAAAGTCTACATTGATTAATGCGATTGCTCCAAATTTAAATTTAAAAACTGCAGCCACATCTAAGCAACACCAACAAGGGATACACACCACAACTTTTGCAGAAATATTTGCTTTACCTAAAGGAATGAAATTAATCGATACTCCCGGGATAAAAGGGTTTGGTATGGTGGATATGCAAGCAGTAGAAATTGGAAATTATTTCCCTGAATTTGTAAATTTAAAATCTGGATGCAAGTTTCATAATTGTTTACACCAAAGTGAGCCTCAATGTGCGGTAATTCGAGGAATCAAAAGAGGAGATATTGCAGTATCAAGATATCAAAGCTATTTACAAATGTTGGAAAATGATACTACCTACCGTTAAATAAAAGTTTATGAGAGTTGTTTTACAACGAGTTCGAAAGGCTCAAGTTATCATTGATGAAAAAGAAAGTAGAGAAATTAGTGAAGGGATTTTAGTATTGTTAGGTATAGAGATGGCAGATGAAATCGCGGATGTGGATTGGCTGTTGAATAAAGTACTGAACTTGCGAATTTTTGATGACGAAAACGGGGTGATGAATAAGTCACTACAGGACATTAACGGGGAATTAATGGTGGTGAGCCAATTTACTCTCATGGCAACCACTAAAAAAGGCAACCGACCATCTTATATTAAAGCTGCAACTCACGCTCATGCCATACCTCTTTATGAGTCCTTTATTAAAAAAGCAGGGTCTATTTTAGAGTCTAAGATTGCTACAGGGACTTTTGGAGCAATGATGCGAGTGATTCTAGAAAACGATGGCCCCGTAACCATTTTGATTGATTCTAAGAATAAGGAGTAAGTGAGCTAAAGAATATTAACTTCAGTTTCTAGGGTAATATTAAAAGTTTTTTTGACTGCAGATTGTATTTTCTGAGCGAGATCTAAAACTTCCTTTCCTTTGGCTGCATTCAAATTAACGAGAACCAACGCTTGATTTTTGTGTACCCCAGCTCCACCGTGTTGGGTTCCTTTAAATCCTAAATGATCGATCAGCCAAGCAGCTGAAATTTTAATTTGTTCATCAGAAATAATAGGATACGAAGGTAGCTCCGAGAAGGATTCTTTCAGTAATTTGTAATGAGATTTTGAGACCAGTGGGTTTTTAAAAAAACTACCGCAGTTACCTAGTATCTTAGGGTTAGGAAGTTTGGATTCTCGAATTTCAATCACGGCTGACGCAATCTCATCTATTTTTGGTGATTTTCCTTCGAAGTATTCTTTTAGAGCATCATACTCTATATTAGGATAATGCGGAGGTTTTTGGAGCTGAAAGCACACTGATGTAATTATGTATTTACCTTTTTGACGGGCTTTAAATATGGAAGTCCTGTAATTAAATTCACAATCTTTTTTAAAAATCACTTCTTCTTTAAGTGTAGCTATATTTATTGCTTTACACCATTTGAAAACTGAGTTAAGTTCCACTCCATAAGCTCCAATATTCTGAATAGGTGTGGCGCCTACCCTTCCTGGTATTAAGGCTAAATTTTCTATACCTCCATAGTTGTTATTCAAACACCACATAACAAATTCGTGCCAGTTTTCTCCAGCTTGAACTTCCACAATAACGGTTTTTGAAGTCTCTTCTAAAACTGCTTTTCCTTTATTGGCGATCAGGAGGGTGAGTCCATCGAAATCCTCAGTAAAAAGAACATTACTACCACCTCCTAAAATACGTAAAGGGATGTTTTTATTTGTTTCAAGAATTTTTTTGAGCTCAATAGTATTGGATACTTTGTAAAAGTATTTTGTTTTGGCTTCAATCCCAAAGGTATTGTAAGGCTTTAAAGAAACATTCTCTTTAAATCTGAGCATACTTCAAGGTACAAAATTCTTATATGCTTCCAACGCTTTTTCTAAAATAGTTGCTGCCAGAATCAGCTTTTCTTCATCTAAAATAAATGCAATTCGAACTTCATTAACCCCTACATTAGGTGATGAATAAAAACCTTTAGCAGGAGCTAACATTACAGTTTGATTATTTAAGCTAAAGTCAGTCAATAAGAATTTAGAAAAGTTTTCAGCGTCCTCCACGGGTAATTTTACTATGCAATAAAAGGCTCCCATAGGGTGGGATACTTCTACATTGGGAATTTGCTCCAATCGATTGATAAGGGTATTTCTTCTAGTTGTATATTCTTTAACTACCTCATCTAAATAGCTTTTTGGAGCAGAGAGTGCTGCTTCACTTGCCATTAGGGCATAAGTAGGAGGTGAAAGACGAAGATGTGCAAATTTCAATGCATTTTGAATTAGAGTATTGTTTTTTGATACTAGCGAACCCACGCGAGCACCACACAAGCTGTATCGTTTAGATACTGAGTCAATCATCACTGTATGCTTACTTGCCTTTTCATCGCTCAAAACAGAATAGTGGGGTTCGTCACCATGAATAAACTCTCGATAAACTTCATCAACAATTAAGAAAATATCATGTTTTATAGAAAGTTTGCATAGAGTTTGAATTTCTTTTTTACTATAAACGTAGCCTGTTGGATTGCTAGGGTTACATAAAAGAATGGCTTTAGTCTTTGAAGTGATTTTTTCACTAATATTTTCCATGGCTGGAAGTTGAAATTGACAATTGAACTCAGAAATTACCGGTATAACTCTAACACTTGCAGCACTTGCAAAACCATTGTAGTTTGCATAAAAAGGTTCTGGGATAATAATCTCGTCATCTGCATCACAAATTACATTAAGAGCAAAAGTAAGTGCTTCGCTTGCACCTGTAGTTACTATTATATCATCAGTTTTGATATTTATGTTATGATTGCTGTAGTAGTCAACTAGTTTTTCTCTGTAGGATAACTTTCCCTGAGAGGGTCCATAGGGCAACAGATTTAAATTTGAGTTAGTAACAGCTTCGATAGCTTGCTTGGGTGCTGCAATATCTGGTTGTCCAATGTTTAAATGAAGTACCTGTATTCCATTCGCTTTTGCTTTTTCAGCAAATACTACAAGCTTGCGAATCGGTGAAGTTGGAAGTTCGGTTCCT
The DNA here is from genome assembly GCA_029268555.1 of Flavobacteriaceae bacterium. Taxonomy (GTDB): domain Bacteria; phylum Bacteroidota; class Bacteroidia; order Flavobacteriales; family Flavobacteriaceae; genus MS024-2A. Next base: position 50,168 of record JAQWNN010000003.1, read on the forward strand.
TTTTTGGATAGTTTTGGCATAAGTCAAATAAAGTTGCAAAAGTAAGAGGTTTTTTTTTGCCATCAACCATTTTTAAAAATCCCAAAAAATAATTTATTCAAATTACTTTATTCTTTTAAATCTATTGGATTGGGAGAACGGTACCTTTAAGTTTTAATGCAATATATGGACTGTTTTTTTGATTGGTAGAAACTGTGATAGTTTTTCTAAAAGGGCCAACTCTTTTGGTATCATAGCGAACAATAATTTCACTGGATTTACCAGGACCAATAGGATTATCAGGTTTTTTTGGAATAGTGCATCCGCAGGTGGATTTAACATTTGTAATAATTAAATCTGCTGTTCCGATATTTTTAAAACTAAAAACACGCTCTCCATCACTTCCATTCTCTATTGTTCCATAGTCAATGGTAGTGGTTTTAAATTCAATTTGAGGTGAAGTTTGTTGAGCGTAGACCGAAAGACTAAAGAAGAGTATATTTAAATATTTCATTGTTTTCATAAAACGGGGTTTATTTATTAAAAAAAAATTCTTTATTAATGAGTCATTATGTTTATAACATTAGTGTTCCTATTTTTGTAATACAAAACTAGATCAAAAATTCCACATGGAAATTCCTTCCAAATTTGATGCCAAAGGAATAGAGAGTAAATGGTATGCTTTTTGGCAGAAAAATAATTTTTTCAAATCTACTCCTGACGAGCGTGAACCATACACTATAGTCATCCCCCCCCCAAATGTAACTGGTGTTCTACATATGGGTCACATGTTGAATAATTCACTTCAAGACATTAT
>JAQWNN010000004.1 GCA_029268555.1 Flavobacteriaceae bacterium
ATTTTAAATATGAAGCAGGAATTTATTTTTTAGGTAATTTTCAAAAAAGTAATTCATTTTTATGGGAATGGGGTTTGAGGTTAGATCATGTTTCTTATGATTCTAAAAAATATTATTATAAGTCAGTTTGGAATGAGAGAAATTATAACACGTTATTTAAAGATTTTGAAACAGGTAGAGAATTCGCTAATCAAATTCTAACTAACCCTAAATTTAATTATTTAAACTTATCTGCTCAAACAGGAATTTCATTAGATTTTTTAAATGATTCAAAGTTCAAAATGTCTTATATTTTATCTCAAAGAGCCCCAAATCCATCTGAACTATTTAGTGATGGATTGCATCATGCAATGGCAGCTATAGAATATGGTAGCTTAAGTATTGAGCCTGAAACTAGCCATAAACTTTTATTCAGCTTTTCAAAAAATAAACTAAACCATAATTGGTCACTAGAACCATTTATTTCTAAAACATTTGGGTATATCTTCATTGAACCAACTGGACTTAAGCAAACCGTTAGAGGGGCATTTCCAATATGGACTTATGATAGTACAGATGCATTCTTAACTGGTATTGATTTAAATTCATCCATAAAAATTAATAAAAGACTAGATTTTGATATAGGTGCTTCTTACACTTATGCTCAGGATGTTTTGAATGAAGAGCCAATAATTTTAATTCCACCTTTTAACACTTTTCAAAAGTTAAAATTTACACCTTTAAAGGGTAAGTGGACACTTGAATTAACAAATCAATTGAGTGCAAAACAAAATAGATTTCCGGACTCAAATTTTATATTTGATTACATTGAGAATGGAAAACTTGTTTCAAAAACTGTAGATATAAGTGAGTCTCCTAGTGGATTTCAAAGACTTGATGCGTTCTTTTCAACGCAAATATATAACAAAAGTAAGATAAAAAGTACTTTGAGGCTTATTGTCCAAAATCTAACTAATTCAGAATTTCGTGACTACCTCAACAGAATGAGATATTATTCAGCAGATTTAGGCAGAAATTTTCACCTTCAATTAAATTTTAAATATTAATAAAAGGTTGATTTTTCGTTTACAACAATTCTTTATTATTTATAAACTCTTATAAATTTATTTCTATAAATGAAATGTAATCAAAAGAATATTTAAAAAAGTGGAATTGGATCTTGCTTCAATAATTATGTTTTAATTTTTCTTTAAATTTAAATAACTTTAAAGGCCAAAAACAAGTTGCATTGATAAAAACATATTTTATGAAGACTAACATATTTATCTTTATATTCTGTTTTATTGCTTTTAAATCTTTTTCACAATCTGAATCATTAATTGAAAATTATGAGTTTTATTCAGATCCTTCTCTTGAAACTCAATTTTCCTTCGTTCAAGAACTGTTGTATGTAGCGGGTTATGTTCCCGAAAAAATTAGAATTTATCAAACATTACCTAACCATGCTCATGTGTATCAAGTTACACTTGATTCTGTAAATGGGGGGTTTATTTTTGTGCGTTGGAATAAAGACAAAAAGGAACATTATGTAGCAAATAAGATGATTGATCCCGGTCTTTATTACAATCTAAATGCTGCTCGGGAGATTATGCGAAATCAGACCCAAAAGGCAACATTTAATTCAGAAGATAAAAGTCTACAAGCCAGTGACCAATTTGAAATTTCAGGGGAGGATATAAAAGGTCTTAGAGGATTATATGATAAAAAAATTCAAGTCCAAAAAGAAGCTCGGGATAATATGCACAAAGAGGCGCTTGAAAAAGCAAAAAAGAAGGCTGACCGAAAGAAAACTAAAAATTAAAATTCAATAGTTAATATATTTATATCTAATGTGGAGTCATAACAAGTTAATGATCCTGTACAATTATCAGAATATGTATTGTTATGATACCCACACTCAAAAACACCTCCACTATAGGACCATCTATCTCTATTTCCTTGATGTGGACAGCTGTTATTAAAGACACGAATTTCTTCTTCACTAATTCGAACTAGTAAAATATTTTCTTCGATGTAATTGAACCAACCTCCCACATCTTGAAGGTTAATAAAAGTATTATTTGAAATATCAATAATAAGAGGTTCTCTTGGGGCTACTCCATTATTAGTTGTATCAATATTACCTGAAGATGAATCTTCGTCAGTTGAACAGGCCTCCAGTATAGGTATGCCAAGTGTAGTCAAAACTATAGGCTTACAGGCTGTTTTAAGAAATGTACGACTATTATTCATTACAAATTTTGTTTAAAAATAATGAAACCGTAATAAACAAAATATAATTTTAGTAATTAAAAAGATTTATTTTTGCGACATGATTAAAAAACTTACAAGTACATTTCTCTTAATGTCGGGAATTTTGTTTTCTCAAAATTCAGGTTCTCTAAGTGGCCGAATTATTGACTCCCAAAGCCAATTACCTCTTGAGGGTGCAACCGTTATTTTAGTGGGTACTACTTTTGGTGTTGTGACAGATCAAGAGGGATATTTTAATATAGAAGACATACCAACCCAATCTTATAACATGGAGGTTAGTTATCTGGGGTTTGAATCGCAGACATTATATAATGTAATCGTAAAATCTGTTGGAAATATCCCACTTCTTTTTAAGTTGGATGAAATTTCCCAAAATCTAGATGAGGTTGTTTTAATTCAAAGCCCATTTAAGACAACCAGTGAAACCCCCTTATCTACTCAAACTTTTTCTGCAGTGGAGATCGAAACTTACCCCGGTGGTAATAATGATATTACAAAAGTAGTTCAAAGTATGCCTGGAATCTCACCATCTATTGGTGGTTTTCGAAATGACATAATTATTCGTGGAGGTGCACCTAATGAAACTGTTTATTATTTGGATGGGATCGAAATTCCAAATATCAACCACTTTAGTACTCAAGGAAGTGCAGGAGGACCAGTTGGAATGGTGAATGTTTCTTTTATTAGAGAAGTTACTCTATCAAGCTCTTCCTTTGGTGCAGAATATGACAATCCACTCTCTGGTGTATTGGCCTTTGAACAACGCGAAGGAGACGTTAACAACTTTGGTGGAAATTTCCGATTAGGGGCAAGTGAAACTGCTCTTACTTTGGAAGGCCCCCTATTTCGTAAAAATAAAGATCAGGTTGCAAAAACAACTTTTCTTTTTTCTTTAAGAAGAAGCTATTTACAATTTCTTTTTGAACTAATTGGACTTCCTATAAGACCTGATTACTGGGATTATCAATGGAAAATAAAGCACGAAATAGATGCTTATAATTCACTCACATTTTTAGGGATAGGTTCAGTAGATGATTTTTCTGTTAAGGCTCCTGATGAATTTGATGAAGAACAGCAGGCTACTTTAGAACAAGTTCCAATAATAGATCAAAGAACTACCACAGTTGGTTTATCATGGAAACGCAATTACAAAAATGGAAAAGGTTTCATGAATACTGTTATTAGTACTAATAGATTGGAAAATGTTTTTGCACGCTATGAAGATAACACCTCAAAAACAGGTACTATTTTTGAAAATGATTCTTATGAGTGGGAAACTAAGCTCCGTTTTCAAGCGACTCAATTCACTGATAATTGGAAGTGGTCAGTAGGATTCAACCTTCAAAATTCAGCTTACCAAAACAATACTCGTTTTGTATACTATGACTTAGCTTATAACACTGATATTAATTTTGCTAAATATGGGCTTTTTGTAAAAGCCTCAAGCTCATTTTTGAATGAACGACTGGATTTTTCATGGGGAATAAGAACAGATGAAGATAGTTTTTCATCGGGCTCTAATCTATTGAATAATATCTCACCTAGAGTAGCGATTTCCTATGCATTGACTGAAAATAACCAATGGAAATTTAATGCCTCTGTGGGTCGATATTTCAAAATTCCTACGTACACCATACTTGGTTTTCAAAACAAAGGAGGCGCTTTTATAAACCAACAAGCAGCCTATACAAAAAGTGACCACCTTGTGGCCGGGATAGAATATAATTTAACTCCAGCATCTCGTTTTACAGTTGAAGGATTTGTAAAGAATTATGCGAACTATCCAATCTCAGTAATTGATGGAGTCTCTCTAGCAAACAAGGGGGGAGGCTTTGAGGTATTAGGTAACGAAGAAATTGATGCAAAAGGAGAAGGTCAAAGTAAAGGTATTGAAATATTGTTCCAGCAAAAGTTATCTAAAAATTTCTATGGGGTTTTTGCTTATACTTATTTTTCAAGTGAATTTTCAGGTGCAGATGGCATTCTAAGACCATCAGTTTGGGATAGCCGACATTTAATTTCATTTTCAGGAGGCTACAAATTTAAACGTAATTGGGAAATGAGTGCAAGATGGCGTTTTGCGGGGAAAAATCCTTATGTACCTGTTGATGTTGAGCTTAGTACTGATAGTTATCCTGAATTAATTCTAGATTACGATCGTTTGGGCGAATTAAAATTAAATAGTTTCAACCTAGCTGATATTCGCATTGATAAAAAATGGAATTTCAAATCTCTATCTTTTAATTTCTATTTTGAGGTACAAAATTTCTTAGCTCAGCCGAATCCTACGCCACCTGAGTACGGTTTAAATAGAAATATGGCAGGGTCTATTATAATTCCTAAAGACTTGAAAGAAATATCAACTACAGAAGGTAACAGTTCGCCCTTACCAACATTTGGCTTTGTACTTTATTTCTAATTTATAAATTTAAAAGTCCTTCTGGAAGTTGAACTAAGATTGTTTTATTATCACGATCAACTTTGATGATTAAATCATCATGAATTGGAATAAGATGTGATTTTTCTTCATCATCAATAACTTCAAACAATGCCTGAACCCCATGTTCTATTATATTTGAAATCACTCCTATTTTTTTATTTTTTTCATTAAGATTAAAACCGATGATTTCATGATAATAAAATTTCTTTCCTTCTAGAGGAGTAAGAAGGTTTAGTGGCAAATAAAGATTTTTTTTAATAAGTGATTCTGCTTCTTCCTCGTTATTTATTTGCTCAAAATCAATTCGAAGTAATGACGATTTATGCAGTTTACATTTGTGAATAAAAAAAGGGACTAAGCCCGAAGGTAATTCAACAAAAATCGATTCTAAATTCAGGTAAATTCCAGGGTCATCACTGTCTATTTTGACAAGCAATTCTCCTTTAAAACTGTATTTTCTAACGACGGTTCCAACGTAAAAGCATTCAGCTTTTTTCATCGCTAATTTTAGTAGAAGATTATTCTTCTGTTTGTTCTGGAGATGCCTCTGCTTCAGAAGTAGCATCATCACCTTTTACTTCCTCAAAAGCTGGCGATTCTTCAGGAGCAGATTTTTTTTCTTCAGCTGCTTTTGTTTCTTCCTCTTCTGAATTTACTGACTCCTTATTTGACGCTTCATCTGTTTGTATTTTTTCAACTTCTTCTCTAGAAGCTTCTTTTTCAATAGTAACAGTTTGCTCCGCTTCTGGTGTTCCTATCTCATCATTCAATTCTTCAACAGCGGAAGTTTCTTCCTCTTTTGCTTCAGAAGCAGATTCCTTAGCGGCAGCTTCTGCTTCAGCAACAGCTGCATCAGCCAATCTTTTTTCACTGACTGCTTTTTCATTAGCTAATCGCTTAACTCTAGCTTCACTTTCATCTTTTGAAAGACCGTCTTTTTTAGCTTGAATTTTTGTTTCCTTTTCTTCTAACCAAACTTTAAACTTTTTATCTGCTTCGTCTTGTGTTAATGCTCCTTTTCTCACCCCACCGTTTAGATGATGTTTAATCATTACTCCTTTGTAAGAAAGTAGTGTTCTTGCTGTATCGGTAGGTTGAGCTCCTTTTTCTAACCACGTAAGTGTATCCTCGAAATTGAGGATAATTGAGGCTGGGTTGATGTTTGGATTGTAAGTTCCCAATTTTTTTAAGTAGCGACCATCTCTTTTAGCGCGCGAATCGGCTGCAACGATCCAATAAAAAGGTTTTCCTTTTTTTCCGTGTCTTTGAAGTCTAATTTTTACTGGCATATCATATTAATTTGTGAAGATTCTCGATCTTCTGATTATTAATTCTGAGATGCAAATATAGATTAATTTTTATTTCACAAAACATTTATAATTTTTAATTTAAAAGAGCATCAAAAAGGTCTTTAAACACAAGATCTTTAAATTTAAAAACCCTCTTCAGTTTTTAAAATAAAAAATATTCAACACTACAGCTAATTTCCATTGTGAAGATTCACTTTTAAACGTAAGAATCTTTCATTGATTTTTGTATTTCTAATCAATTATATTTAATAATATTTTTATTAGTTTAAAACAAAAGGAATACTGTTAAACTTGTTCAAGGGAATAAAAAAATGTAGTTTTGCGCACTAAAATTTATTTCAAATATGGACATCAATAAAATAGATTTAGACGCATTAAATGCGGTAGTTAAAATTACTGTAGATCGTTCTGATTATGAAAATAATGTAGCCGCTGTTCTAAGTGATTACAGAAAAAAAGCAAATATCCCAGGATTTAGGAAAGGGCATGTGCCAATGGGTATTATTAAAAAACAGTATCAAAAAGCTGTAATCGCTGATGAGGTGAATAAACTTCTTAGAGAAAATCTTGAAAATTTTATTAAAGACCAAAAACTCGATTTATTGGGGAATCCACTTCCAAAATCGATCGAAAAGGAATTAGATTGGAATTCTAAACAAATTGATTTTGAATTTGAATTAGGACTTGCTCCTAAGTTTGAAGTTAAGTTGGACAAACTAAAAAAAATAGTTCGCTATGAAATTGATCCAGAAGCAAAAATGGTAAATGATCAGCAAGACCATATAAGAAAACAATATGGTAAACTAGTTTCACAGTCCACTCCAGAAAAAGGATTTGAGATTACTGCACAATTTAGGAATGAGGAGTATGAGATTGAAAAAATTAATACTTTTAAATTAGATGATTTAAAATCTAAAACAGCAATTAGCAGTCTCAAGAAACAAACTATAAATTCAATTATTGACTTTCCAGTAAAAGGACTCTATCAAGACAACGAAGTTTTAAAAAGAGCACTCTCTTTGAGTGATGATAAAATGAAGGATCTTATGACATCAAATATATCTCTGGAAATAAAGGAAATCAACGAAAGAATTCCTGCTGAATTAAATCAGGAACTTTTTGACAAATTATATGCTGCTGGAACTGTTAATTCTGAAAAGGAGTTAAAAGAAAAAATTAGAGTTGATCTTCAAAAACAATTTGAACCTCAGGCAGACCAAAAATTACTAGGCGATATTACAGAGTTTTTAGTTGACAAAATAAAATTTAAATTACCTGAAGACTTTCTAAAGAGATGGATGCAAACCTCTGGTAAAGAAAAATTAACCTTTGAAGAAGCAGCTCAAGAATACGATAAATCAGAAAAAGGAATTCGCTATCAGCTGATTGAAGGAAAGATTATTTCAGATAATAATTTAGATATTTCATTTGATGAGCTAAAAGCTTTTGCTGGTACTTTAATTGAAAATCAAATGCGACAATATGGCCAGCAGCCAGATCAAAAACAAATTGAAGGAATTGTTTCTAACGTACTTTCGAATCAAGAGGAAACTAAACGGATTTCTGAACAACTGATGAGTAGTAAAATTTTGACATTCTTTAAAGAAAATGCTCCACTCAAGAAAAAGAAAGTAGGATTTGACACCTTTGTTAAAGAGGCTTATGGGAAAGCATAATATTTTCCTTATTTTTAATAAAAATTATATATGAATTACGGTAAAGAATTTAAAAAATACGCTACTAAACATCATGGTATCAATGCGATGTATTATGATAAAATTGTCAGTAGTATGACTCCTTATATTATAGAGGAGAGGCAATTAAATGTTGCTCAGATGGATGTGTTCTCAAGATTGATGATGGATCGAATCATGTTTTTGGGAACAGCAATTGACGATACCGTAGCAAATGTAATTCAGGCTCAACTTTTATTTTTACAAAGTACCGATGCCAATCGTGATATTCAAATGTATATTAATTCACCTGGAGGCAGTGTATATGCAGGACTCGGTATTTATGATACCATGCAGTTTATAAGTCCAAATGTAGCTACAATTTGTACAGGTATAGCGGCATCTATGGGCGCAGTATTGTTGTGTGCAGGGCATAAAGGCAAACGTTCTGCTTTACCTCATGCAAGGGTAATGATTCATCAACCTTTAGGGGGTGCTCAAGGACAGGCCTCAGATATTGAAATTACTGCACGTGAAATTCTCAAGCTTAAGGATGAATTGTACCAAATTATTTCCAAACATTCTGGTCAGAACATGGACAAAGTGACCAATGATAGTGATCGTGATTACTGGATGAAAGCAGAAGAAGCTAAAAAATATGGAATGGTAGACGAAGTTCTACAAAACAGTCCAAAATAATTTTGTAATGTATGAGTAAGTCTGATTTAAGTTGTTCTTTTTGTGGAAGGCCAAAGCCTGAAACTCAATTACTAATTGCAGGTCTAGATGCTCATATTTGCGATCGTTGTATCAATCAAGCCCATGGTATAGTTCAAGAAGAAACTAATACTGAGGATGTCCATGAGTCAGATATTATAGAATTAAAACCACCTAAAGAAATCAAAACTTTCTTAGACCAATACATCATAGGACAAGAATCATCTAAAAGAGTATTGTCTGTTGCAGTTTACAATCATTACAAACGACTTATTCTTCAAAATTCAAAGGAGAAAGTTGAGATTCAAAAAAGTAATATTTTGGTTGTTGGCCCAACAGGTACTGGGAAAACCTTATTAGCTCAAACTATAGCTCGGTTGCTCAAAGTTCCTTTAGCTATTGTTGACGCAACAGTTTTAACTGAGGCAGGTTATGTTGGTGAAGATGTTGAGAGTATACTTTCTCGTTTATTACAAGCCGCAGATTATGATGTTAACCTTGCTCAAAAGGGTATTGTTTTTATTGACGAAATCGATAAAATTGCAAGAAAAAGTGATAATCCCTCGATCACTAGAGACGTTTCTGGAGAAGGTGTTCAGCAAGCCTTACTTAAACTTTTAGAAGGAACCACTGTCAACGTTCCACCCAAGGGAGGAAGAAAACATCCTGATCAAAAATTTATTGAAGTTGATACCTCTAATATCTTATTTATTGCAGGGGGTGCCTTTGACGGAATAGAACGCTATATTAATAAGCGTTTGAACTTACAAGCTATTGGATATAAAACCACTTTGGATCAAAATAAGATAGATAAAGATAACATATTACAATATATCACCCCTCGCGATGTTCGCTCTTTTGGTTTGATCCCTGAAATTATTGGTAGGCTCCCTGTTTTAACTTTTATGGAATCATTGGATAAGTCAACCCTACTGGAAATTCTAAAAACACCTAAAAATGCCCTAACCAAACAGTATACCCATCTTTTTGAAATGGATGGAATAAATTTACAGTTTACTACTGGGGCATTAAATTTTATTGTAGAAAAGGCGATGCATTATAATTTAGGGGCACGAGGTCTTCGTTCACTTTGCGAAGCAGTTCTAAATGATGCTATGTTCGAATTACCAAATTCAGATGTAAAGGAGTTGAAAATTACTAAACAATATGCAGATCAAAAGCTTTCCAAAATTGAGCTCCCAAAACTCAAAATAGTATCTTAAGATATATTAATTTTTAATAGTTCTTCTAAAAATTCCCTCGAATTTGAGAGTCTTGGTATTTTATGCTGTCCTCCTAATTTGTTTTTAATAGAAAGCCATTTATAAAATAAACCCGATTTAGCTTTATGCAAATGTAATTGTTCTAGACTCGATTTTCGTTTCGCTTCATAATCTGAGTTTTGTTTTTGAAGACTTGCGTCTAAAAGTTTTGAAAAATGTTGAATATTTTTAGGTTCTTTTTCAAATTCTACAATCCATTCATGCGCGCCTTTGGAACTTTTTTTCATAAAAATGGGAGCAGCACTGTAATTTAATACAACACTATTTGTGAGTTTGCTAACATCAGAAATGGCTCTTTCTGCATTATCAATTATCAGTTCTTCGCCAAAGGCATTGATATGATTTTTTGTTCTTCCTGTTATCTGTATACGGTGAGGACTTAGGCTAGTGAAAATAATTGTATCACCAATGCGATAGCGCCAAAGTCCTGAATTAGTAGTAATAACTAGCTCGTAATTGGTATTGAGTTTCACTTCAGATAAAGAAATTGCTTTTGTTTCTTGAACTTTGGCACTGGGTTTAAAAGGAATAAACTCATAAAAAATACCATAGTCGAGCATTAAGAGTAGATCATCTGCGTCATTACGGTCTTGAATTCCAAAAAAACCTTCAGAGGCATTATAAATTTCATAAAATTTAAAATCAGATTTAGGAAATAGATTTTGATATAATTCTTTATATGGTTTAAAACTTACTCCCCCATGGAAATATACTTCGGCTTCTGGCCAAATATCTGTAATTGTCAAACTGTTTGTTTCTTTAAGCACTCTCTGCAACAGTAAAAGCATCCATGAGGGAACCCCAGCTAAACTTGTAACTTTTTCAGAAATTGTTTCTGCAACAATTGCCTGCATCTTAATTTCCCATTCAGACATCAAAGAGGTTTTATGACTTGGTGTACTGCTTAATTCAGCCCAAAACGGCATATTTTGAATAATGATTGCCGATAAATCACCAAAATAGCTATTATTCTCATTGTACAATTCGTGACTTCCTCCAAGTCGAAGGCACTTCCCACTTAGTAATTTTGAATCAGGATTATTATTGAAATAAAGCGACAGCATATCCTTTCCCGCTTTATAGTGACAATCTTCAAGTGCTTCATTACTTACTGGAATAAACTTACTTTTGGCATTTGTAGTTCCACTTGATTTAGCAAACCACTTTATAGGAGTGGGCCAGAAAATATTTTGGATACCTTTTCTACATCTTTCGATTTGAGGTGCTATAGATTCATACGTGCTTAAGGGAATATTATTTCTAAAATCATTGTAGTTATTTATCTCTTTGAAATTGTAATGTAAACCAGTTTCTGTTTCTTGAGCTTTTTTTAATAATTCATTCAGTAATTCATTTTGAACTTCTTCAGGATATTTCATGAATAGTTCCATCTGGTGAACTCTCTTTTTAAGAATCCATGAAGCAATCGAATTAAAGAGTGAAGTGGGCATAAAATTATGGTTAACTTACGGGTGCAAATTTAAATAATATTCCTCAAGACATGTTCGAAGCAACCTTAAAAAAAATGCAAACAGAGAATTTACAACCAATTAATTATTTTTTGGATGTTGAAAAAGGATTTGTTGTATTAAATCAGCTATTAGGGGAAATAATTAGAATTAAACATATCGGTTCAAAATGTTTGAATTGTGATCTTGAAAAAGAGATTTTTAGGCAAGGTCATTGCAAGTCTTGTTTTTTTGAAAGCCCAGCTACAGGAGACTGGATTATACGACCTGAACTAAGCAAAGCACATTTAGGACAAGCAGATCGTAATTTGGAATACGAATCTAAAATACAGTTACAACCTCATGTTGTTTACCTAGCTTTAAGCAGTCATTTAAAAGTAGGGGTCACACGTAAAAGCCAATTACCAACTAGATGGATTGACCAAGGGGCTCATGAAGCTTCTTTAGTTCTAGAGGTTCCCAACCGATATCTTGCTGGAGTTGGAGAGGTGGCTCTTAAAGAGTTTTTTTCTGACAAGACCAATTGGAGAAAAATGTTGCAAAATGAGTCAGAATCTATCAATTGGGATGAAGCACGAAATAAGGCATTAGATGTACTTCCAAAAGATTTAAAGCCTTACGTTTTTAGAAATTCAATTAACATTCATACCCAGGTATTTCCTGTAATCAAACATCCTGAAAAAGTTAAAAGTTTAAACCTGAATAGGACTCCATTATATAAAGGAAAATTAATTGGTATTAAAGGACAATATTTAATATTCGAAGATGGTACAGTATTTAATGTACGTTCAAATGAAGGACAACGTATAGAATTACAGATTGATTAACCCAAGTGTTTTTTTGAATCAGACATTAATGAATTTAATTGACTAAATTCTTTTTTGGTTAGATCTCGGTATTTTCCCACTCCTAGATCAAGCTCAATATTCATTATTCGAATTCGTTTTAACATGACTACTCGATAGTCAAGATATTCACACATTCTTCTGATTTGTCTGTTCAGGCCCTGGGTCAGTACGATACGGAATTGTTTTTTGTGAATTTGCTCTACCTTGCATTTTCGTGTTATTGTGTCTAAAATTGGAACTCCATTAGCCATAGTTTTTATAAATTCTGAGGTAACTGGTTTATTAACCGTAACGATATATTCTTTTTCGTGATTGTTTCTAGCACGAAGAATTTTGTTGACAATATCTCCATCATTGGTTAGTAAAATGAGTCCTTCACTTGGCTTATCAAGTCTACCAATTGGAAAAATTCTAGAGGGATAGTTAATATAATCTATAATATTGTTCTTTTCTACACGGGTATCAGTAGTACAAACGATTCCTACAGGTTTATTAAAAGCGATATAAACATTCCGCTCTTGATGATTTTCGACCAATACACCATCAATCTCTATTCTATCTTTGGGTGTAACTTTTTGGCCCATTACTGCTTTTTGACCATTTACTATAATGCGATCCACATTAATTAATTTATCTGCTTCACGTCTTGAACAATGGCCAATTTCACTAAGGTATTTATTAAGTCTAATTCCTTTTTCTTGATTTTCCATAGCTTTTAGATTCTAAGTTCATCTGTAATTTTAAGATCAAACTTTTTTCTAAATAAAAAAACAAAAAGATAAAGTAGTGGAGTATCTAAAGCAGCAACTAGGATTTTAAATAAAAATCCTGATAGAAACAAACCCCAGAATAAGTTCCATTCTAAAATTCCAAATAAACTCAATAGGCTTATGACAGAAAATGTATCAATAAATTGAGAGCTAAAGGTTGAAAAATTATTACGAAACCAGAGCATCCGCCCATGTGTTAAATTTTTCCATAAGTGGTACAAACGAATATCAATAAATTGGGCACATAGGTAAGACATCATGGATGCCAATACAGCAATAGGAGAAAAAGCAAACACATTTCGAAAAGTAGCATCATCAACAGGCGAGTTATCCAACGCAGGGACAATATTTGCTATCAATAATATTCCCATAGAAAAAAGAGAGGCAAATATCCCAGCAATCACAACTTGATTAGCCTTTCTCTTGCCATAAATTTCTGAGATTAAATCGGTAATTAAAAAGGTTATTGGATAGGGAAGTATCCCAACTGAAAGTTCAAAAAGTTGATTTCCAAAAACTGAAACTTGAAAGGGTCTCCAGTAAAAAAACTTTTGGAAAATAAGGTTTGAGACTACTAAAGAAGTGATAAAAAGTGCTGCAAGGTAAAGGTATATTTTTTTAGCAAATTCTGTTTTTTCTTCTGTCATCCTAATGAATTTTTATCTCAAAAGGAAGTGCCAGCTGTAAATATTCGGCCAGGTTCTTTTCTGTCAATTTGATTAATTCTAGGTGTTTAGAATTAGACAGGAAAATATTGAATAAATTATCTAAACCTATTGAAATTTGTATACTTGTCAGAAGTGAACTAAGGCTTTGTTCAAATTTTGGGTATTCCATAATATTGTAGTTTTCAATACCGACTAACCTTGCCGCTGCCTCTATGGTATCTTGAAGTCCACCAATGGAATCAACAAGTCCAACTTCTAAAGCCTGTTTTCCTGTCCATACCCTACCTTGAGCAATATTTTCAACTACTGTTTCTGACAACTTACGTCCCTCAGAAACTCTTTTTTTAAATGTGATATAGGTACTTTCAATTGACTTTTTTGTTTGTTTTTTGAATGTATCACTCATTGGTTGGAAAATACTGTAACCGATAGCATCTGGGTGGGTTTCAACTGTCTCTGCATTAATACCCATGTTATTTGTCAACCCCCCTAGGTTAGGTAATGATGCGAATACTCCTATTGATCCGGTAATGCTTAAAGGATCAGCAAAAATTTGATCAGCTCCTGATGCAATATAATAACCTCCTGAGGCTGCTACATTACCTATAGACACTAAGACTGGTTTGGTTTTTTTGACTTCTTCTATCGTTTTCCAAAGCAATTCAGATGTGAGCGCACTCCCTCCTGGGGAATCTATTCTGAGAACTATTGCTTTTATCCAATCATCATCAGCCAATTCTTTAAGTGTATTAACAAATACGCCTTGAGCAATGACACTTTTAGTCCCTTCTCCGTAGAGTATTGGGCCTTTGGCAAAAACAACGGCAATTCGGTCTTTAATTCCTTTATTGTAATTAGGAATACTTTGATTAACAGATGAGACTGAAGCAAAATTAACTTTTTCGTCTTCTTCCTGTTTGAGTTGAATATTTATTAAATTTTTAACGTCTATTTCATAACCGAGACCATCAATCAGATTTTCAATTAAAGCGTCTTCAGGTGTACCAATCTTATGCTCATTTATCAATAAATCCAAAGTTTCAACATTAAGATTTCGTTCCACTGCAATTTCATCTCTCAAAGTCTCCCAAATATCATTAATTAACGAGCTTATCTGAAACCGATTGGCCGCACTCATCTCATTTTCCAAATAGGGTTCTACAGCACTTTTATATTTTCCATGACGAACCACTTCCATTTTGACACCATATTGATCTTGAAAATCTTTATAATAGAGTACTTCTGAAGCCAATCCTTTAAACTCAAAAACCCCAACAGGATTAAGAATAATGGAGTCAGCTACTGATGCTAGATAATATCCTTTTTGAGTCAAGAAATCAGCATATGAATAAATGAATTTCCCCTGTTCCTTAAATTTTAGCAGTGCATTTCTAATACTTCTTGTTTGCGACCAACCTGCAGGAATAAAGTCTGATCGTAAGCGAATCCCTTTAATATCAGGATTTTCAGCGGCTTTATTGATGGCACTTAAAATTTCAGGTAAACCCAAAACTTCATTGTCTAAGTCAAAGATCATTTCTAATTCGTCAAATGAAGGATTGCGATCTGTAATTGGAAAATTGAGATTTAGATCCAAAACACTATTTGATTTAATTGATTTGACGCTTGAGGGAGAAACAATAATACTTGCGGTCGCAGAAATTAGTATGAGAATTATTGTAAAAAAAAGTCCAAGGGCTGTCAACGTTCCCAAAATCGAGGCAAGAAAGTTTTTAAAAAAATTCATTTTTAATTTTTTGTAGCCACAAATATAGGGTTTTGTAGCTTTGCTGAATAGCTAATTATAAGTGAAAAAACATCAAGCATTTATCTCTTTGGGTAGTAATTTGGGTAATCGTCTGGAATTACTTCAACGAGCCTTGGTTTTAATTGATAAACAGTCCATTAGAATTAAATCCCTTTCTTCAATCTATGAAACCCCTGCATGGGGCTTTAATAGTTATCCTTTTTACAATGCTTGTGCATTGATTGAGACTATTCTAAGTCCAGAAGAATTACTTCAAGTTTTTTTTCAAATTGAGGAAAAATTGGGACGTTTTAGAGAGTTGTCAAATGGATATAGCGCAAGAAAGATTGATTTAGACCTGCTTTTTTATGAAGACCATGTTATTTCTTCAAAAAACCTAATAATTCCTCATCCAAGGATGCATTTAAGAAATTTTATATTGGTTCCTTTTGTTGAAATTGCTCCCCAATGGAAACACCCACTTTTGAAAAAAACGATTTTATAACTTTTAAAAAATTCTTCAGATAAAGACATATTAGAACATCTTCCCTTTCAAAGATGGTCCCCTCCAATTTTTGATACTATTTCTCATATCATCATAGAAGGAAATATTGGTGTAGGGAAAACTACGTTAGCACAAAAAATTGCAATCGATTACAAGCTTTCTTTTCTTCAAGAATCCTTTGCTAAAAATCCTTATTTAGAAAAATTTTACAAAGATCCCTTAAAATACTCATTAGCAGTAGAGCGTTTTTTTTTAAAAGACCGTATTGAACAAACAAATGGGTTTTGGAATCAAAATAGGGGCAATTCAATTTCGGATTATAACATTCAAAAGTCATTAATTTTTGCTCGTCAAAATTTAAATGATAAAGATTATAACGTATACAAAAAGCAGTTTGATATGTCTTACGCAAGTCAAAATTTACCTGACTTGATGGTGTATTTACATACCGACATTAAAACACTTCAAACTCAAATTAAGAAACGCGGCCGTCCTTTCGAACAGCAAATCAAAAATGAATATTTAGAAAAAATTGAAAGGGGATATCAAAAATTCATTCAATCTGATTTACCATACCCTGTGGTTTCCATATCAACTAAAAACTTAAATTTTGAAACTAATAAAGCTGATTACCAAACGTTACTAAGACTTATATTTGAGGCTTCATTTTCGTAAAGAAATCCCAAAGCACGATACCTGCAGTAACACTGATATTTAAGGAGTGTTTGGTTCCGAATTGTGGTATTTCCAATGATTGGCCACAAGCATTGATAACTTCTTGTGAAACACCTCTTACTTCATTACCTAAAACAAAGGCATAGGATGTGTTTTCTTTAGGTTCAAATTTATTTAAAACCACTGATCTTTCTGTTTGTTCGATAGCCCAAACGGACACTCCGTTATTTTGAAGTTTTTTAACAATTTCTATCGCTTTTTTGGAATATTCCCAGACTACACTGTCTGTTGCACCTAGGGCAGTTTTATGAATATCACGATGGGGTGGGACTCCGGTAATTCCACACAGATAAATTTTTTCAATCAAAAAAGCATCAGCCGAACGAAAGACCGAGCCAATATTATTTAAGCTGCGAATATCATCTAAAATTAGAGTCAGTGAAGTTTTAGAAGCATTTTTAAATTCATCTATTGTCTTTCGCTCAAGTTCTTCGTTTTTAAGTTTTCGCATAAGTAGTTAGAAAAAACAAAAGTACGCACTCTTAATTTTTTCATAGCTATTTGCATCTTTGTTTTTTATCAGGCCATAAATTTTAAATACATTCGTAAAAACTGAAATTATTTTGCCAAAAGCTAAAAAAGAAACTCCTTTAATGAAACAGTATAACCGTATCAAGATGGAATATCCTGATGCATTGTTACTTTTCCGTGTAGGGGATTTTTATGAGACATTTGGAACAGATGCTGTGAAAGCTTCAGGTATTCTAGGTATAATATTGACTAAAAGAGGAGCCGGCAGTACCAGTGAAACTGAATTAGCGGGATTTCCCCATCATTCTCTTAATACTTATCTACCAAAATTGGTTAAAGCTGGTTGTCGTGTTGCTATCTGTGATCAGTTGTAAGATCCAAAAATGACTAAAAAGATTGTTAAAAGAGGGGTAACTGAACTTATTACACCAGGTGTTTCTCTTCACGATGAAGTTCTGGATCAAAAAAAGCACAATTATTTAGCTTCCATTTTTTTTAATAAAAATTGGGGTATTTCTTTTCTTGATATTTCTACAGGAGATTATTGGATTGCTCAAGGTAATGTAGAGCAAACAGAACAACTTCTTCAAAGCTTTGCTCCAAGTGAGGTAATTATTCCCAAGCCAATAAAGAAATTTTTTATTCAACATTTTGGGAGTTCATTCCATTGTTTTTTTATGGATGATTGGGCTTTTGAGGAGAGTACCGCAAGAGAAAAAATGATAACACATTTTCAAACCAATTCGCTCTCTGGTTTTGGAATTCAAGACTACACTGTTGGTATTTCGGCTGCAGGTGCCATTTTACACTACCTCTCAGATACACATCACGACAAATTGCAACACATTAGTCAAATTCGCCCTATTGCTCAAGATCACTATGTATGGTTGGATCGGTTTACTCAGCGTAATCTTGAGTTGTTTCAATCTACTTATCCGGAGGGGATTCCGTTGATTCAAATAATCGATCAAACCCAAACAGCCATGGGTGCTCGTTTATTAAGGCAATGGCTTATATTTCCATTGAAAGATCAGGCGAAAATTGAACACCGCCATCATATTGTCCAAAACTTTGTTTTCGATGAGAATCTGCTGGATGTTACTCAAAAGTCCCTATCTCAAATTGTAGATATGGAACGAATTGTTGCTAAAATTGCAACAGAAAAAATCAGTCCTCGTGCTTTGAATCAATTACAAAACTCCTTGGTTACGATAGATCAGTTAAAAAATTACTTAAAAGAAACAGCACATAATACATTAATAAAACAGGTCAATAATCTTCCTGATACAAATCTGATAAAAGATTTAATCGAGCAGACTTTAGACCCAGAAGCACCTGTTTTGGTTTCTAAGGGTCATATTATTGCCACAGGATTTTCTGAGGATTTGGATGCCTTAAGGAGTTTAAGAGATACTTCACAATCGCATTTGGATGCAATGCTTACACGGGAAACAAAGCGTACTCAAATACCATCCTTAAAAATAGCCTTCAACAATGTTTTTGGGTATTATATTGAAGTGCGCAACACCCATAAAGATAAGGTGCCGGAAGACTGGACTCGCAAGCAGACCTTAGTCAACGCAGAGCGCTATGTCACAGAAGAGCTTAAAACTTTTGAATCAGAAATTTTGCAAGCTGATGAGCGCATCCAGGAATTAGAACAACACTTATACGTGGAGTTGATTGGGAAACTTCAGCAGGATCTTGATGCCCTAAAGCGAAATGCAGAAGCTATAGCTAAGTGGGATGTGTTAAGCTGTTTTGCTAAGTCGGCTAAAAAATACAATTATTGTTGTCCAGAATGGACAAAAGATACCACACTTAATATCCAAGGTGCGCGACACCCAGTTATCGAACAACAACTTACACTAGGTACTCCCTACATTGCAAATGATCTTTCAATTAATCAGGACTTACAGCAAATTTTAATGATAACTGGGCCCAACATGTCAGGTAAATCAGCTTTACTAAGACAAACGGCTTTGATTTCACTTATGGCTCAAATTGGAAGCTTTGTTCCAGCAACTAAAGCAGAATTGAGTATAGTTGATAAAATATTTACTCGGGTAGGAGCAAGTGACAATATTTCTCAGGGGGCTTCCACCTTCATGGTAGAAATGAATGAAACTGCTTCGATTTTAAATAATATTTCTGAACGAAGTCTTGTGCTTCTTGATGAAATTGGAAGAGGTACGAGTACGTATGATGGTATTTCTATTGCATGGGCAATATCGGAGTATTTACATGAACATCCTTATCATCCCAAAGTTTTATTTGCCACTCATTACCATGAGTTGAACGACATGACTAAATATTTCCCAAGAATTAAAAATTTTAATATAGCAATCAAAGAATCTAAAAACACAGTTTTATTCTTGCGTAAACTTATTGCTGGAGGAAGTGCTCATAGTTTTGGGATTCACGTTGCCAAAATGGCTGGGATGCCCCAACATGTTTTAAATACAGCCAAACAAAAGCTCAAGACTTTAGAATCTTCTCGTGGTTCCTTGAATAAAAAAAATAAACGACAAATCGTAGAAAAAGATGAAATTCAATTGAGCTTTTTCAAACTAGACGACCCAATTTTAGAAGCTTTACGAGATGAAATCACAGCATTAGACATTGACACCCTAACTCCCGTAGAAGCTTTGATGCAACTCAACCAAATCAAGCGTCGTTTAAGTCAAAAAAAAGAAAATAATTAGCCAGTTGTATTTACTTTATTTAACGAATACAATGCTATTGGTGTATATATATTTTTGTATACTAAAAGCTCCCATTACATGACATGAAAAATTAAATTTTATTTTACATTTGCAAACCACAATGCGAAAGTAGCTCAGGGGTAGAGCATCACCTTGCCAAGGTGAGGGTCGCGGGTTCAAATCCCGTCTTTCGCTCTGTCGTTTGCTCGGATGGTGGAATTGGTAGACACGTTGGACTTAAAATCCAATGACCATTGCGGTC
>JAQWNN010000005.1 GCA_029268555.1 Flavobacteriaceae bacterium
AAATTTAATGAGCGGAGTATGATTCGTTTGTTAGGGGATATGCGTGCATATAATTATGTGGTAGTCCCCACTCACGATTTCGACCAGGTAGTGTATAAAATACGCCCAATTGATTTTGATCAACAATCTTTTGAGGGTAAATTAAGTGTGTATCGGCCTCAATTTTTTAAAGAAAACAAAGCTTTGATGGATTTTGTTCGAACAAAATTAAACCACAATTCTATTAATCAGTATAAAATTGAAGAACGCTCCATTGTAGCAAGACGGATCATCAGCTCTGAAAATCGTTTAATAAGGTTGGTAACCATCATGCAGGGTGAAACCCTTACTCCTCCTGAAAATTTAGAAAGACTCAGTCAAGAGATATTTAAGTTTACTAAAGATAAATCCTTTAAGCAAAGTAAGTCTATGGGTGATATTATGCTGGCTAGTTTTAATTTTGTAAGGCTTCACTATGAAAAGGTTGATATGCATGATTTATTTTAATAAAACTCCCCTTCATCGTAGTCCGATGAATCTTCTTCAAAGTCAGACTCCATGTTAGAGGCAGTCTCCTCACTTTCAAAATTTTTTTCTGGTACTTCCTCAGGTACTTCTCCTTCAGCGTGGATCAAGTTGGGATATGCAGTGCCAGTAATTACCTCACCCACTTCCATTAATTCAACAAAAAATGTCCAGAGATTCAGAAAATCATATACATATATGAGTTGGTGCTGGGATGCAGAAATTACTTTATTTAAGGTGTTTTCCCCACAACTTTCTTGAGAAGAATCCATAGCCTCTAAGGGCATTTCCTCTCCCTGTGTCCAATCCTCGTCAGAAAGATAGAAAGAAGCCATTTCATTACCTAAAAACCCAAAAGCTTGAGTGATTGCGTGATGGAGGTCCTCGAATGTTGCGTTTTCATCAATTTCAATATCCCTTAGGACATCTTCTTTTACATCTAAAATAATTCGAAATCTATAAATCATGATTTTCTTTTAATTACAAATAATAAAAAACTTTGAGCTCCAAATAATAGTGCGGCTAAAATTAAATGTATAGGTTGGGAAGAAAAGGGGAAATCGAAATAGTACATCCAAATCCCGGTGACAATTTCCAAACCTATAACTGCTAAAATAATCCTGAATACAGGAGGAATATAGTTATTTTTAAAGTACAAATACCCCCAATAAATATGTATTAAAAGTATTAAAATAGAAAAACTACGGTGAACGTAAAATATTATTGGAGCTTTTGCTAGCCATTCGGATGCTTGAATTAGATTAAAAGAATGCATTTGATCATCGACATACTGACGTACCTGAGTTCCCATTCCAATTTGTATTAGACTTAGAAGAATTGCAACCAATGCAAGTCCTTGAAATTGTTTAGCATAAGTAAGTTCTTGTCGACTTTTTTGTTCTCTGCTAAGTAGGTAAACTAAGAAGAGTACAATTAGTAAAGCCATGGCCATATGAATACTGATCTTGTATGGTAAAAGATTTGAATCGACTACAGTTTTTCCAAGCCATCCTTGAAAGCCCATTCCAAGGACAACTAGAAATGAACTAACAGTAGCAACTATGTCTGATTTAATTTTACTTAGCGAACTGATTAGTAAAAAAAGAGTTGCTAATCCAGCTAAAGCTCCTAAAAGACGGTTAATGAATTCAATCCAAGTATGTACTGGGTTAAAAATAGCATAATCGTGTTTGTTATAAGACTTCCAATTAGACTCTATGTAAACAGTTTTTGATTTAAAATCATCGGTGGCTACACGCAGACTTTCTTCCACTATAATAACTTGACCATCCTTATATTGATGATTTGGTTTCCAATCCAATTCAGCTCTTTCTTTCGGTGGAATTAGATAGCCAAAACATTTTGGCCAGTCTGGGCAGCCCATTCCACTTCCAGTCATTCTTACTACTGCTCCAGCAAAAATAACCAGATATACTAAGACCAAACTCAGAATCAAAAAAGGTTTATATAGATTTTTCATGTGGAGTCAGTCCAAGTCTTTTCCCTTCTTCTTTCATTCGCTCAAATGCAGCTTCATTTTTATTTGGAATTTCACCATCTAAAATAGCCTCTTTAATGGCCTCTTTGATAATTCCAATTTCTCGGCAGGGATATAACCCGAAAAATTGCATAATGACTTCTCCGCTAACTGGAGGTTGAAAATTTCGCAAATGATCTTTTTCTTCTACCTTAATAATTTTTTCACGAACTAATTTAAAATTATTATGATAGCGTTTAAAAAGCTGGTGGTTTTTAGTCGTGATATCGGCTTCACAGAGGGTGATTAAATCCTCAATTTCAGAACCCGCATCAAAAACCAGACGCCTAACTGCTGAATCTGTAACTTGTTCCTCAGCTATAACTATTGGTCTAGAGCTCATCAGGACCATTTTTTGAACGAATTTCATTTTTTCGTTTAAGGGCATTTTGAGTCTCTTAAAAATTTTGTAAACCATTTTAGCTCCTACAAATTCATGATTATGAAACGTCCAACCTGCTGAATGCTTGAATTTTTTTGTTTCAGCCTTACCAAT
This sequence comes from Flavobacteriaceae bacterium, assembly GCA_029268555.1. GTDB lineage: Bacteria > Bacteroidota > Bacteroidia > Flavobacteriales > Flavobacteriaceae > MS024-2A. The sequence continues at coordinate 2,538 of JAQWNN010000005.1, forward strand.
GTCGTGAAGAAGTGCAGCCCATCTCAACCAAAGATTATCGCTATTGGGACAAAGGTTATCTACCACTTCTAAAGTGTGGTAAAAATTGTCTTTGTGACTTTGTCCTTCAATTTCTTCAACACCTTTAAGCGCGATCAACTCGGGCAAAATAAACTTTAAAAGTCCAGTTTTTTCAAGTAAAGTAAATCCAATGGAGGGTTTGGGTGTAACTAATATTTTATGTAATTCATCTACTATACGTTCCATAGAAATGATGTTCATTCGAGACCTATTTTTGGATATAGCTTGAAGCGATCTGGCTTCTATAGTAAAGTTGAGTTGGTTGGAAAAACGAATAGCACGAAGCATTCGAAGTGGATCATCCGAAAACGTTACGTTGGGGTCTAGCGGTGTTCGAAGAATTTTATTTTTCAAGTCTTCTAATCCGTTAAAAGGATCGATAAAAGCCCCAAAATTTGAATGATTTAGACTTATCGCAAGTGTATTGATTGTAAAATCTCTTCTATTTTGATCATCAGATAGGCTTCCCGGGGTTACTTTAGGGTTTCGACTCTCTGGTAAATATGATTCTTTTCTTGCCCCAACAAACTCTATGTCTAGACCTTCCCAATGAATCATTGCTGTTCCATAGGTTTTGAATATTTGAACGGGTTTCGCACCAGGCAATTTAATTTGAAGTGCCTTTGCTAAGTCAATTCCTGAACCCAAAACAACAATATCTAGATCTTTTTTTTGTTTCCTTTTCAAAATAAAATCCCTTACAAAGCCGCCAATCACAAAAGCTTCAACACTAAGTTCTTCAACTGTATTTTTTAATACATGAAAGAGTTGTGAGTTCATTATTTTGGAAAAATCAGTCTGTAGCTTCACTGTCGAATGATTTGAATTCTACCCTTCAAATCAATTTTGATTACTCTTGAAGGTTGACTAGAAATTCTTTCTTTATTCAAAGGTACGACATAGTCGACTCCATCCAAAATTTCAGTTGGTATAGAAGCAAAAGACTTCGGTATTTTACTCCCACTAATATTTGCTGAGGTAGAGATGATTGGTTTTCCAAAACGCGAAATTAAATTCTGACAAAATGGGTCTTTTGTAACACGAATACCAATACTTGAGTCATAACCTAAAAGATTAGAAGCAAAACCAATTCCCTCTGAATATATAACTGTTGTGGGTTGTTCACTATCTATAAAATCAAACGCCTGCACTGGGATTGATTCCACGTGCGATCGAAGCATTTTTTTTGAATCGACAAGGACGATCAATGCCTTATGGTCTTCTCTTCGTTTAAGTGTATAAATTTTTTTGACTACCTCAAAATCTGTAGCATCCCCTCCAATACCCCAAACGGTATCGGTGGGGTAGAGGATGACTTTTTTCTCATGCAACACTGCTACAATTTCTTCGATCATTCAATAAAGCGTTTAAGGTTTATTTACACGGCAACATTGTGTTCTCTAAGAGCCTGATTAAGAGATGTCTTTTTATTAGTACTTTCCTTTCGTTTACCAATAATTAGCGCACAGGGAACTTGGTAATCTCCTGCTGGAAACCTTTTTGTATAACTACCGGGAATTACTACAGATCGGGGGGGAATGTAACCTTTTGTCTCCACCGGTTCTGAATCGGTTACATCAATTACTTTCGTGGATGCTGTTAATACAACATTGGCTCCTAGGACAGCTTCTTTTCCAACTCGTACACCTTCGACAACAATACTTCTTGAGCCTAAAAAAACATTATCTTCTATGATTACAGGCGCAGCTTGCAATGGTTCTAAAACACCCCCAATACCTACACCACCACTGAGATGAACATTTTTACCTATTTGAGCACAACTTCCCACAGTTGTCCAGGTATCAACCATAGTACCTTGATCTACATAGGCACCTATATTCACAAAACTTGGCATCATAATTACTCCTTTAGAAATATAGGCACCATGACGAGCTACAGCATGAGGAACTACTCGGATTCCTTTTTCTTTATAGCCTTTTTTAAGCGGTATTTTATCGTGGAATTCAAGAGGACCTGCCTCAAATGTTTCCATTTTTTGAATTGGAAAATATAATACAACCCCTTTTTTTACCCATTCGTTGACTTTCCATCCCGTTTCGGTTGGTTCTGCTACTCTTAAAGTACCATTATCCAATTGCGAAATAACAGAGTGAATTACTTTTTGTGTTTCTTCTTGTTCTAGTAGGGAACGGTCCTTCCAAGCTGCTTCAATGATAAGTTGCATGTAAAATTTTTGGCAAAGGTAAAGAATTCATTGGGATTGTATTGAAGTTATTTATGCTGAAACAATTATATTTGTAATAAAAATGGCTTGTTTGGTAGGCATTGATTTTGGAACAAAACGAACGGGACTCTCCTATACTGACCCCAATCAAATCATTGCTAGTGGACTTAAAAATTTACCTACAGACGAGGTGATCACTTTTTTAGAAGTGTATTGTCAAAAAGTACAAGTTGCTTCTTTTATAGTTGGTCAACCCTTACAGAAAGATGGTTCTCCTTCAGCAATAGAAGGAAGGATTCAAGAGTTTATTCATATTCTCAAAAAAAAATTTCCAAATCAAAACATAGAACGTTACGATGAACGTTTTACTTCCAAAGTAGCATTTCAAGCAATGATAGATGGGGGTTTAAAGAAAAAACAACGTAAAGAAAAGGGAATGATTGACCAAGTAAGTGCCACATTGATTTTACAATCCTATTTAGATTATAAACTTAATAAGATATGATAAGGCCCATAGTTGCTTACGGATCTCCAGTGTTGAAAAAAAAGGCAGAGAATATCAGTGAAGAATATCCGAATTTATCTAAACTAATAGAAGATATGTGGGAAACCATGTATGCCTCAAACGGAGTTGGTTTAGCAGCTCCACAGATAGGACTATCTCTCCGTATCTTTATTGTTGATTCGGCACCTTTCGCATCAGACAATGAATTAGACCCAGATGAAGTGAAAATACTAGAATCTTTTAAAAAGGTATTTATCAATCCTAAAATGATTATGGAGGAAGGTGATTCATGGAGTTTTAATGAAGGCTGTTTGAGCATACCTGAAGTCAGAGAAGACATAAATCGGAAGGAGCAAATTACGATTCAGTATCGAGATGAAAAATTCAAACTACATACAGATGTTTTAAATGGTCTAACTGCTCGAGTAGTTCAGCATGAATATGATCATATTGAAGGTGTTTTATTTACAGACCACTTATCATCGCTAAAAAGAAGACTTATAAAAAATAAATTAAGTATAATTTCAAAGGGATTGATTAAAGTAGATTATTCAATGAAATTCCCAAACAAATCAAAAAGTAAATAATGGACTTGTCAAAAATAATAGCAGTTTCAGGCCGTCCAGGTCTCTATAAAATTAATACCCAAACACAAGCTGGAGTTGTGGCAACTTCGTTGATTGATGGGAAAAGAATTATAGCTAATGCGAGTGTTCAAATTTCTGTTTTGGGCGAAATCCAAGTCTATTGTATAGGTAAAGAGACTCCTTTGTTAGATGTATTTGTAAAAATTCTTGCTTTTGAATCCGGCAATCCATCTAGTATAAGTCCAAAGTCATCTTCTGTAGAATTAGAAGCTTATTTTTTTAAGATCTTAGATGATTATGATGAAGAACGCGTGTATCCAAATGATATAAAGAAAATCTTGCAATGGTATAACCTATTATTGTCTAAAAAAATGATTTCACTTACGAAATCAAAAGAGGTATTTACTAATAAATCTGAGGAGGAGAAAATATAAAATTTTTCAGAAAATGAATTCAAAAGAAGCCAAATTAGAGGCGTTTAACCGATTACTAGATATCATGGATGATCTTCGAAAGCAATGTCCTTGGGATCAAAAACAGACTTTTGAAAGCTTGAGAAATCTTACGATAGAGGAGACTTATGAATTAGGAGATGCAATTCTAGAGCGTGATTTTTCGGAAATTAAAAATGAATTAGGTGACTTACTATTACATATTGTGTTTTATGCCAAATTGGGGAGTGAAGAAAATGCATTTGACATCGCAGATGTGACAAATGATATTTGTGAAAAATTGATCCATAGACATCCTCATATTTATGGATCAGTTTCTGTTGAGAATCAAAACGAAGTTAAAAAAAACTGGGAGGTATTGAAGTTAAAAGAGGGAAAAAAAAGTGTTTTAGCAGGTGTTCCTAATGAACTTCCATCTTTGATTAAGGCACATCGATTACAAGAAAAAGCAGCCGGTATTGGTTTTGATTGGGCCAATAAAAAGGAAGTTTGGAATAAATTTATGGAGGAACTTACTGAACTAGATCAAGCATTTCATTCTAATAAAAAAGACGCTATAGAAGATGAATTCGGAGATGTTTTATTTTCTATAATAAACTATGCTCGCTTTATAAAGGTAAATCCAGATACAGCTTTAGAGCGAACTAACAAAAAATTTATTAAAAGATTTCAGTATATAGAGATTCAGGCAAAAAAGCAGGGTCGATCAATCAATGATTTAAGCTTAAAAGAGATGGAAGCTTATTGGCAAAAAGCTAAATAATCAGTCCGATTCCTGATTTTCTTCACTTGCAATAGCCTCTTTATCTGCTTTTTGATTAGCTAATTTTATCTGGGTGTTTTTAATTTGCTTTAGGCGAATATATTCATCCTGATTTTTGTCGATTTTTGTTTGGCAGCTTTTAATTTGTTTTTCTACGTTTTTAAACAGTGGATTTTCAGAACTTGAATGACTGAAAAACTCAAGATTATTTTCCAATTGGGTAAGCTCTGTTTTTAGTTTAATTAAGGTGGATCTTAGATCGCTGAGCTCTTTTTGAAGTTTATCAGGATCATTTTGCAATAAAATGGAATCTAACTTTAAGAGCACCTCCTTTTGAGCTTTTTTATCCAATTTAATCTTTTTAACAATCTTAGGTAAGCTAGTGTTAAACTTTGTAATCAACTCAGATTCTGTTTGACCTCCAATTTTTGGAATGGCATTCCAATTTTCATATGATTCAGTCAATTCAACTAAAAGTTTTTCTGGATCTTGAGAGAATTTAGTAGTATTCAGGTTTTCAATCGCAGTTATTTTTTTATTTTGAAGAGCCTCTTGTTCAGTGGATAAATATTGATAACCTGATTTAATTCTATCAAAAAAAGTTTTATGAACCTTTGAAAAGTCTGACCACAGCTTATTATCCAATTTTCTTGGAACAAAACCGATATTTTTCCATTCTTTTTGAATGTTTTTCATTTCTAGAACCTTACAATCCCATTCAGAATCTTTAAGTAAGTTTTGTGATTTTATTATCAACTCTTTTTTGGCTTCAATATTTTGGTTGTACTCCTTCTTTTGTTTTTTATAGAAAATATTTTTCATTTGCATGAAATTTCTACCGATTTTACGAAATTCTTCCCAAGTTACTTTACTTTCTTTGGACGGTACGTAGCCGATATTTTTGAAAGTTTCCCTCAGTTCATTAAATCTTTTAAGATTGTTTTGCCAAGCATTGTGATTCTGAGGCTCATTAACTGTAAGATTTTCCATTTCCTTGAGAAGTGTTTTTTTCTTCTTAAGATTTTCTTTCATTGCACCTGCAATATCTTTTTGATATTCTTGTCTTCTACTTTGAATTATTTTTGTAGCTTCTTGAAATCTATTCCACAAAGCTTCTCGATGTTCTTTAGCAACAGGACCTAAATCATTTTTCCACAACTGATGAAGAGTATTTAGATCTCTACTTGCTCGCATGACATCTGAAAGATTTTTTAATGTTTCTGCTTTTTCTATGATTTTTAATTTTTCTTCATAGTTGTATTTATAGTCTAGATCACGCAGTTCTCTATTTAAATGTAAGAAGTCATAAAAGCGTTCAACATGGTGTTTAAATGTTTCCCAAAGATTTTGATTTTCTGAACGGGAAACGGGACCTATACTATACCAGCTATCTTGAAGAGTTCTAAAACTTTTATAAATGGTATTTATATTTTGGTCAGCACCTATAAGACCTTTGATTTCTTCAATAATGTTTTTTTTACGCTCTAAGTTAACTTTATATTTAGCTTCTTGATCTTTAAAGTGGGTACGTCTTTTCTTTCTGTATTCAAAACTCAATTTATCAAACTCATTCTTATATTTAGGTTTGTAGAAAAAATCAATTTGATTCCCACCATTATCTTTAAAGGTTTTTTTATTGGCCTCAACATCATCTTGAAATTTTTCTTCAAAGAGGCGATTAATTGTTTGTGCCTGCGAATGATTCTTTAACCATTGCTCTTCTGTTGTGACTTTTTTGAAACCCTCAATCAGCTCTTCAATATTGAACCTAGTGTAGTCTACTTCTTTTACAGGAGAAGCTTGTCTGGTTTTTACTGCATTATATTTTTTGTGGTTTTCTTCTGAAGAAATTGTTATTTCTTTAGCTGGATTTTTCTCTTTTTTAATAACTTCATCCAACACTTTTTTTATTTCTCCAGTTTCTGCACCATCAGAAACAGTTTCTTTAACTGCTTTTGATTTGTCATCAAAATTATTTTTGTTTTGCGGCTCTTTTTGATCCTCCGCAATAGGTTTTTGGCTTTTTTCTTCCATTTTGAGTTATGTATGTTTACAAATAATATACATTTTTTTTAATTCTAAAAATTGAATTCCTTAAAATTACTTTATTGATTCCATAGCTCCCAAGATTTTTCTGCTTGACATACAAGCATTTGATAACCGTTAATTACTTTAGAACCTTGTTGCTTTCCCTTTTTCATGAAAAGCGTTTCACTTGGGTTATAAATTAAATCAAAAATTAAATGATTGGTATTCAAGTATTCATAAGGTATTGGAGGGGCTTCATTAAGATTAGGAAATGTTCCTAAAGGGGTTGTATTAACAATTAGCTGACTATTTTTTATAAATTTACTATCCAAGTCATCGTATGATAACTCATTTTTTTTTGCAGTTCGTGAAACGAGAATCACTTTACAATTTAGACTTTCCAAAGCATATCTAACAGCGGCAGAAGCCCCACCTGTTCCTAAAATTAATGCTTTTTTTGGAATAGTTTCAACATGTTTAGTTAACGCTATTCTGAAGCCTGTATGATCTGTATTGTGACCAACTGTTTTACCACTATCATTCCATACAATAGTATTAACTGCTCCAATTAACTTAGATTCTTCGGTGATATAATCCAAAAAAGGAATAACCTCTTTTTTGTACGGAATTGTCACATTTAGTCCATTGAGATTAGGCTCATTATATAGTATTTGTTCAAAATCTTCTAAGGAGGGTAAGTCAAAATTGACATAACTGTGGTTTGTTAGATTTTCATCTGAGAATTTTTTTGAAAAATAATTCCTTGAAAAAGAATAGTCGATATTTTTTCCTAAAAGACCGAATCGTTTAGGTTTTTCTTTTTTTATCATAATAATCTAACAAGAACAATATTATTACTCCTAAATTAAAAGCCAAAATTACAACATAGGTGTTAAACTCAGAGAAATCTGGCAAAAAATACCTATAATTTAAAATTTCTGGTGTACCTACACTATTTGTGATTACTTCACTTTCGTCATTAAACAGGTATTGCTTTTCTTTCCACGGATATACAAGGCGGAGGGTTCCTAATATAAAACCAATTATAGATACAAGAGTAAAATTTGGATATTTATCTAATATCAATTTAATTAAGTTTGAAAACAATACTAATCCAATTACAGAACCAATTGCAAACACTAACATAATAAGAAGTAAACGACTTGTTATGGGATCATCCAAGAGTGAAAAATCCATAACTAAACTGGCTGAAAAGAATCTAAATAAAGCATTCACAGCATCAACTAGCAACAAATTATAGTTCCCTAAAATCAACAAAAGAAATGAGCCAGAAAGCCCAGGTATAGTCATCCCAGAGACACTTATAATACCACAAAAAAAAACAAAAAGGAGTTTGTCATTTTCTGAAATGGGTTTCACAATACTTAGACTTAAGCCCAATAAAAAACCTAAAACTAAAAAAGTAATTAAATTTTTGTTCCAAAAGGGAACTTGCTTTATTATGAGATATAATGAGGCCAATACCATTCCTAGAAAAGCTCCCATGACTACGGTTTCATTTTTAGTTAATGCATAATCTAAAAAAAGAGAAATACTGAAATAACTGACAATTACTCCACCAAACAGCAAAGATAAAAATGAGGCATTGGTGTAACTCCAAAACGATTTTATTCTTCCAGTAAATAAAAGTTTTAATGCAATAAAATTTAGGCGTTGAAAAGAATAAATTAGTTCTTCATAAAATCCTCCTACCAGTGCTACAATTCCTCCAGAAACACCGGGCACTTTGTTTGCCGCACCCATTGCAACTCCTTTTAAAATCAAAAAAAAGGCATCCCAAAAAGTGCGTTCTTTTTGAAAAGTTTTCATTTGGATAAAAGTGTTTTACCTCTTTCGATAATGAATATTATTGCAAAACCTATGAAAATCCAAAGGATAGCTATAGCGATTTGTGGATCACCATCGTATTGCTTTGGCAGTACAGCTTGAGATTCTTTTACGGAATCATTTAGTGTGTTTTGCCATGGCCAAACTTTATGTAAGGACCCGATCATCAACCCAACCAAAACAGCAATACTTTTTTCAGGATAGAATTTTAAAAGCCAACTCAAAAATTTAAAACACTTTTAGGCCTAATATAATTCCAAAGATGAATACACCTAAAACACTTGCTGTTTCAAAAAATTGACTTTTATCAAAATTAATCACTAAATCTTGGGCTAAACGAACGTTAGATAGGATAGTATTGTAAACCCCCATAATTATTAGGATATATGCTCCTGAAAGACCTGGTAAAATCATTGCAGAAATACCAACGAAGCCGGATAAAAATAAATACCATAGACTGCTTTGGTTTTCAGTTACATCTATTAGGGTAACCATAAAAGAGATTAAAGCTCCAAAGAATAAATACAAAAAATTAAAAATAGTAAAAGATAATTTTAACTTAAATAAGTAAATGATACTTGCAACCAATAAACCAAAGAAAAATGACCATAATTCTAAGGGTTCATTTTTGATCAGCCATTCAAGTATTCTTGAAAAGACTAATATACTTGAAAGGATACCTCCAAAAACAGGAAGTAAAAAGGGACCATTTATTTTTTTCCAGACCGCTTTAAATCCAACTGTTCTTGCCAATTTTATGTTGTCTGTAGAAATATTATTGATGCTCTCTAAAAGTTTTTTATAAATACCAGTAATAAGAGCTACTGTTCCGCCAGAAACACCAGGAACTATATCTGCAGCTCCCATGAGCATTCCTTTGAGGTATAAAATTACATAGCGCATATCTTATCGAGAGGTTTTGGAGACAAAGTTAGAAAACCCTCAGGAATTAATTAGATTCCTTTTCTAAAATAGGTCAAAAGAAGGAAAGAGCTTAGAAAGTTCTAATTGTTCTTGTTGGCTTAACTGATCAAGACTCAAAAAATAACGTGCCTCATTTTTTTTCCCTAATTCCATACTACAACCACCCAACCTATATGCTAGACTTTTACTTTGAGGGAAGGATTTGTAAACTTCATTTACCATATCATAAGCTTTTTTCCAATTTCCTAGTTGCAGGTGTAGGTCTATATGATCGATTAAAATAGGCAATTCATAAACACCTAGTTCATTTAGTTTTTGATATGCATTTAGTGCTTTTTCAAGCTGGTTTAAGGACTTATAGATTTGAGCACCATTTTTCCAAAGGTTAACTGATTCAGTGTTTACTTCAAGAGCTCGTTTAAAATAATCCTTTGCATTTTTGTATTGACCAAGGGTAATGCAATATTCAATCAGTGTAATCCAGCTTTTTTCATTACATGGTTCAAGATGAATCGCTTTGAGGTAAAACTTTATTGCGAGGGTATTGTTTCCTAATGTTTCATGGCACCTTCCAATACATTGAAAAACAAAAGCACTAGGATCGTTAGTATTTAATGCTATTTCATAATTATCTATAGCTTCATTAATTCGACCCATTGATTCTAATAACTTTCCTTTTTCGATATAGGCACCAGTAAAAGTATCATCACTAATTATAGCAAAGTCAAAGGCTGATAAAGCTTCTTTTTGATATTCTTTTTTAAGCAACACTAAACCCAATTGATGCCATGCTACTTCACTATATGGATCTAATTCTAAAACTTCATTGAGAACCAGAATAGATTCTTCAATTTTATTTAGGTTATCATAACTGTAGAGTAAATTGTAAAGTGCTGAATAATCTTTTGGATTGTCTTTAATACAATTTATGAAAAAGTAAGTAGCTTCCTCAAACTCCTCTGCTAAAAGGTGTTCCATGCCAAGAAGATTCCATATTTCAAGAGGATCTTCAGAAAGTTTTAAAGCTTCATTTAAGAATTTTATAGAAGATTTATGATCATCATTTTTTGATGCAATACTTGCTTTTTGTAGCCAAATCTCTTCATCTAGTGGATTTAATTTTTCAATGTAGTCCAACAATTTTATCGCAGCATCGTATTTTTCGTCTAAAATAAACACTTCGCTTTGCAGTAAAAGAAGTTCATGAGAGCTAGGATGTTGATTTAATCCCATTTTTAGGGCTTTCTTTGCCAATTGATTTTCACCAAGTCCTAAATAGTATATTATAATATCCTCAAATTCTTGGGCATCAAAAAAGTAGGTATGGTTTGTTTTGAGCATTTGCTCAAACTTAGTTATTGAAGATTGGGTTTCTTCAGAATTATAATTTAGCATATAGATTTATAAATCATATCAATAAAATTAACCTCTAAAAGAACCTGAATTCTTTTTTGTAAAGATTGTTTTTAACAATTTAATTAACATCTAGTTACTTCATCAAGTGCCAATCTCATTATGTCGCAGCCTGTTTTTATTTCTTTTTTAGAAATTATGAGTGGTGGAGTTAGGCGAATTGCTTTTTTTTCCCAGAGCAACCAGAACAGCATCAAACCTCTTTCAATTGATTTCAAAACAACTTGATTCGCAATTTCAGGCTCATCGAATAGTGGCGCAAGCATTAAGCCCTTACCACGTATTTCTTTAATACTTGAATGAGCTAATTCTTTTCTTATTAGAGTTTCTTTTGTAGAAACCTCTTGCATCAAACTAGTGTCTCTAATTTCCCTAAGAGTTGCTAGACAAGCCGCAGCAATTAGTGGGTTTCCTCCAAAGGTAGTAATATGGCCTAATTTAGGATGTTCTTCAAGAACCCTCATTAACTCACGTGATGCACTAAAGGCTCCAACTGGAAGACCGCCACCCATCCCTTTTCCCATAACAACAATATCGGGTTTTACATTAAAGTGTTCAAAGCCAAAAAATTTTCCTGTACGTCCAAAACCTGGTTGGATTTCATCAAGAATTAATAGTGACCCTACAGACTCACACCGAGCCTTTACCTTTTGTAAATAATCGTCTTTAGGTAAAATAAAACCAGCTCCTCCTTGAATAGTCTCTAAAAGAACAGCCGCAGTTTTAGTAGTAATCTGATTTAAATCTTTCTCTGAATTAAAACGAATAAACCTTGTGTTTGGTAATAGGGGCCTATACCTTGACTTCTGTTGTTCTGAACCTAGAAGACTCAATGCACCATGAGTACTTCCGTGATAACTTTTATAAGCACCAATTAATTCACTTCTTCCAGTAGCACGTTTGGCTAGTTTTAAGGCACCTTCTATGGCTTCTGTACCAGAATTTGTAAGGTAAACAGACTCCTGATTATCTGGAAGTAATTCGATAAGCTCTTTACATAAACTAACCGCTGGAGCTTGAGCAAATTCACCATAGACCATGACATGGAGGTATTTTCTGCTCTGTTTCCTAATTGCTTTGGTTACTTTAGGATGGCAATGCCCTAAACTACAAGCAGAAACACCTGAGATAAAGTCAATGTATTTCTTTCCTTGAGTATCAGTGATATAAACACCCTTTGCTTTTGCTACCGATATACCCAGTGGATGCGGAGTCGTTTTTGCTTGGTATTTTAAAAAATCATCTTTTAGCATGGACGCTATTTTTCAGGTATCTGGCGAAAAGAGGCTTCTTTTTCTGGGTATTGAAATTTTAAAATTTCAGGAAACTGTTCTTCTTTATCGTTTTCATCAAAAAGATCTTCAATTGTTTCTGGACGCTCTGCAATTCGCCAAATAAATCCTTTTAAAGTTCGATCATTTTCAGGAAGTTTATCTTCAGGATAAACATTGCCGTTTGGGCTTACTAAAAAAGTGATATCGTCAATTTGTCCGTCCCAAAAGCTCATTTTTAGTGCACTACAAGTGGTTTTGTCAATTCCTATTAGCTGGAAGTCTTCATCATTATAAAGGTAATAAACCATTTCTGTATTTTTAGTAATGACTATATTATCAAGTTTACTCTCTTTAAAAGCGCCTCTCAAAAGCCCTCCTTTAATTTGTTGGTACCCATTATCACTTAACGTATCTTTTTCAATAATAAAGACTTTACCATCAATTTTGAGAGAATCCAATTTTCTTGTTTGAGTGTTAGATAACAATTGAATTTCATCTCCTGTCATCTGACTTTTATCAAACCACATCACCGGGTTATTTTTGGTGAAATCTTGCGCAGTAAATACCTGTTCTTGCTCTTTGGTTAGCGGTTTTTTAAGTAGTTTTATCAGACCGATTGATTCATCTAAAAACAAGGAATCTGAGCGGCCTCTGATGTCACTTTTAAGAATTCGAACATCATAATAGGCTCTTAGAATACGCTTTTCCTTTGGTCCAGTGGCTACTAAAGTATCTGCGTGAATGAATAGCGAGTCTTGATCTATGATGTTAATAGCCATAGCTCTTCGAGTGATTATAGCAGAATCCCTTTCTTTAAAAATTTCACCATAATGCCCAGTAATGATAGAATTATTGAGCGTATCAATGATACTTATGTTTTTAGTTGCTGCAGCATAATTTCGGTCACTCTCAAAGTAAAGGCTGTCCCCTTGGATGATTTTATTATCGTAAAAAAGGGTCGCATTTTTTTTAAAAATACCCTTTTCACGTTCCATATCGTAAAATCCTCGTTCACATAAAACAGTATAAGTCTCTCCTTTAATCCTAGAATTTCCGTAAAGGTATGCTTCGTTACTCTCTGTAAAATAATCTAGGCGTTCCGAGTTTACTAAATAGTCAGGATTCTTGATAGTTACATCTGAAATAAATCTATATTTTTTTTCATCCATAAAATAAAGACCCTGATTACTTGTAAGGGTACTGGTGCTGTCTACGATGACTCCTGGAGTATTGTAAAATGCTTTTTCATTGATCCGATCTAAATTCAGAACCTCTGTTCTCAGAGTCATATCAGGTCTTACCAAGTAAACATTCCCTTGAGCGTAAGCTGTTTTTGTTTTTCCTTTGTATTCAATAGTTTTACATGTCATTCGCAAACTATCACCCTGTGTAAAGATCACATCGCCTATGGCTTTGAAATAGTTTTTTTTCTTGTAAAAGTAAGCTTGGTCTGATTCAATTAGAGCCCCTTCGTGATACAAGAGCACTCTTTTTTCATCTGACTTAAAAAGGATATTGGCATCTGGAAAGCGTTCTTGATCTTGAGTAGAACCTCCAGCCTGACGGATCTGAATGATTTTCGATTCTTGAGCTAAAAGAGCCCCTAAAAAAAAATGAGCAATCAATACTGCGCTAATACATAATGATGACTTCATTTTGATTAAGTTATCTGTAGATTGTTTGAGCTCGGTCAGGCCCTACGGATACTATTTTAATTGGTGTTTCCAATTCCTTTTCTAGGTAATCAATGTAATTGGCAAAATTTTGAGGGAATTGAGAAAATTCAGTCATTTGAGTGAGATCCTCTTTCCAGCCTTCTAATTCTTCGTAATGGGGTTTGATATCTTCATCTGAAACATCGTATGGTAAATAGTCCTGAAGCCCTTGTGAAGTTTCGTAACTGGTACATACTTTAATCTTATCAAATCCAGAGAGGACATCACCCTTCATCATCATTAGTTGGGTTACTCCGTTTATTTTTATAGAGTATTTTAATGCCACTAAATCGATCCATCCACAGCGTCTTGAACGGCCAGTTGTAGCTCCAAACTCATTACCTACACGACCCATGGTTTCACCATCTTCATCGAAAAGTTCAGTAGGGAAAGGCCCACTTCCTACTCTGGTAGTATACGCTTTGAAAATTCCAAAGACATCTTTTATTTTATTTGGAGCAATTCCAAGACCGGTACAAGCTCCTGCGGCTGTTGTAGTTGATGAGGTTACGAAAGGATAGGTGCCGAAATCAATATCCAATAATGATCCTTGGGCTCCTTCTGCTAATATTTTTTTACCAACTTTTTGAGCCTGGTGTAAGTAATGTTCACTGTCAACCATTTTGAATTTCCTGAGTGCTTTAATACTTTCTAGGAAAACGACTTCCATTTCATCCAAGTTGAATTCGATACTATTTTCAAAACTTTTAAGCATTTTTAAATGTTTTTGGGTAAGATTTCGATATTTCTTGCCCCAATTTGCAGCAAAAATATCACCCACTCTAATACCATTTCTACCAGTTTTATCCATGTATGTAGGTCCAATTCCTTTGAGTGTAGATCCTATTTTTGCTTTTCCTTTTGCCGCTTCTGAAGCAGCATCCAGGAGACGATGAGTGGGTAGGATTAAATGCGCTTTTTTTGAAATCAATAATTTTTTATCAAAGTTGATTCTATAAGGGGCTAAATTTTCAATTTCTTGAATAAAGATAACAGGGTCTATGACCACTCCATTTCCAATCAAATTTACTGCCTTTGAATGAAATATACCTGACGGAATAGTATGTAAAACGTGTTTATTTCCCTCAAATTCAAGGGTGTGTCCAGCATTAGGGCCACCCTGAAATCTTGCTATTATATCATAGGAAGATGTTAATACATCAACTATTTTTCCTTTCCCTTCATCTCCCCATTGGAGTCCAAGTAGTAAATCAACCGTCATGTTCTTTATTGTTTTTTTCCTTTTTTTGTACCGTAAAAATATAAAGAATGATTATGGATTTCAACATCAAAAACTTCTTCAATGGTTTTTTTTATATTTTGGATTCTAGGGTCACAAAACTCTTTGACTTCTCCACTGTCAGTAAGAATAATATGATCATGTTGGTGGTCAAAATAAGATTTTTCATATTGTGCTTGTCCACCTCCAAATTGATGTTTTCTCACTAGTCCGCAATCGAGTAATAGTTCTATTGTATTATATAGGGTTGCTCTGCTGACACGATAATTTTTATTTTTCATTTTGATGTAAAGTGATTCAATATCGAAATGTTCTATACTATCGTAGATTTCAAATAGAATTGCAAAACGTTCAGGGGTTTTTCGATGCCCTAGTTTATCCAAAAAACTTATAAAAACACTTTTTACAATTTCTTGGTTACTTTCATTTTTTACCATAATACTGTAAAGATAGTTATAATGACTTATTCTCGTATAATTTTGTCAATACCGTTTACTTTTGATAGTGTCATAACCAATTTATTCAAAATCGTTTTATTTTGGACACTTAGCTGAATCATTCCCGTAAAGAATTGATCACTCGAATCGAAATTAATTTTGTTAATATCCACATTTTTTGTACTCGAAATCATTTTGGTTACTTCATTTACAAGTCCTTTCCTGTCGATACCGCTTAACTTCAATATAACTAAATACTCTTCTGATGAAGAATCAATCCATTTAGCAGAGATTACTCTATATGCAAAATTTGATTGGAGAGTCAAAGCATTCGGACACTCTTTATGGTGAACTTTTACTCCTTCGTTAACGGTAACGAAACCAAATACTGCATCTCCAGGTATCGGGCTACAACAATTTGCAAAACTATGCGCCAGGGGTTCTTTTTCTTTTCCAAATACTATTTGATCAAACTTTTTGGTTATTTGACTTGAAAGATTCAGATTTTTATTTTTTTTAGATTTAATTCTTCTTTTAAAAAAGTTTAGAACAGTGTTTTGATGTACACTAGCAAAATTTTTAAGTTTTTTGTTCTCTAGAGTTCCTATACCCATTTGATAAAATAAATCTTGACTACTTTCAAACTTAAAGTGTAGTAGCATTTGTTTAATAGTATTATCGTTCATATTTATTTTTAGCTGCTTAAGCTTTCTTCTCAAGATTTCTTTTCCTTCCTCTGCTCTAGACTTTTTTTCTTCATTCAGTGAAGATTTTATGATTGATCGTGCTCGAGAGGTAATGACAAAATCTAACCAATTTCTTGAAGGTTTAATATTATCTGATGTTATGACATCAATTTGATCTCCACTTTTTAATTCTTTGCTTAACGGTACTAAACGTCCATTTACTCGAATCCCTCTTGTTTTTTTTCCAACATCAGTATGGATGGCAAAAGAAAAGTCTAAGGCTGTGGCGCCTTGAGGAAGTGATTTTAAATCTCCTTTGGGAGTAAATACAAAAATCTCTTTTGCATAAAGATTTAGTTTAAAATCTTCTACAAAATCTACTGCATTTCCAGAATTGTTTTCCAAGACTTCTTGTAAACGATTTAACCAGCTTTCTATACCGATATCTTTTTGCTCTCCTTGCTTATATTTGTGATGAGCAGCATAACCTTTTTCTGCGATTTCGTGCATTCTTTCAGAACGAATTTGAACTTCAACCCATATATTTTGTGGACCCATGACCGTTATATGGAGAGCTTCATAACCATTTGACTTGGGTGCTGATATCCAATCCCTAAGTCGCGTTGGATTTGGAGTAAAATGATCGGTGATAATAGAATAAATTTTCCATGCCAAAAGTTTTTCTTTAGAACGTGTACTTTTAAAGACAATACGCATTGCAAACTTGTCAAAAACATTTTCAAAAGAAATGTTCTGCGTCAGCATCTTTCTATGAATAGAATAGATTGATTTACTTCGTCCTTTTATTATGTATTTAACACGTTCTTTATTCAGCTCTTGGGAAAGGAATTTTGAAAAGGTCTTAATGTAATTTTCTTGCTCTTCATAACTCTCCTCGATTTTCCTTTTTATTGAGAGATATCGTTGTGGTTCAGTATATTTAAGGCTCAAGTCTTCAAGCTCAGTTTTTATATTATACAAACCAATCCGGTGTGCCAAAGGAGCATAGATATAAAGGGTTTCTGAGGCAATTTTCACCTGTTTATATTCAGGCATTACATCCATGGTTTGCATATTGTGCAAACGGTCAGCTATTTTTATAATAATTACACGAACATCATCATTTAGCGTAAGAAGCATTTTTCTAAAGTTCTCAGCTTGAAGTGAAATATTTTTATCTTTTTTTAGTCTCGATATTTTCGTTAAACCATGAACGATTTTTGCTACGGTATTTCCCATAAGACGCTCAATTTCATCTAGCTTAAATCTTGTATCTTCAATAATGTCGTGCAAAAGTGCTGCGCATATTGATGTTGCGTCAAGGCCAATTTGATGAGCAACAATTTTGGCTACATTAATAGGGTGAAATATGTAAGCTTCCCCAGATTTTCTTCGTTGATTACTGTGTGCTTCAACAGCAGTATCAAATGCGAGTCGAATCATTTTTTTATCCTTATCGCTTAATGTTTGATAGCTGATACGAAGTAATTCTTTATACTGCTTAGCAATTTCTTTATTCTCTAAATCTTGGTCAATAATCATTTCAGTAGTAATATACTAAAGATTTTTCTGCTTCTTTCGTTCAATTTTTTTTGCTTTGGCTTCATACATCAAAATTCCTGCAGAAACAGATAGGTTCAATGAATCTACATCTTTTGACATTGGGATAATCAGATGCTGGTGTGAGGCTTTCAACCAATTGGCGTTTAAACCATTACTTTCATTTCCCATTACAATAGCACAAGGAGTTTTGTAATCAAACTGATTATAGTTTAACGCATCCAGATCGATAGCTGCTGTGGCAATAAAAACTTCTTTTTCTTTCAAATATTTAATGACCTCATCAGATGAAGCTATTGCAGTCTGAAGCAGAAAAAGACAACCCAAACTCGAACGGATACTATTGGGATTATATAAATCTGTTTTTGGATTTGCAACTATAATTCCGTCAAATTTTGCAGCTGCTGCAGTCCTGTATAAAGCACCAATATTTCCAGGTTTTTCAGGTGCTTCGATAACTAAAATTAATGCATTTTTTTTTAGTATAAAAGAATCTAGACGATGCTCCTTAGATTCTGCAATGGCGATAATTTTCTCTGAACCTGATCGAAAACTAATCTGTTCAAAAACTTTATTTGAAACCAAATACTGATCTGATTTAAAAAGCGTTTGGGTTATGCTCTCAAATTCTAATTCATATTTTTCTTCGATAAAAAGCGAACAAACAGTGTATCCACCAGCAAGTGCCTTTTTAAGTTCACGAAGCCCCTCAATCACAAATAGAAATTGTTTTTTTCGTTCTCTAGACTTTTGAGATAGAACTCGAAGGCGTTTTACTTCTGGATTATGTATGCTTGATAAATATTTCACATTAACTAAGGTATTTTAAAATACTCCAATATGATAAAGAAATTCAAAAATTCATTCAAAGTCTAAATCATTTTCTAAAATATATGCAATCAACATACCAACCATTGCATTATAACTTTTAATTCCTTTTACCTGACCGTTGGCTTTTAGATACGAGTCATATCCTTTTTTGAAGAATGGTTCAAAAGGATTTTGAAACTTTACCCAAAAGTCAGAAAGTTGTTGGAAATTTTTTAATACTCCTAAGTTCAATTTAGAAATTTGATTTTTTGCTTTTTCTTGATCAGCTTTAAATAGTTCGGAATAACAATAATTTATAGCAAAAATGTATGCTGCAAATTGTATGAAGGGATCTGGGTGGACTGAATTGGTATAAAAAGCCACAAAATTCGCTTCAGATTCAGAGGCAATTCCCAATTGATGTGACATTTCATGCGTTGCTGTAATGATATAATTCAATTTTGGTATCTTATAGTTAATCTGAGATTCCAAAGTAATTGGATTTATATAGCCAGCAAAACCCATATAACTAAGAATTGTACTCCAAATTGAATTTTTTAAAAAGGGATTTATTTTAAAGTCATAAAGATCAAAATCAAAATCTTTTTCTATAAGCTGGATAATTTTTTTCTTAGAATAAGGAATTTTTACAGGAATGGAATCCTCATTAGTTAAACTTTGATGAATTTGGTTAGTTGTTTTTATTATAAATTCTAGCGTTCTTTCTAAATCATCTTCATTATAGTTAATGTCATAATTTAATTTTTCATTCAGTGGAATACGATAATAATTTAGTCCCCAATGGAAGTGAAAAAATAGACTTAAAAGGGAAGTAGCTGCGAGTATATTTACAAGAATAATCTGGATTTTTATCTTATACTTAATAAAATATATGAGGCTCCATGCTAAATAAAAAAGGAAACTACCATAAAAAATATCACCAAAAGAAAATGGAATATTCTTTAAGAAAAATGCTTGTAAATCGAAGAAAACAGGATATATATTTTCACTATAATTTACCTCTATCCACTTTGAGTTACTTTTAGCTAATAAAAGGAGTAGCCATTGTAGTGGAAGTAAAGATATAAGGCCCCACTTTGTTTTATTCACTCGTTTATATTTAACAATTATTAAATTTACTGCAAACAAAAAATTGAAAAAGTGCTAATTTATATTCATAACATTAAAAAATCTATTAATATTTAATTTGCCACAAAAAAAGGGGAAATATTATCTATGCTATATGATTAATCTACACTAACTATTTCAACTTCAAAAATTAAATTTGATCGAGGAGGTATACCCTGTACCCCTTTCTCTCCGTATGCTATATTATAGTTTAAGAAAAGTGTAGCACGATCTCCCTGATTCAAAAGTCTCAACCCTTCTTTAAAGCCCTCAATCATTGAATCATTTGGACCAACTCTGGCTTGAATTGGATTATATTGGTTGGCTTTTTTACGTTGAAAATTAACTTGATTATTTACCTCGGCAATTTCCAAATTACTGGTTTCCAATAAAGAACCATCGGCAAAATAGACTGCATAATGAACCGTTGCATTATTGGTTGATTTTACAGCAGCTCCATTTCCTTTTGTGGTAATTTGATATTGTAATCCCGAAGCTGTAGTAGTAGACTTACTTTTTAAAGCATCAAATTTCAAAAGGTTTTGTTGTTTGATTTCATTGAGTTTTGCTTCACGTTCTTTCGCTACAGTTTCTCTTTGATCAAAATAGGAAGTAAAAATCTCTGAAGCATCAAATTGTCTTGCTTCTTTTCCTTTTCTAATTATGATCACATTCTCTATTAAATCATTTTGTTCAATACTGTCGACAACTTGTTGTCCCTCAATAACCTCACCAAAAACAGAGTGTTTTCCATCTAGCCAGGGCGTTGCTTTATGGGTGATGAAAAATTGACTCCCATTGGTGCCAGGCCCTGAGTTTGCCATAGATAGTATTCCGGGTCCTTTATGAGTAAGGTCACTAAATTCGTCATCAAAGCGGTAGCCTGGTCCCCCAGAACCCGATGCTGTTGGATCTCCACCCTGAATCATGAAATCAGCAATTACACGATGAAACTTAATTCCATTGTAATATTTTTTAGACCTAAACTCTTCACTAACTTTTGAATTTTTACCTTGACTTAAAGAAACAAAATTTGCGACTGTTACAGGAGCTTTATCATAAGCTAGTTTCAACAGAATAGACCCTTTATTTGTTTGAATATCTGCATAGAGCCCAGACTCTAGATCTGGATGTTGAGTTTTACATGCAATTGTAGTAACCAATATAATGATTGAGATAAAGATTTTTTTCATGGGATTGCTTTTTGAAAATTATTTATTAAGGGTTTGTAAGCGTTCAATAGTAAAGCGGAGTGGTTGATTTATACCAATTTTATCACCATCTCCTTGATAACTATAGCAAAGGTAGGAAGGAAAAAGAAATACCGCAACTTCATTAGGCTTCATGATTCTTAAAGCTTTTCTTAAAGCAGGCAATATCTCCTCCTCATCTATAGCATAATTTACAAAACCTAGATTTTTCTTGTCGTAGATGATATTCTTTTGAAGGTCTTCTATTTGGTATTGAAAACGAACCTTGTCCCCTTTTTTTGGATAAGGTATTTCTAACGATGCTCTTTGCTTGTAGGCAAATAAATAGCCTGCTTCTGATTTTTCAAAATTCAACAAACTATCTTTTGAAGCGCTCTCCATCAAAAGACGTTCTTGTTGGATCAAGAGTTGTTTGTTGCGTAAAGCGGAACTGTTTAAAAAAATGGTCTTTTTTTGGTTTAAAGGTTCACGAGGTTCTATCTGCTTACAGGAGAGCAAACAAATTAAAAAAACGAATAATCCAATTATTCTCATTTCATTAAAATTGAGATGAAACTTCTGCAACAGCTTTATTAAAAAGCTCAATAGTTTCAGAAATAGAATCAGTTGACATCCCCCCAGCGGCATTTAAATGACCTCCACCTTGAAAATATTTACGTGCAAATTCATTTACAGAAAAAGAACCTTTAGATCGAAAAGACATTTTAATTTTTCCTTCTTTTTCATTTTCAATCATGATGCAAGCAAATTGAACTCCCTCTAAACTAAGTCCGTAATTGACAAAACCCTCGGTGTCACCTTTTTGATAATCACAAGAGTTGAGTTCTTGTTGAGATAAGGTGATGTAAACAATTGGGAGACTTCGAATTCGATTGAGATTAGACAAAGCAATCCCTAAAAGCTTCAATCTATTGAATGAAGAACTGTCATAAATTTTTTGATGTATAACAGTACCATCAGCACCCTTTTCAATGAGATGTGCGATGGCTTTGTGAGTTTCTGCAGTCGTTGAAGGATACTTAAAAGAACCCGTATCAGTCATGATTCCTGTGTATAGACAACTTGCGATTTCTGAATTAATTGAGTCAGGATTCAAGGTTGTGATTATGTTGTAAACCATTTCACAAGTCGAACTCATATAGGGATCCGAGTACATCAACGATGCAAAGTCTTCAGGGGCTTCATGATGGTCTATCATAATTTTTTCTGCTTTGGCTTTCGAGATGATTTCACCCAACTTATCGATTCGACTCAATGCATTAAAATCCAAAGTGAAGATTAGGGTTGCTTCATTAATTTTTTTTTGAACAAGCTCTTTGCTTTTATTATGAATTAAAATTTTTTCTTGACCCGGCAACCAATTCAAAAAATTTGGATAGTCGTTTGGAGAAACAACAACTGCTTGATGTTTTTCTAGCAGCAAGAAATGCATTAGAGCAAGTGAGCTTCCCAAAGCGTCACCATCTGGATTTTTATGAGGAATGATAATTGCTTTTTGAGGGCTTTTAAGATGTTTTCTGAGTACCGTGATAAAGTCTTCATTCATATTGCTATAAATATACTATTTTCACTTAAGTCAGCATTTATGGAGGATTTATTTTTTCATAATCTAAATCTTTAAAGAATTCACTCTATCCCTTTGAATTTCATTTAGTAATTTTGTTGAAACAAAAAAAATGGCGAATACAACATTAATGATGATTAAACCGGATGCTGTAGAAAAAGGACACATTGGTAATATTCTTGAAAAAGTAACCTCTGCAGGCTTTACCATTAAAGCGTTAAAGCTTACTCAACTCACAGTGGATAATGCCGAATCATTTTACGAGGTTCATAAAGAACGTCCTTTCTTTGAAGAATTAATTACCTTCATGACCAGAGGACCTATCGTCGCGGCTGTTCTAGAAAAAGAAAATGCAGTTAGTGACTTTAGAACACTTATAGGCTCAACAAACCCTTCGGAGGCAGCTGAAGGGACTCTTCGCAAGCTTTATGCTACCTCGATGGGAGAAAATGCAGTTCATGGTTCTGACAGTGATGAAAATGCTGCTCTTGAAGCTTCTTTTCATTTTTCACAAAGAGAGCGCTTCTAGACTAAAGTGATTTTCTGAACAAATTCACCACCTAAATGATCATTGATTCTTTTGACAAGCGTATCAAGACCATAACTTAATTCAATTTTCAGTGGAGCTGAACGGAGTTTTACATACAAGGTATTTTGGGAAAAACGTACTTCATCAGTATAGCTCAAAATATGATTCCCCATAGTTTCTCCCCATGCGTTGCATATTCTTATTTGCTGAATACCTTTTTTTAAAGGTTTTTGAGCGATGACGTCCTTTAGTACAGACTTAATGAGTTTGGGTACATATTTTTCCTTAGAATCACTCATTTTTTATAGGTATTTTACTGATTACAGGCCTTCTATAATGGAAGCTTCGTTCCTCTTTAAAAAGGACTAATTTTTCAGAATCCAAGTGTTTGATCTTTTTGACCCATGTATTCCATGGAGAGCTAAATTGAAGCATAAAATCTCCGTTATCTTTTATGATTTCAAATGAAACAGCACTTTTAGAAGTTTGAAAACTTCCATCAATTTGTGGAGCTACTTTTTTGTATATTCCTATATTATTTTCAGTTGTATAAAAATCATAAAGCAGATTGGTTTGTTTATTTTTAAAGGTTTCATTTTGTTGTTGAACAAACTGAATTTCCCAATAACCATCGATTTGATCAAGTTCAATTGTGGGTAATACTTGACAGCCTAAAAGCATCAAATTAACAATAAATACACAAAATACTTTCAACATTTACAGTTTAAAAATTTCATAGCCAGCTTTTGTATTTGCTAGCGCATCTAAAGTAC
>JAQWNN010000006.1 GCA_029268555.1 Flavobacteriaceae bacterium
GCCAGAATTAATGGATTTAATGCGTTAATTTTGGTAGATACAGGAGCATCCAATAGTTGTATTAATAGTGAATTGCAGGAACAGTTTCAACTCAAAATCAAAGGGGATCCTTTTGATGCTGCAGGAGCTAGTGAAGGAAAATTGACTGCTTTAATGACTCAAAAATCTGAACTCTATCTTGGTCGACACAAAGTAGGAAAGCATGCCTTTGTTCTATTGGATTTAAGTCATGTAAACCAAACACTCCAAACACAGGGTGCTAAGCCAATAGATGGAATACTCGGTGCTGATTTTTTAATGAAAAAGAAAATCGTAATTGATTATGGAAAAAGAAAACTTATACTATAACTCTAATGCCTTTTTTACATTTCCGTCCATCAGGATATTCAATGGATCTTCCAGTGCTTCTTTTATTGCAACTAAAAATCCAACTGATTCTCTTCCGTCAATAATACGATGATCATATGAAAGTGCTAGATACATCATTGGGCGAACAACAACTTTTCCGTCTACAGCTATTGGTCGTTCTATAATATTATGCATTCCCAAAATTCCTGATTGAGGTGGGTTAATTATAGGAGTGGATAACATAGATCCAAAAACACCACCATTAGAAATCGTAAAGGTTCCACCGGTCATATCGTCCACTGTTATTTTCCCATCTCTAGCTTTTACAGCCAGACGTCCAATTTCGTTTTCTACACCAGCAAAACTAAGTTTTTCTGCATTACGAACCACAGGTACCATCAATCCTTTGGGACCCGAAACAGCAACACTAATATCACAATAGTCGTAGGAGATTTTATAGTCTCCATCCATCATAGAATTAACATCAGGATAAAGTTTTAGTGCACGAACTACAGCTTTAGTAAAGAAACTCATAAAACCGAGTTTAACTCCGTGTTCTTCAAAAAAGGGCTCTTTATATTTTTTTCTTAAATCAAAAATAGGTGCCATATCTGCTTCATTAAAAGTTGTAAGCATGGCTGTCTCATTCTTTGCAGCTACGAGACGCTCAGCAACCTTTCTTCTCAGCATGGAGAGCTTAGATCGGTCTTGTCCACGATCTCCCCAATCGGGTTGAGTACCCATAGATGGAATCGCCTTAGCTGCATCCTCTTTTGTAATTCGTCCCCCTTTACCTGTACCTTGAATGGTAGCTGGATCCATACCTTTTTCAGCAATGATTTTCCGTGCAGCTGGTGAAGGTGTTTGTGACGCGTAGGTAGTAGTTTGTTCTGCAGTTGTAACTTTTGGTGTAGATTGAACAACTTCTGGTGCAGCAGCAATGGCTCCATCTATTACTTCCTCTGTTGCTTCTCCTTCAGTATCTATAAGACAGACTACAGCGCCCACCTCAACTGCATCTCCTTCTTCTGCCTTTAATTTAATAGTTCCACTTACCTCAGCAGGAAGTTCTAGAGTAGCTTTATCTGAATCCACTTCTGCAATGGCTTGATCTTTTTCTACATAATCCCCATCTGAAACTAACCACTGGGCTATTTCAACTTCTGTAATCGATTCCCCAGGGGAAGGAACTTTCATTTCTAAAATCATGATTTATTTTTTTATTTTTCTAATAAAATTATCTTTATTCCTATCAAAAACATAGTCTATTACTTCTTTGTGACGCTTTTTAAATCTTGTAGAACTTCCTGCTGCTGGTGTGCCATACATTCTTCTACTCGCAATCCTCATTTTTTTTGCTTCAGGTAAATGTAATAATAAATGACTCCAAGCTCCCATATTTCTTGGTTCCTCTTGAGCCCAGACAAAATCATCTGAAAATTTATATTTTAAAATTAAATTTTTGATTTCTTTTTCAGGTAATGGAAATAATTGTTCAACTCTTATTAAAGCAACGTTGTATTCTCTTTTCTTTATTTTTCTTTCTTTAAAAAGATCATAATAAAATTTACCAGAACAAAAAACTACTGTTTTGATATTTTTAACTTCAATATCAGAATCATCTATTATGGTTTTAAAACTTGAATCTGTAAAATCACTTATTTGTGATACTGCATCAGGATGTCTAAGTAGGCTTTTAGGAGAAAAGATAATAAGGGGTTTTCTATATTTCGCTTTTAGCTGTCGCCTTAAAACATGAAATAAATTTGCTGGGGTAGTACAGTTTACAACAAACATATTGTCTTTTGCGCACATCTGTAAATACCTTTCAACTCTAGCTGAAGAATGTTCAGCTCCCTGTCCTTCATAACCATGAGGTAGTAATAAAACTATTCCATTTTGTAATTTCCATTTATCTTCTGCAGATGTAATATATTGATCGATAATTATTTGAGCTCCATTTGAAAAATCTCCAAATTGAGCTTCCCAAATAGTTAAAGAATTTGGACTTGCCATTGAATATCCATAATCATAACCTAAAACTCCGTATTCAGATAATAAAGAATTATAAACACGGAACTTACCCTGTTCTTTGTTAATTTTATTTAACAATATAATTTCTTCTTCAAATTCCTCCTCAACTAAAATTGCATGGCGATGAGAAAATGTTCCTCTTTCAACATCCTGTCCGGAGAGTCTGATGTCATGTCCTTCCATCAAAAGAGTCCCATAAGCAAGTAATTCACCCATGGCCCAATCCAAAGTTTTTAAGTCAAAAAACATTTTCTTCCTTTCAGAAATTAATTTTTCTGCTTTTCTTAAAAATTTTTTATTTCTTGGAATAGTTGAAATAGCGTGAGCAACTTTTTCTAAAGATTTGATACCCACTTTAGTAATTACTTGCTTTTTCATCGCAAACTCGTCAACTCTATCTATGTATGGGGCTATATTCTTCCATTCATCGTACATGAAAGGATTAATAAAAGTCTTTTTTAGCTTTCTGGAATCTTCAAGGTTTTTTTCTAAAAAAGTTTTGTATTCTTCTTCTAATAATGTTATATGACTCTTATCAATTATGTCATTTTCAATAAGTTTAGATGCATAAAGATCTCTACAATTGGGATGATTAGAAATATTTTTATAAAGTTTTGGTTGAGTAAATCTTGGTTCATCTCCTTCATTGTGACCATACTTTCTGTAACCAAGAAGATCAATAAATACATCGCTTTTAAACTTCATTCTATAACTCAAAGCGAAAAGAACCGCATGTACAACCGCTTCAACATCATCTGCATTAACGTGCATAACTGGAGATAAGGTTACTTTACCAACATCAGTACAATAAGTACTTGTTCTTGCATCTAAATAATTTGTTGTGAAGCCTATTTGGTTATTAACCACTATATGTATAGTTCCCCCTGTGGCATAACCTTTTAGTTTAGCCATTTGAACTATTTCATATGCCAAGCCCTGACCTGCAATTGCAGCATCACCATGAACAAGTATGGGTAAGACTTTTGAAGTATCGCTTGAATAATTATTATCCAGTTTTGCCCTTGCAATTCCTTGAACAACTGCCCCCACAGTTTCTAAATGAGAAGGATTGGGAGCAAGACTTATATTAATTTTTTTTCCATCATTATTAGGATCTATTTTTGAAGTCCATCCCATATGATATTTTACATCACCATCAAATACATCCTCATCATAATCTTTACCATCAAACTCACTGAAAATATCTTTAGTTGATTTTCCAAAAATATTAGCTAAAGTACTAAGTCTTCCTCTGTGTGCCATTCCCATAACAAATTCTTCCACACCTAAATCATCCGCTGCTAAAATCAAAGAATCAATTGCAGGTATTAATGATTCTCCCCCCTCTAATGAGAATCTTTTTTGTCCTACATATTTTGTATGTAAAAAGCTTTCGAAACTAACTGCTTGATTTAATTTTTTTAAAATGTGCTTTTTCTGGTCTACCGAGAAATTGGGATGGTTATCATTTATGTTTAATCTCTGCTGAATCCAGTTAACTTTTTCCGGATCTCGAATATACATGTATTCGATACCAATTGAATTACAATAAATTCTTTTTAGATGGCCAATGATAGTTTCTAAACTGCTAGGGCCTATATCCATTATTTCTCCCGCACTAAATACAGTTGATAAATCTTCTTTTGATAGTCCAAAATTTTCAATATCTAGAGTTGGGTGGTATTTCCTTCGTTCTCTTACTGGGTTCGTTTTGGTGAATAAGTGCCCCCTGCTTCTATAACTATCAATTAACTTTACCACTCTGAATTCTTTTTGTAATTGCTCTGGAACTTCCGTTTCAAAGCCTTCACTTGAATTAATAGTTCCTTTGGAGCCACTACTTTCTAAGCCAAAGTCAAAGCCCTGAAAAAAAGCCCTCCAGCTGGGTTCTACAGTATCAGGTTGTTGTAAATACTGGTCATAAAGCGCTGCAAAATGAGCGGTATGTGCGGCATTTAAAAATGAAAAATTATCCATGAAAAAAGCTCTTCTAAAATCTAATATAAAATTACAATTTTTGGCTGAAGTGTTTCTCTATTTTCATAAAAATACAGAATTCAAACTTGGAAAGTTTTTTTTAAAGAAAATCGAATGTTTTGCTACTCAGATAAAGTAATAATTAAACTAAAAAAAATATTGTAAAACTTTCTCCTGTCCTCTTGCAAAAACGACAAACATTTTAATAACTTTTAGCCATGTTTGCATTGGTTGATTGCAATAATTTTTATGCCTCTTGTGAGCGGGTTTTTCAACCTCAATGGGAAGGTAAGCCTATAGTTATTCTTTCCAATAATGACGGTTGTGTAATCGCACGAAGTAATGAAGCTAAATCCTTAGGCATTCCTATGGGTGCGCCTGCATTTCAATACCGCTCCTTTTTTAAACAAAATGGGGTATGTGTTTTTTCTTCCAACTACCCTCTCTACGGAGATATGAGCAGTCGGGTGATGTCTATACTAGAACAATATACTCCCAATGTCGAAATTTACAGCATAGACGAGGCTTTTTTGCAATTCAAAGGATTCGGTTTATTCAATCTGGAAGCAGAAGGACGTCGAATGCGCAAGCAGGTGGTCCGTTGGACAGGTATTCCTGTTTCTGTGGGTATGGCTCCAAGTAAAGCCTTGGCTAAAATTGCCAATAAAATTGCTAAAAAATACGCCGTAAAAACAGGAGGTGTTTACTGCATTGACAGCGAAGACAAACGAATCAAAGCACTCAAATGGACCTCTATTTTTGACGTATGGGGTATTGGCAGGCAACACCGCAAGAGACTTGAAGCCATTGGCGTTATAAATGCTTGGCAATTTACACTACTCCCTGACGACTGGGTTCGAAAACATATGAGCGTGTTGGGACTTCGACTTAAAAAAGATTTGCAAGGGATACCTTCCATCCAACTGGAAGAAATCCAAACTCCCAAAAAAGGAATTGCAACGACGCGGAGCTTTGAAGCAACATTAACTGACTTTAACGATTTGGAAGAGCGTATATCTACCTTTTCTAGCAGTTGTGCAGAAAAAATGCGAAAACAAGGAAGCAGCTGTACTGCTTTGCTCGTTTTTCTGCGTAGTGACCCCCATAAAAAAGGAGCTATTCCTTACCGAAATAGTTGTGTACTAACCCTACCTTATGCCACGAACTCCAGTATCATACTTAGTAAATACGCTGTTTTGGGGTTACGTAAAATTTTCAAAGATGGTATTCATTATAAAAAAGCAGGGGTCATGATAATGGGCTTGATACCCACTGCCACACGTCAACTCCCTTTGTTCGATGGGAAAGAAGTAAAACATCTGGCGGTCATGCAAGCTTTAGATCTTATTCACAAGCGTTTTGGTCCTCATAAAATGAAACTCGCCAATCAAGATTTACAGTTGACTTGGAAAATGAAACAAGAATACCTATCGCAGCGCTTTACCACAGAGATCAGTGAAATCATCAAAGTCAAATAAATTATGACAATAAAAAAACTCACCTTTTTTCATCCAGATCAAGATCAACAAAAATCACTTCATTTAGCTCAAGAAGGTATATCTGCTGGTTTTCCTTCACCAGCTGACGACTTCAAAGAGCTGCGGATCAGTATTGATCAGGAAGTCGTTCGTAATGAGGAAGCCACATTCTATGCGCGAGTGTCTGGAGAGTCTATGCAAGGTGCAGGTTTAGATGACGGTGATCTTTTAGTAATTGACCGCAGTATGGAGCCCCAACATGATAAGATTGCAGTCTGTTATATTGATGGAGAATTTACCATAAAACGTCTAAAAGTCGTTTCAGATGGTGTTTTTTTAATTCCTGAAAATCCAAAATACCATCCCATAAAAGTCACTGAAGAAAACGATCTCATAATTTGGGGGATCGTCACTTATGTAGTCAAAAAATTATAACTCTATATAATCGAATATCTTATTGTTGAGATTTTAGCCTCACTAATTATAATATTAAATCAGAAAAAAGAATAACCAAGATTAACGATTGAATTTTGAAAAATAGAATGTAAAAAAATTTCTAAGATCTCACTACCAAGAACTATTATTATAGACAAATCAAATTATTTATTTGTAATAACAACAAGCGCTACTCCATTAGTACCTTATGAAAAAGTTTGGCCAAAAAGGTCGCCAACTGTTTGCTAGATAAATTAATATCGGTTGTATGTGTTGCTAAAAAAAGTTCTGGAGGGGTTCCAACTAGCATATAGCTAAGAAGTAAAAACTCGTGCTTTTCATTGAATGATTTAATATTCAAATCAGATTTTAAATCTCGATTTAAATTTTTAACAATCACTTTTATGAGATTACTTTGGTAAGAGCTTTGCCGAATATGAGCTTGGTTTATGATATGAAATTGAATCATTTGGGGAGTACTAATCAAATCAAAATAACTTTTAAATGTACCATATAGATAATCGTAAAGATTATTTGTACTATTTCTAGTGTGTTGAATCGACTCAACAACATTCTGATTAAGCTCATCAATTAATGTGTCAAAAAGGGTATTCATATCAGGAAAGTAATTGTAGAAAGTCCCTCGGGCAATATCACATTTTTCTACAATATCAGCAACTGTAGTTTTTTCCAAACCATTATCTGAAAATAGAATCAAAGCCTGCTTAAGAATTTGCTCGCGAGCTTTTTGTTTTTGAAATTCACGTTTACCAAGAATCACCCCCAAATTCTTTTATATTTTATAATCGCTCAAAAATTCCTGCAATACCTTGCCCCCCACCTACACATGCAGTAACCATTCCATAACGTTGTTTGCGCAATTTCATCTCCTCTAAAAGTTGAATGCTTAATTTTGCTCCAGTACAGCCTAAAGGATGTCCTAATGCGAGTGCGCCTCCGTTTACATTTACTGTTTCTGGATTGAGACCTGCTTCTTTTATAACGGCAAGTGCTTGAGCAGCAAATGCTTCATTGAGTTCGGTCTGTTCGATATCGGAAAGTTTCAAGTCTACCTGTTTTAATGCCTTTGGAATAGCTTCACAAGGACCTATCCCCATGTACAATGGATCAACACCTCCTACAGCACAAGATACTAATCGTGCTATGGGTTCTAAGTTGAGTGTTTTTACAACAGTTTCACTTACTATTAAAGTAAATGCGGCTCCATCTGATGTCTGAGAGGCATTACCAGCAGTTACCACTCCTCCTTTTTTAAACACAGGTCTAAGCTTCGCCAACCCTTCAATTGTTGTGTCTCTTCTAACTCCTTCATCCATATCAACAATATGACTTGATGTAATCTTTTTTCCCTCTTTGACAAAAACATCTTCTACTTCAACAGGAACAATTTGATCATTAAATTTACCTCCATCAATAGCCATAGCTGCTTTTTGATGAGACTCATAGGCAAATTTATCTGCCGCTTCTCTAGTAATACCGAACTTGGTTGAAACAGCTTCAGCAGTATGTCCCATACTCACGTGATAATTTAAATTTTCCAAATTGGCTTTGTAGCTGGGAGAGAGTTTATAGCCTGTCATTGGAATCATGCTCATACTTTCAATTCCCCCAGCGATGAAAATCTCTCCAAAGCCAGCTTTAATTTTTGATACCGCCTGAGCAATGGATTCCAAACCCGAAGCACAATAACGGTTGATTGTTACACCTGGAACTTCTTTCCCTAAAGCACGAGCTGAAATAAGTCGGCCAATTTGAAGTCCTTGTTCTCCTTCAGGATTTGCACAACCTACAATTACATCATCAATTGTTTTAGGATCAATTTCCGGTACTGAGGACATTAAATGTTTAATTACATCGACAGCTAAATCGTCTGAACGATAATTTTTGAACCCTCCTTTTTTCGCTTTTCCAATGGCAGAACGATAGCCTTTTATAATATATGCTTCCATAATTTAATTTCTTAAGGGTTTGTTATTCATTAATAAGTATTGAATCCGATCAAGTGTTTTTTGATTCCCCAATAAACTCATAAATCCTTCTCTTTCAATATCTAAAAGATACTGCTCACTTACCTGCTGAGGAGAAGTCAAGTCACCTCCACAAATGACATATGCAATTTTTTGAGCGATTTCTACATCATAGTCCGACATATATTCACCCATCCGAAATTCATTGATAGCTGAATACAAAATTCCCATACCTGCTCTACCCAAAACATTAATATCTTTCCGGTAGGATGGTGGAATATAATTTTTTGCTAATTCAAGTACTTTATCTTTTGCAATACCAATATTCATATGGGTATTGACGCAAACCTCATCTCTTTCGTGCCTGAGATATTTTAAATCGAATGCCTCATGAGCTGAAGTAGAAACTGCAGCTGTAGCAATAGATTTAAAATAATTAATTAGGGTAGGTGATTGCACATCTCCTTCAAAAAAATCATCTGAAGCACGAACCGCAAATTCTTTAGTTCCTCCGCCTCCAGGAAGGAGTCCAACTCCAACCTCTACTAATCCAATATAAGATTCTGCTGCATAAATTCCTGCATCACAGTGCATGGCAATTTCACAACCCCCTCCAAAGACATACCCCTGTGTTGCTACCACCACAGGAATTTTAGAGGTTCGGATTTTCATATTGATTTGCTGAAAATTATCTACAAAACTTTCCAAAACATCAAACTGTTTTTGCATTGCAAACATTCCTATATTCATCAGATTAGCTCCTACAGAAAATTGTTTGGCATTATTACCAATAACCAAACCTTTCCAGTGGCCTTCCTCTGCGATTTCTATAGTTTCTAATAAGGCTTTTCCTACACCTTCTCCAATGGAATTACTTTTTCCAGTAAATTCAAAACAAAGAATGCCATCACCAATATCGTGAACAATACTCTCACTATTTTTGACTAAAGGTGTTTGTGCTCTAAAACTGTCAAGTATTATAAAGGATTCTGTTCCAGGTATGGCTTCATATTTTTTGGATTCTATATTATAATATTTTTTTTGTCCTCCTTCAAATTTATAAAAATGAGTATTCCCAGAGGATTTCATGTGATTGATCCAATCTGGGAGTGTTGCCCCAACTTTTTCAATAAGACTAATACCTAAGTCAAATCCAATTAAATCCCAATATTCAAAAGGTCCATAATCCCAAAAGTATCCTGTACGCATAGCATCATCAACAGGATAATATTGATCTGAAATTTCTGGAACTCGTGCAGCTGAATAACCAAACAACTGGCCAAAATACTCAGCAAAAAAACACTGTTCTTTATCATCTCCCTCTACGAGATATTGCAATCTCTTGCCCATTAATTCCATTCCTTTTGCAGTTTTAATTACTTTTAATTTTGGACGAATCGCAGGCTTATAGGCAAGTGTTTTTAAATTTAATGCATTGATTATTGTCTTTCCATTTTCATCTTTTTTGGAGGTTTTTTCATAAAAACCTTTTCCTGTTTTATTTCCAAAAAACTTATTTTCTAGGAGGAACTTCATGAATTTAGGTTGTGGCCTTTCTTTGAGCTTATCTATAAAAGCATCATTCTCAACATTTTCTGCCACAAAACGACTAACATTGTCTCCTGTATCCAGACCAACTAAATCCTGTAAACGAAATGTTGCTGTATTAGGTCTTCCAATTAATGATCCGGTTAATGCATCAACCTCTTCAATTTGGAATTCATATTTTTCTGTTAGTAAGGTCATCTCAGTAGCTGACATTACCCCAATTCGGTTTCCAATAAAAGCCGGTGTGTCTTTACACAAAACCGTTTGTTTTCCTAAGGTAACTTTACCAAACTCCATAAAGAAATTCACTACTTCTTTTTGAGTTTCAGCTATCGGAATAACTTCTAGTAACCTCAAATATCGTGCAGGATTAAAAAAATGTGTCCCACAAAAACAAGACTTGAAATCTTCTGAACATCCCTCAGCCAAAAGATTTATTGGTATACTTGAGGTATTGGAACTCACCAAGCTTCCTTTTTTTCTATATTTATTTACGCTTTCAAAAATCTGTTTTTTTATTTTGAGGTTTTCAACAACAACCTCAATTATCCAATCTGCTTCATCAATTTTTTCGAAATCATCTTCAAAATTCCCTGTTTGAATTTTCGATGCAAGTGACTTATGGTATAATGGTGCTGGTTTTGATTTAATAGTTTTTTGCAAAGCAGTATTAACCAACTTATTCCTTTGAGCTTTATCTTTAGACTGCGTTTTATTAAGGTTTGGAGTGACTATATCCAACATCATCACCTCCATACCTACATTAGCTAAATGGCAAGCAATTCCTGAACCCATTACACCAGATCCTAAAACAGCAACTTTTTTTAATCGATAATTCATGTTGTAGATTTTGAACCACTAAATTTAGTTAAAAAAATGACACAGTGTCATTTTTTATTTTTACTTTTAAAAAAAAACAATTATGAGTTTAGAGAACATAGTCGCCCAATTTGAAAAAAAAGCTGTAAGTGCATCTCCAATTGGTGGTTCTATCAAATTTGAAGTAGACGGACAAGGAATTTTAATTGATGGTACTGGAGACACAAATACAGTAATTGCATCTGATGATGAAGCTGATTGTACAATTAGTTTGACTGCTGAAGTTTTAGAAAAACTAAGGGATGGGGATATCAATCCAATGATGGCAGTTATGGGGGGTCAAATAAAAATTACAGGCGACATGGGATTAGCGATGAAGGTGCAATCCTTAATGGGATAGTCCTAAATTTAGAATAAGCTTCATATATATTAGTGAATTCTTAAGTAATTTCAATAACGCTACCCTTAAACATTGAATTATTTCCACTTTTTGGGTTTAACATTAAACATTGTAAAGTTTACGTGATTCTTTATTTTTAATGGTGTTAATCCAAATGCAAATTATTCTGGAAGGGCAGTAAATAATTCTTCTTAAAAGAAATATTTATTCTTTGAAATATTCGAGAGTAGATGGATAAGGTATAATTTCTTTAGTTAATTTATCTGATGGCATTTGAGCATTTACATTAATTAAATGTTGTGTTAGCTTGGTGGCCAATTGTTTTGCTTTCTCATAATCTGAGCTTAACAAATTCTGATTTTCTTGAATATCCTTTCTTAAATTATAAAGTTCCAAAGTCTTATTTGCATGAAAATAAATTAACTTCCAATCACCCTGACGAACAGCACTGTAACTTCCTATGCCAGGGCCCTCAGGTCCCCATTCATTTGGATAATGCCAAAACAATGGACGATTTGTTTGACTTTCAGTATTATTTTGAAGTAGTGGAACAAAACTTTGACCATCTATGGTTTGTGGAAAATCATTTGTATCAATTTGAGCCATCTCTAAAATTGAAGGGAAGAAATCTTCGATGATAAGTGGTGTTGAATTGATAGTTTCTGCTTGGGTTATATTTGGCCAATAAGCCAACATTGGTACGCGAATTCCTCCTTCATAAATAGATCCTTTACCACTCTTTAGAGGATAATTATGTGTGTGTTTTTCTCCTCCTCTAGCGTGCGCACTCAATCCACCATTGTCCGACATGAATAAAATAATTGTGTTGTCATCTAGTTGATTTACCTCCAAGTAATTGAGAACATTTCCTAATGCCATATCCATACTTTCGACCATAGAAGCGTAACGGACTTCAGTTTCATCTATTCCCATTTCATAATAAGATTTTACAAAACGTTCATCCGCCATT
Source organism: Flavobacteriaceae bacterium (assembly GCA_029268555.1). Taxonomy (GTDB): domain Bacteria; phylum Bacteroidota; class Bacteroidia; order Flavobacteriales; family Flavobacteriaceae; genus MS024-2A. The sequence goes on from JAQWNN010000006.1 coordinate 11,998, forward strand.
AAAGGGGTATGTATACCGTAAAGAGCAAAGTATAAGAAAAAAGGGGATTTATTCTTTACAGGTTTATCCAATGCATTGATCACCTCTTGAGTAAGGGCTTCAGTCAGAAAAATATCTTTACCGTGGTATTTTTCTAATCCTGGAACTGCCCAAACTTCTTTTCCTGCTTCTCCATTACCAAAATTTTCAATTCCCAAATAACTTTCAGGCCTTCCTGCTGCATGACCCGCTATGTTTATATCAAAACCAAGGTTTAAAGGGTTTGAAGATGGATATCCTATTGCTCCAAAATGGGCTTTACCTGCATGTATTGTGTGATATCCATTTTCAGATAATAATTGTGGTAATGGTTTTGCATAAACAGAATTTGGTGTGGAAGAGTCCAAGCCTATTCCATTGTAATTCCAGTCTGGAAACTCTAAAGTAGGATGATTGAGTTCCATAGGTTGTTTTTGGTCGGGTCTTAAAGTCCAATTGGTAACTCGATGTCGAGCTGCATTTATCCCTGTCATTAAACTTACTCGTGTGGGAGAACATACTGGGGTGGCATAGGCATTGGTGAATTTGATTCCTTTTTTTGCCAAGCGTTCCATGTTAGGGGTCTTGTAAATTTTATTAAATTTTGTGGGCTGACTCCAAAAAGGAACGGAGGTATCTTGCCAGCCCATATCATCTACAAAAAATAAAATAATATTTGGAGATTGTGAAGTGCTTTTTTTAAGGCTTTCACAACCAAAAATTAATGATGC
>JAQWNN010000007.1 GCA_029268555.1 Flavobacteriaceae bacterium
GCTTCGTTCCTCTTTAAAAAGGACTAATTTTTCAGAATCCAAGTGTTTGATCTTTTTGACCCATGTATTCCATGGAGAGCTAAATTGAAGCATAAAATCCCCATTATCTTTTATGATTTTAAATGAAACAGCACTTTTAGAAGTTTGAAAACTTCCATCAATTTGTGGAGCTACTTTTTTGTAGATTCCTATATTATTTTCGGTTGAATAGAAATCATAAAGCAGATTGGTTTGTTTACTTTTAAAAGTTTCATTTTGTTGTTGAACAAATTGAATTTCCCAATAACCATCGATTTGATCAAGTTCTACAGTAGGTAATACTTGGCAGCCTAAAAGCATTAAATTAACAATAAAGACACAAAATACTTTCAACATTTACAGTTTAAAAATTTCATAGCCAGCCTTTGTATTTGCTAGCGCATCTAAAGTACGATCTTCATACGTATCTGTGATAAAAATTTGACCAAAATCATTTTGATCTACTAATGAAATAATTTGAGAGACTCTTTTCTGATCGAGTTTGTCAAAAGCATCGTCTAGAAGTAAAATTGGAGCTCCTCCGGTTTGCGACTTTAAAAAGTCAAACTGTGCTAATTTCAAAGCAACTAAAAAAGTTTTTTGTTGCCCTTGACTTCCGAATTTTTTAATGGGCTGACCTTCCTTTAGAAAAAGTATATCATCTTTATGAGTACCGACACTCGTGTATTGAAAGACCCGATCTTTTCCCAAGTTATTTTGTAACAGAGCGTCATGAGTATGTTTGAATAGTTGACTTTCGTATTCTAGAGTTACAAATTCTTCCACACTACTTATTTCCTGATATCGTGACTTGAAAATTGAAACAAAAGCCTCCATAAAACCTTTTCGTTTTTCGAAAATGGGAGTGCTTCTTTTCACCAGTTGCTCATTGTAAACTTCTAGCGTACCTTCATCAAACGTCTGATTTAAAGCAAAGTACTTCAATAATGCATTCCGCTGTGAGAGAATTTTATTGTAATCTAATAAATGTTGTAAATACAAAGTATCGGTTTGTCCAATGACTCCATCAACAAACTTTCTTCGTGTACTACTTCCATCTGATATAAGGTCGTGATCAGAAGGAGAAATAATTACTATAGGGATCAGTCCGACGTGATCTGCAAGCTTTTCATAAACCTTACCATTTCGTTTCACAATTTTTTTCTGTCCTTTTTTTAAGCTACAAATGATTTTTTCTTTTCTATCTTCTTTTTCAAATAGACCTTCAATCACAAAAAAGTCTTGCCCCATTTGAATGTTTTGAAGCGCTATCGGATTAAAATAGCTTTTCCCAAGCGCGAGGTGGTATATCGCATCTAATACTGTGGATTTCCCAACTCCGTTATCTCCTATAAAGCAGTTGACTTTTGGATTTAGATCAAAAGTTTTAGAACTGATGTTCTTGTATTGAGTAAGTTTAAGTTGTCTTAAAAGCATGAATTGCAAAAATAATAACTTAGAAGCTACCTTTAAGCTTTTTGGATTAGAATAAAAAGATTAATTTTATATGCTCAAATAAGATACAATGGCAACATATAAAAAAAGAGGGGCAAAAAAATCAATTACTCTAAGCCGTGATAATGAATCCGATCATGAAAGTACCACTGCAGAAGTATTTGAATCTCTAGATACCACTGCAAATAGAACTGAGGAGTGGGTTGTTAAGTATCAAAATATTATTTTGAGTTTTATTGGCCTTGTTGCCATTGGAGTCCTTGGCTATTTAGGCTATAATAATTTTGTGTCTGAACCAAAAGCTAGAGAGGCAGTAAGTGAGCTAAATCAAGCCCAATTTTATTTCGAATTAGCTGTAAATAGTGTCAATTCCGATTCCCTATATCGTAGAGCCTTGAATGGTGGAGAGGGTAAATATGGTTTATTAGATATAATTGATAACTACGGTGGGACACCTGCTGCTAAAATTGCAAAGTATAGTGCAGGAATGGCATATCTTAATTTAAAAGATTATGAAAATGCCATAGCTTACCTAGATGAATTTAGTGCTGATGATGTTTTATTAAGTGCCCTAGCAAAAGGAGCTATTGGTGACGCCTATGCACAATTGGGAAAAATAGAGGATGCTTATATTTATTACTTGGATGCTTCTCAAGTAAGTGATAACACCTTTTCAACTCCAAAATATTTATTCAAAGCAGCCATGTTGGGAGCTGAAAATGGAAAAATTAAAGAAGCAATTTCCTTTTTGGATCGAATTGAAAAGGAATATCCAAAAGCAGAAGAAGCTAAATGGGTTGCTGTTCAAAAGGGTAGATTAGAACACATGAAGCCCTAAGGAGATGGCTACTTCCAATTACAACCTTTCCGATTACGATTTAGATGCTGTGCCCGATGGCAGTTCTTTTAGAATTCACTTGGTTGTTTCTCAATGGAATAATACGATTACCACAGCACTCTGTAATGGTGCAATAAAAACCCTGAAACAACATGGGGTTAAAGATTCGAATATCAAAATTTGGAAAGTTCCGGGAAGTTTTGAGCTGATCTATGGGGCCAAAAAGGCACAATCATTAATCCCTGATGCAGTCATCTCAATAGGTAGTGTGATTAAAGGAGAAACTCAACATTTTGATTTTGTATGTCAAGCTGTTTCTCAAGGAGTCAAAGACTTGAATATTGCTTCAGATGTACCCGTTATCTTTTGTGTTTTAAGTGATAATACACTTCAGCAGGCGAAAGATAGAAGTGGTGGAAAACACGGAAACAAAGGAACTGAGGCTGCGATAGCTGCACTTCAGATGAGTAAACTTCGAGGAATTCAATAAGAAAACTTTCCCTAACTTCAATAACAATATTTTCATCCCTTTCTCGTATTTTTGAGATATGTTAAAATCCAGTTTATTTAAACTACGAAAAAACAGAAGGTATAATTATACACCACGATATTACAAAGGTAAAGAGGATAGAAATCTGTACGAATTTGATTCCAAATTTTCAAAATACCGGGATACTTTTAACTCCAATGACTTGGGGCAGCAATGGAAAGAGGCCCGAATGCAAATGCGAACAAGAAAGAATAGATCACTTTCTTTACGTTTGCTTAGCATCATTTTGGTTCTGATTTTTTTTGCACTTTATGTATTGGATTTTGACATCAGCCTGTTTATTCCAAAAAATTAATGTCTTCTAAAATTTTGCTTTTACCGAATCATGTTTCAAATCAGATTGCAGCAGGTGAAGTTATTCAACGACCCGCTTCTATGGTTAAAGAATTACTTGAAAATGCTGTAGATGCTAAGGCGAGAACTATTCAGTTGGTAATAAAAAATGCAGGAAAGACGTTGGTTCAGGTAATTGATGATGGCGAGGGTATGAGTAATACTGATCTTTATTTAGCTTTTGAACGTCACGCAACATCAAAGATCAGTGTAGCCGAAGATTTATTTGCATTGACCACTAAAGGATTTCGAGGGGAAGCACTTGCCTCAATTGCCGCCATAGCCCACGTAGAAACACATACAAGAACTAAAAAAGATGAAGTTTCAAGCAGCTTAAAAATTGAAGGGAGTAAGGTAGTTGATAAATCCATATCCACACACCCTCAAGGGACCTCTATAGCAGTAAAAAGTCTTTTTTATAACATACCGGCACGAAGAAATTTTTTAAAGTCTGACCATGTTGAATTACGTCATGTAATTAATGAGTTTCATCGGATCGCACTTGCCCACCCAGAGATTAAATTTCTTTTTTTTAACAATGGAAATGAATTATTTGATTTACCTGTTTCAGGTTTAAAGCAACGTATATCAGGTATTTTTGGAAATAAATGGGACTCTCAACTCTTACCCGTAAATGAAAAGACCTCATTGGCTAATATCAAAGGTTTTGCAGTCAAGCCTGTTTTTACAAAAAAAACAAAGGGGCAACAGTTTTTTTTCGTCAATGATAGATTTATCAAGAGTCCTTTTTTGCATCACGCTGTAAGTACTGCATTTGAGGGGCTTTTAAGACCTGGATACCAGCCGGGTTATTTCCTATATCTTCAAGTTGATCCGAAATCCATCGACATTAATATTCATCCCACAAAAACAGAGGTAAAGTTTGAGGAAGAACAGAATTTATATTCAATTCTAAGAGCTGCTGTAAAACATAGTCTTGGAATTTTTCAAGTCATGCCTACCCTGGATTTTGAACAAAATTCATCTATGGAAGTCCCTTACGCTTTTAAAGATAAATCAGCCGTTCTACCACCCATAGGAATTGACTCGAACTTTAATCCTTTTAAAAACGATTCCAATTCTAATTTTAGCTCACTTTCTTCTAAAAAAGATCCTCAATGGGAAGGATTGCATAGTGACCTTCAGAAAGAAGAGATTTCTTCTTTAAACCATTCACAAGAATCTTTGATGAAGATTTCTGAAAGCCCTAAGGTTTTCCAATTATTTTCAAAATATATCGTTTGCCCTTTGAAAACACATATGCTTATTATTGATCAAAAGCGGGCACACCAACGAGTTTTATACGAACGATTTCTCAACTCAATTACTAACAAAAAGGGGATTAGTCAACAGTTGCTTTTTCCTATAGAGTTAAAATTAAATTCTCAGCAGTTAGATGAATTTCAATATGTAGAATTAGACCTAGAAATGTTGGGCTTTCAATTGAACATGAAAAAGGGAAAAACCTTAGTGATTAGAGGCGCACCTGATCATTGCCCAGTTTCTAAAATTGAGGAGGTCATCGAAACCCTTCTATCAGAAAGTGAAGACGAGTCTAGTTTGGAATATTTCAGTCACGCTGATCAGGTTGCAAAGAGAATGACAAAGTGCTTAGCGATCAAAACTGGAGAGCTTCTGGATGTTAAAGAACAGCAGGCCTTACTAGATGATTTTTTTGGGTGCAAGGAAACCGCTGTATCTCCTTTTAACCGTAAGATTTTTATTACATTAGAAAAGACAGATATAGAGAAAAAGTTAAATTAATGCGAAACATAACAGATACAGTAAAACATCTCTTAATCATCAATGTGATTTTCTTTATAGCAACACTTGCCTTAGGTGATATAGTTTTTGATTTATTTGCATTGCATTATCCTTACAATCCTAAATTTCAGTTTTGGCAACCCTTAACTCATATGTTCATGCATGGAGATTTAGGACATATTTTCTTTAATATGTTCGCATTGTACATGTTTGGAATCCCGATTGAACAAATGTGGGGACGAAACAAATTTATTTTCTTCTACCTTTCTACTGGATTTGGTGCCGCATCATTGCAGCTTGGATTGTATTATTTTCAGATAAGTGAAATTTCTGAACTGCTTATTTCAATGGGTCAAACAAGAAGTCAGATAGCTACTTTTTTTGAAACACGAGATATATCTTACGTACTGATTGAACAAATAGGAAGAGATAGACTTCTTTCTGGTTTATCCTCTTTTAATTCAGTAATGGTAGGAGCATCTGGTGCACTTTATGGAGTGTTAGTAGCTTTTGCTTTTTTGTTTCCAAATGCTCGTTTGATGTTACTGTTTCCACCAATACCCATTAAAGCAAAGGTTCTAGTACCATTACTTATTTTAGGAGATTTATTTTTTGGATTTACATCCTACTCCATTGGACCAAGTGCTCACTTTGCCCATTTAGGTGGTGCTATAACAGGCTTAATTATGATGTGGTATTG
>JAQWNN010000008.1 GCA_029268555.1 Flavobacteriaceae bacterium
TTTCTTTGGAGACCATCAAGACTACTTAGAGCTTCCTGTGATAGCGGGAACTATTAATCGTTATATTCAAATCAAAGGAGCACCCAATGATGATCAAAATTTTCATATACAATTACTTGACTTAGAGCAAGAAATAATAATTGACCTAAACCAAAACTTAAATTTTAAACATGCTCAGAATTACTTCCATTCATGTATTGCGGTATTGGTTCAAAAAGGAGCAAAGTTTACTCAAGGATATACCTTAGAAATCGCAGGAACTATACCAATAAATGCAGGGGTTTCAAGCTCTTCCGCTCTTGTAGTTGCATGGCTTCGGTTTTTAATTGAAGCTCAAGATGCTAAAAAGTCAGTTCCTGATACTGAAATTGGTAAGTTGGCATTCGAAGCTGAGGTAATTTATTTTAATCAACCTGGAGGTTTAATGGATCAGTATACAATTGCTCAAGGAGGAATGCTTTTTATAGACACCAAAGATGGAATTACTGAGTCATTAATCCCAAAAATGGGGACCTTAATTTTGGCTGAATCAGGAATCGCAAAGCAAACCCTATCGGTTCTTCAAAACGCTCGAAGTTTTGCTCAAAAAGCCATTGAAGAGGTAAAGATCAATGAGCCAGAATTTGATTTATTTAAAGCCAATGAAAAAGATTATGAAAAGAATTTATCATCTGTATCCAGTTTATACAAGCCGTATTGGTATGCAACAATCTATAATCATTTGATAACTCAAGAAGCAAAAAATCAACTTAAACTAACATCTCCAGATTTAGTTAAACTAGGATCTTTAATGAACGATCATCAAAAAATTTTACAGGAGTGCATTCAAAATACCCCCCCCAAAATGATTGAACAGATGGAAGCTGCAAAAAAAGCAGGTGCTTTTGGGGTAAAGATTATTGGATCAGGAGGAGGAGGTTCTATGGTTGCTTTAACAAATAAAGATTCAAAAGCTAGAGTAATTAAAGCATTTAAAGATGCTGGATCACCTCAAGCTTATGAAGTTGAGATAACATCACATTCATGAAAGAAAACAATTCACTGCTGATTATGGCAGGAGGAGCCTCATCAAGGATGAAGCGTTCTCTAAAAAATAGTTCCGTTGGGGATGAAATTAAAAGGCAAGCGGAAGCTGTTCATAAAAGTTTGATCCCTTTAGGGCCAAATCAACATCCTCTTTTATTTTTCCTTATCAAAAATGCTGAAGCCGCAGGATATCAAAATATTTATTTGATTACAAGTCCTAAAAACGAGTCCTTTCATATTCAGATTGAAAAATGGAATGAGCATAAAATATTTACAAACATCAATATCCGTTTTGCTCTTCAACATGTCCCTGAATCTAGAGAAAAACCTCTGGGAACAGCTGACGCAATTCAACAGACTTTAGAACAATATCCTGAATTAATTAAAACTACATTCACGGTATGTAATGGAGATAATTTGTATTCCACTCATGTTTTAAACATCTTACGTTCCACAAGAAAGGCTTCTCATGCACTGATCAGCTATGCAAGATCTGGGTTAGTTTTTTCTGATGAACGGATTTCTAAGTTTGCAGTAATGGATATTGATTCAGAAAATTATTTAAAAAATATTATTGAAAAACCAGACCCCTTAGATGTAGAACGTTACAAGGATGCTTCAAATGAGATAAGAGTGAGTATGAACATTTTTAGTTTTAATGGAGCTTATCTTTATCCATTCTTAAAGAACTGCCCCATTCACCCAGAACGCAACGAAAAGGAATTACCAGAAGCCGTTCGGTTGATGAATGATTCGATGCCCAAGAATATAATTTGTTTACCAGTAAGTGAACACTTGCCAGATTTAACTTCAGCAGAAGATATATTAAAATTTGCTGAAGGATAAACCCTTATCTTATTCTTAGTATAACTGATAAAAGACCAAATATTATACATAATTAGTCTTTCAATAGGCCTAGGGCAATTAATCGCTTATTCAAAAATTCACCAGCTGTAATATCATCAAATTTTTTAGGGTTATTTTCATCTATTGATTCTGGTAAACAGTTTAATGGCATTTTAGGAATCGGATGCATAAAGAAAGGAATTGAATACCGAGCCTTTCCCCAATCTTTTTCTGGTGGATTAACAACGCGATGAATAGTTGAAGCTAATCTGTTGTTGGTTAATCTTGAAAGCATATCTCCAACATTAATGATTAACTCATTTGGTTCTGCAACAGCATCTATCCACTGATTTTGACGATTTAAAACTTGAAGGCCATATCCTTGTGCTCCCATTAAGAGTGTGATTAGATTAATATCTCCATGCGCAGCTGCCCGTTCTGCTTCCTTGGGTTGTTTTGTTATCGGAGGGTAGTGTATTGCTCTTAAAATAGAGTTACCCTCTAGGATAAATTTATCAAAATAAGTAGTCTCTAAATTCAAGTATAATGCGATTGCCTGAAGGAGAATTTGAGCTGTTCTTTCCAAGCTTTTAAATACTTTGATTCCAATCGAGTTAAAAGAAGTTAATTCTTGAACTTGGATATTTTCAGGATAAAGTGATTTGAGATGAGGTTTGTTTTCTAGTTCTTGTCCAAAATGCCAAAACTCTTTTAAATCTCCCACAGATCGTCCTTCAGCATGTTCTTTTCCAAAACCTGTATACCCCCTCTGTCCTCCTCCTCCTTTTATTTCGTACTTGCTTTTAATTTCTTCTCTAAGATTAAAAAAAGATTTGATTTCATTATACAAATCATTTTGTAGCTCTTCATCTAAAAAATGTCCTTTAAGAGCTAAAAATCCAATATCCTTAAATGCAGTTCCTGCTTGGTGAATAAACTCTTTCTGTTGATTTTGATCATCCGAAAGAAAAAGATTTAAATCAACTTTTGGAATTTTTTGCATAATTACCTGAGGGTTAAAAAAAAGCGAGCCCATCGGCTCGCTTTGTAAATAGATAAGGAATATTACAGAGGACCATTATTAGGCACCTGCTGTCTCAAATTCCTCAAATGATTATCATAAGACATAAGACACCTCCTTTCTAAATTTAGTTTGACATAGCTGTTGTCACAGCCCTAACATAACAATTCAAATATAGGAATCACAATCTTTTAAAAAAACATTATTTTACTATTTTTTTCAACGTTAATCCTTGAACTAAAATCGTAAATAAAACAACTCCATAAGTCAAGATTAAAATCAGATCTTTTCCAGTTCCAATACTGTCAGGAAGGTTTAATGCTAAAGCAATGCTCAATCCACCTCTTAAGCCACCCCAAGTAATAATGAGTGCTGTATTTTTTTCAAAAGTTTTTTTAATGGATAAAATTTTGATAGGAACAAATACACCAATACCTCTTGAAACTACAACCAATAAAATCACTAGGATGATGATAAGTATGTAACTTAAGTCAAAATTTTGAAGTATAGGAATAACTTCCAATCCGATTAGTATAAATAAAATGGCATTTAAAGTTTCATCAATTAGATGCCAAAATTTATAAACATAATCCCCCATAGCTTTTTGAACACCATCTGCTTTTTTATCCGTATCAATATTTTGGTTTAAAAAGAGCCCCATCATAACTACACCTAAAACCGCAGAGAAGTGAAACATGTGTGAAATAACTGGAATCAAGAGTACCATTGAAAGCGTAATTAGCACTTCTAATTCTACATGTTCGTTTTCAATATATTTTACAAGTTTTAACCCTAAATAACCCATTACAGAACCAAGTAAAATTCCTCCAAGTACTTCTGTCGCAAATAGAGAAGTAACACTTTGAGGAGTAATGTTTTCTATCCCTTCGATTTTCATACTTAATAAGGTTAAAAACACAACTACTCCAATCCCATCATTAAAAAGAGATTCTCCTGCAATTCGAGTTTCTGTGACTGTTGAAAGATTCATCTTTTTTACCATAGCTAATACAGCTATGGGATCTGTTGGTGCAATAAGAGCTCCAAATAATAGGCAGTCAACATAAGTTAGCCCTATTTCACCCATGCCTAGAAAGGGCTGACTAATAAGCCAAAAAAGCCCTGTACCAACTGCAAAAGTTGAAAAAATAACGCCAAAACTTGCCAATAGAAGAATAGTTACTTTATCCTTTAATAATTCATGAACATTAACACTGATAGCACCCGCAAAAAGTAAGAATGGGAGCATGACGTCAATTAATAAAACACTAAAATCAAATTGTTCTGTCAGTGAAGTTGCAAAAGAAAGAAAATCAGGAACAACTAACCCTACAACTAATACCCCTAAGGACATAAATATAGCCAAGACCATTAAACCAATAGTTTGCGGCAGTTTTAAAATTCTAAGATTGATAATAGAAAACACAGAAGCTAAAAGCAACAAAAGTGTCGATAATTCGAGTAAATTCATTTTGTTATAGTTTATTTAAATATATAAAAATTAATGACTTAAATATAATTTAGATAAATATTTGCCAATCAAGTCGAACTCAATATTTACATGGTCTCCAACTTTGAGTTGTTTAAAATTAGTATGTTCATAAGTATATGGAATTATGGCAACAGAAAATTGATACTTTTTAGAATTTACTACGGTTAAGCTTACACCGTTTATTGTTATTGATCCTTTTTCAATGGTAATGTGGTTAGAATTTTTATCATATTCAAAAGTATAGAACCAGCTTCCATCTTGTGTTTTAGCTTCTACACACCGAGCAGTTTGATCTACATGGCCTTGAACCATATGTCCATCTAACCTTTCACCTAGTTTCATTGCACGTTCTAAGTTGATTAATGAGCCTAACTTTAAAGCACCTAGATTAGTTTTTTTAAGCGTTTCATCAATTGCAGTAACCGTATAATTTTTGGAGTCACATTTTACAATTGTAAGGCAAACCCCATTATGGGCAACACTTTGATCTACTTTAAGCTCTGAAGAAATTTTACTTTCAATACTTAAATGAAGATTTTCACCTTCTTTTTCGAGCGCTTTAACATTCCCAAAAGCTTCAATTATTCCTGTAAACATGCTTTTTAAATTAGTTACATTTGTTTTTTCAAAAATAAGTATAAAAGATAAGCGGTGAGTGGAATCCCCAAAATTAGCGTTGGAATTTCAGTTGGTGATCCTAATGGGATTGGTATAGAGATTATATTAAAAGCGTTTCAAGACAAATGTCTTTTTTCATTCTTTACTCCCATAGTCTTTGCACATAGTGAAAGTTTAGAAAAAGAATCTAAACGAATGGGCATCAAAACTTCAATTTTTCCATTAAAAAACTTAAAATTCCCTAAAAGCGGGCAAATGAATGTTGTCAATACATGGGAATTACCTTTTAAATTTAAGCATGGCAAAGAGGAGATTGCTGGTGGACTAGCCGGCTTGAGTTCCTTAAAATCGGCAACAAAGGCACTCAAAAATAATCAAATAGCCGCCTTAGTTACTGCTCCGATTCACAAAAAAAATATTCAAACTAAAAACTTTAATTTTCCTGGGCATACAGATTTCTTAAATACTCAATTGGAGGGAGAAAGTTTGATGTTTATGATTTCCGAAGGGTTAAGAGTAGCACTAGTAACAGACCATATTCCAATTAAGGAAATCCCTAAACAACTTACTGAATATAATATCACTCAAAAAATTACACTTTTATTTAATAGTTTAAAACAAGATTTTGGAATTCAAAACCCTAAAATAGCAATTTTAGGGATTAACCCACATACGGGTGATCAAGGAGTCATTGGTGACGAAGACGATATTCTACTTCGCCCTTTGATTAAAAAGCTTTTTGATAAAGGACATCTCGTTTTTGGACCCTTTGCTGCAGATGGATTTTTTGGAAGTCAATCCTATGCGAGATATGATGCGGTTTTGGCGATGTATCATGACCAGGGCCTTATTCCTTTCAAAACCCTTTCTTTTGGGAAGGGAGTCAACTTTACAGCAGGATTAAACCAAGTACGAACTTCACCAGATCATGGGACAGCTTTTGACATTGCGGGTCAAGGAAAGGCAGATGCAAGCTCCTTTAGAGAGGCTTTATTTGCAGCTAGATCAATTTATCTTAAGCGGAAAAAAAATAATTAGAAATTTATCCTTAGTACAAAGTGAATATTGGGCTATCGCTATAACCAATTTTCACAGCCTTAGCTTGAATGGATTTTGAAACATCAAGAGGTTTAAAATAGACTGACCAGACTGAGTCTTGTGCTTTTTTCCAAACAATAGTTATGTCTTTTTCAGGATGATTTAAACTGATTTTACCAGCTTCAACTTTATTCAATAATGGAGAGAGCTTCTGAGGTTTTCCTTCTGGAAACCATTTACTGATTAATTCTTTTTCTGGATATCCCCCTAGATCTTTTGTCTCTAATATCCATTGATCTAAGCGATTCCTGAGAAAGATCAAAGTGTCTAAGAGTTGATAGTTATCTGATAAATTATTCAGTTCATAAGGATCTTGCTCAAGGTCATAGAGCTCTTCTTTGGGCTTAGGGGTTTTAAACCAAGTTGCCACATTGGCTTTAAGTTTCTGAGCTTCCCACATTTTATTTAAATATTGCATCATGGGCATTTGTTCGCGATAAGAAACAGGGATGGCATTGCTAATCTCAGGATTAAAGTTTCTTATGTATTTAAATTTTCCATGGCGAACAGCTCTTAAGCGGTCGACCTTTTCATCAAAGCGGTCAGAAGTAGCAAAAATAAAGGTAGACTTTTCTTTAACTTTAAAGGGCCCAAACTGAGCTTTACCCTGAATAAAATCTGGAGGTTTAATTCCCACTAATGACAAAATAGAAGGGGCATAGTCGATAAAACTAATAAAATCATCATTTGAGGTCCCTGCATTTTCTTGTCCAGCAAATTTTATTATCAATGGTACTTTAATTCCTGTTTCATAAAGTGATCTTTTGTAGCGAGGGAATGGACCCCCATGATCACCATAAAAAAAGATTATACTGTTTTCGTAAAGCCCATCTGATTTTAGTTCCTCAATTATTTTTCCAACTTGTTTATCCAGTCTAATGAGGTTACTATAATTTACAGCCAGGTCTTTTCTCACTTCTTTACTATCTGGAAATATGGGAGGGACAGGTATTTTTTTTGGGTCCACTAAAAGGGGCTGGTCTCCTTGTCTCCATATTTGTGATTCATGGGTGATCCCAAAGTTGAAAACCGCAAAAAAAGGTTGATTAGTTTTACGATTTCGCCAATGAGCCTTTGAACTACTTTCATCCCAAACTCCATCTGTTTTTTTAAAATTGTAATCTTCTTTATTATTATTTATTGTGTAATAACCCCTTGAACGAAGGTATTGGGGGAACATTTTAACACCAGATGGTGCAGGAGGGGAATAATTTGGAATACCAATACTGGGTTGGTTTTCTTTTTTGTTAGCATTGTAGGTTCGCATGTTGTGAGTCCCAAGAGTTGATGGATAGACCCCGGTTATTAATGCACTTCTAGCAGGAGCACAAACAGGAACTGGACTGTAAGCATTATTAAATATAACCCCATCATCTGACAAACTAGAGAGGTAAGTTAATTTAGTACTCAAATTACCATACATCGGAAGAAATTCTGGAGATTGGTCTTCCGCAACTAGCCAAATTATATTTGGTAACGAAGGTTTAGATTCCTCTTTTGAACAAGTGATAAAAATAAATATACACCCTATTAAAAATTTTAAAAATCTCATAATTCAAAAATTAGTTTATCAAGTTTAAATATAATTTATTGATTTAATATTTGTTGGAAATCAATTCAACAAATAAAAATTTATTTAGTTTTTATTTTTAAAGATCTTTACAAAAAAACTACCTAAAAGTGAGTGAATTAGACTTGATATGGCGGCAGGGATCGCAACAGAGGGGTTGTTGAAATTTTCTCGTGCCAAGACAACTCCCAATCCCGAATTTTGCATACCCACCTCTATAGCAAGTGTCTTAGCTATCCTCCAGTTTTTTAAAAGACTCAAACTGACCAAAAATCCTAATGCAAATCCCATAAGGTGTAAACAGATTAAAGCTAAAATCAATTCAATTCCTGAGTTTAAAATTATTCCTTTTCCTTGGCCTACAATACTGGCTACTATTAGACATATTAACAGGACAGCTGTAGGAGGAGCAAAAGGGACGATTTTATCGGCCGCTTTAGGTAAATATTTATTGATAAATACTCCTAAGGCTACAGGGAATAAAACAACTTTTAGGGTACTTAAAAATAAACCTTCAGCAGGAATTTCAAGATAACTTCCCGAAAGCTTCAAAGTCAAAAATGGAGTTAAAATTATGGAGGCAAGGGTGGAACAAGCAGTTATGGTTACAGATAGGGCAACCTCTGCCTTGGCTAAATATGCGATTACATTAGACGCTGTACCACCAGGACAGGAAGCCACTAAAATCAATCCAACAGCAAAAAAAGAATCCAAATGGAACAATTGAGCCAGGCTCCAACCCAAAAGTGGCATTACCATGAATTGCATTCCTAAGCCCAGAAATACCCATTTGGGGTGTTTTATAATTTGAAGAAAGTCAACCCCTTTAAGTGTAAGTCCCATACCAAGCATAATACCCCCTAAACCCAATGTAATTAATGGTCCTTGAAACCAAGTAAAAAGTGAAGGATAAACTAGGCTAATAATAGCTAAAGATGATACAATCCAAGGAAAAGCAGCTGTGATTTTATGAGACATTGTATTCTTCATCTAATAAATTATAGGATAGTTTGAATATAATATTAATTCTATTAATTTACACACCTTTAAAAGGATTCTCAAACATTAAATACACAACTTAATTAACATATAATTATGAAAGTTCAAACAAAAGAAACTCAAGATCAAATGAGCTCAGCCTCTGCCCTAAAAGAATTAAAAGATGGAAATCAACGATTCGTTGAAAAAAAGCAATTAAATCGTGATTTAATGCAACAGGTTTCAGAGACAAGTACTGGACAATACCCTTTTGCAATCATATTGAGTTGTATTGACTCCAGGGTTTCATCTGAACTCATTTTTGATCAAGGAATTGGAGATATTTTTAGTGTTAGAATTGCTGGAAATTTTGTAAATGAAGATATTTTAGGCAGTATGGAATTTGCTTGTAAACTTGCAGGAACAAAATTAGTACTTGTACTGGGGCATACTGCTTGTGGAGCTGTAAAAGGAGCATGTGATCGTGCACGTCTAGGAAATCTAACCACCCTGATTAATAAAATTGAACCTTCTGTAGAAGCGGTTAAAGAACCAGAAGATTTGAGTCTAAGGAACTCCTCGAATATTGACTTTGTAAATGAGGTCGCTGCTGTAAACGTTAAAATGACTATTGAAAATATTCGCGCCAAAAGCCAAGTGCTTAATGAACTCGAAGATGTAGGAGAAATCCAAATTATTGGAGGTATGTACGATATCAAAACTGGAGCAGTAGAGATTTATTAGAAATTACTCGAATTAATCAAATGAATGCTCAATCTTCTATGGAAAAATCTTCCATGAATTTTGTGGTGTAATTCCCTTTGACATAATCAGGGTTGCTCATTAATTTTAAATGAAATGGAATTGTAGTTTTAACGCCTTCGATAATAAACTCTTCCAAAGCCCTTTTCATTTTACTAATTGCCCCTTCTCGAGTTTGAGCAGTGGTAATTAGTTTTGCAATCATAGAATCATAATGAGGAGGGATTACATATCCACTATATACGTGAGTATCTATGCGTATGCCATGACCACCAGGAAAATGTAAAGTAGAAATAACTCCAGGGCTTGGTCTGAAATCGTTAAATGGATCTTCAGCATTAATTCTACATTCGATAGAATGAAGCTTAGGGGAATAATTTTTGCCTGATATTTTTTCTCCAGAAGCAACCTTAATCTGCTCATGGATCAAGTCGTAATCGATGACTTGTTCAGTAATTGGATGTTCTACCTGAATTCGCGTATTCATTTCCATAAAATAGAAGTTCTTATTTTTGTCAACTAAAAACTCAATAGTTCCAGCACCTTCATATTTTATGTATTCCGCTGCTTTTACTGCTGCTTCACCCATTTTTTTTCTTAGTGCACTAGTCATAAATGGGGAGGGGGTTTCTTCGGTTAGCTTTTGATGTCTTCTTTGAATAGAACAATCTCGTTCAGAAAGGTGACAAGCCTTACCGGTGGAGTCACCTACAATTTGTATTTCAATATGCCGTGGCTCCTCTATCAGTTTTTCCATGTACATTCCATCATTTGCAAACGCTGCACTTGCTTCTTGGCGCGCACTTTCCCAGGCCTTTTCAAGTTGATCAGACTTCCATACTGCACGCATTCCTTTTCCTCCGCCTCCCGCAGTAGCTTTAAGCATTACGGGGTACCCTATTTCAGAGGCTAATGATTCAGCCTCTTGTAAAGAATCTAATAATCCTTCTGAGCCTGGGATTGTAGGTACCCCAGCTGCTTTCATGGTCGCTTTGGCAGAAGCTTTATCTCCCATTTTATCGATCATATTGGCTGAGGCTCCAATAAATTTTATTTTGTGTTCCTGACAAATTTTTGAAAACTTTGCATTTTCAGAAAGAAATCCGTATCCAGGATGAATGGCATCAGCATTGGTTATTTCAGCAGCAGCTATAATATTTGATATTTTCAGATAGGACTCATTACTTTGAGCAGGACCAATACAAACAGCTTCATCTGCAAAACGAACATGCAAACTATCAGCATCTGCTTTTGAATATACAGCAACTGTCTTAATTCCAATTTCTTTACAGGTACGGATAATTCTCATCGCAATTTCTCCACGATTTGCAATTAAAATTTTATTAAACATGAGACCGGTTTAGGAAGGATTGATAATAAATAAAGGTTGGTCAAATTCAACTGGAGAAGCGTCATCCACAAGAATCTTAACGATTGTACCGCTTATTTCTGATTCAATTTCATTAAAAAGTTTCATTGCTTCAATTACACATAATACATTACCGTCTTTTATTGTATCACCAACCTCCACAAATGCAGGTTTATCAGGGGAAGCTTTACGGTAAAAAGTACCGATTATAGGAGATTTGATTGTGATGAGGTTATCCTCAACCTCATCTTTTTCAACAGACTTAGTAGCTGGAATTTCAGCTGGAATTTCCACCTGATTCGTACCAGCTTCTGGAGCCGGAACAACCTGAATTTGATCAATGAATCCTTTTTCAGCTTTTCTTAGATTAGAATCTGTTTTAATTGTAATTTTTACATCTTCCATTTCAAGTTTAACTTCTTGTACCCCTGATTTGGCTACAAATTTGATTAGATGTTGAATGTCTTTAATATCCATAAATAATTATTTTATTTTTAAAATGCCCAAGTAAGGTAGGCAGCACCCCAAGTAAAACCACCACCAAATGCAGCAAAGACTAACTTGTCCCCCTTTTTAAATTTTGATTTATTATCGTTTAATAACAGCGGAATTGTAGCTGCAGTTGTGTTTCCATAAAAAGCAATATTCATAAGTACCTGATTCTCTTTCAGGCCAATCTTGTCAGCAGTAGCATCAATAATTCTTTTGTTCGCTTGATGAGGGACTAAGTAACTAATCTCTTCTCCTTTTAGGTTATTTCGTTCCTTAATTTTTTCAGCTGCGTTTGCCATTTCGGATACGGCGTATTTAAAAACGGTTTTTCCTTCTTGAAAAAGGGTATGCCATTTATTTTCGACTGTCTCTTTAGAAGTTGGGTATAACGAGCCACCAGCTTTTATTCGAAGTGCCATACGTTCTTCCCCATTACTTCTAAGGTATTCGTCCTCCCAACCAAATTCGTTAATACTAGGTTCAAATAGTACTGCTCCTGCACCATCTCCAAAAATAATACAGGTGTCTCTGTCAGTGTAGTCAACAATCGAAGACATTTTATCAGCCCCAATTAATAATACTTTTTTGTACTTTCCTGAAGCTATATAGGCAGCACTAGTACTCATTCCATATAAAAAGCCTGAGCAGGCTGCGCTTAAGTCGTAAGCAAAGGCATTAAAAGCACCAATAGATGAGGCCACATAAGCTGCAGTAGCTGCAACATTCATATCAGGTGTTATAGTAGCAACGATGACCATGTCAATACTTTCAGGTTCTATATTATTTTTTGAAATCAAATCTTGGGCTGCTTTAATAGCTAAAAAGGAAGTAGCTTTATCTTTTAGAATTCGACGTTCCTTAATACCTGTTCGCGAAGTAATCCATGCATCGTTTGTGTCAACCATTTTTTCTAAATCTTGATTAGATAAAATTGTATCAGGCACATAACCTCCTACAGCTGTAATTGCTGCTTTTGTATGATTGATTTTTTCTAGATTCATGCTAATAAGTAGCAATAATATAATCTATTAACAAGTGAAGATAGTGGTTTTTTTATGCTTTCAAAATTATTGACATAAAAAAGCCTTAGTGAGTAAGGAATGCTTTTCAACCCAAAGGATTTATGCCTCAGCAGTAGCAGTTGAATCAATAAGCACTTTGCCTCTATAGTAAAGCTTTCCCTCATGCCAGTGTGCTCTATGGTATAGGTGAGCTTCTCCAGTTGAGGAACAAGTTGCTATTTGCTGATCGGTCGCCTTGTAGTGCGTACGTCTTTTGTCTCTTCTTGTTTTTGAAATTTTTCTTTTAGGATGTGCCATAATTATTTTTTTTATCCTTTTTACAAAAGATCTTTTAATTTATTCCAACGAGGATCTTCAGATCCTTTTAAATGAGTTTCTTTTGGTTCTAACACTTTTAACTTTTCAACAATTTCACTTTTCAAAGTACCATCTTCAATTCCAGGGTGAACCCGCTTTTGCGGGAGTGCTAACACTACCATTTCGTAGAAGTAATGAGAAACATCTATTTGATAGCTTCCTTCTGACAAAATTAAAATTTCATCAGAGGGGTTGGTGGGAGGAACTCCAAATTTACAATTAAATCAAGAGCTGTTTTAATTTGATAATCAAAAAGCTCAGTGGAAACATCACAAGGGAGAACTACAGTGCCAATTATTTCGAAATGTAATTCCAAAAAACTTGACTTCTTATCTAAAGTTAATAGTCCATTTAAGGTAGCTTGATCGAAATCGTTAAACTCAAAATGCGCAAAGAACGTGTTGTCAATTAAAAACTCAAAATGATGCTTTCCGTCTTTCAGCCCCACAAATGGGATTGTAAATTCTTTGATCGCTTCCATTCGTTGTTTAATTGATCGGCAAATTTATAAAAAAAACTGAATCAATAGTCTAATTTAAATGGGATTCTAAATTAGTTTTTACCAACTAAACTTTTAGCGATCAAATATTCTGCTATTTGTATGGTATTTGTAGCCGCTCCTTTTCTAAGATTATCTGCCACTATCCACAAATTTAAAGCATTAGGATGAGAAGTGTCTCGACGAACTCGACCAACAAAAACGGCATCATTTCCTTCTGCATTAATGGGCATGGGATAAAGATTATTTTCAGGATCGTCTTGAACTTCTACTCCCTCCGCATTATGAAGAATTTCCTTTATTTGCTCTACTTTAAATTCTTTTTCAAATTCAATATTCACGGACTCACTATGTCCACCGATTACTGGAATCCTTACGGCTGTTGCCGTAATTGCTATGGACGTATCATTCAAAATTTTATGGGTCTCGTGAACTAATTTCATTTCTTCCTTAGTATAGTTATTTTCTAAAAATACGTCACAATGAGGAAGAGCATTTTTATGAATCTGATGCGGATATGCGGCATCTACATCCTTGTCTTTTGACTCTTGTTCGAGTTGTTTCACCGCTTTTATACCAGTTCCTGTGATGGACTGGTAAGTTGAAATTATGAGTCTTTTAATACCGTACTCTTTGTGAAGTGGAGCTAAGACCATTACCATTTGAATGGTAGAACAGTTTGGATTGGCTATAATCTTATCTTTTGCAGTCAATTCTTCCCCATTAATTTCAGGGACAATCAATTTTTTAGAGGCTTCCATTCTCCAAGCTGAAGAATTATCTATTACAATTGTTCCTGCTTCGGCAAACTTTGGCGCCCAACTTAAAGAAGCTTCTCCTCCAGCAGAAAATAATGCGATGTCAGGTTTTGCATTAACTGCTACTTCTAATCCAATTACCTCATGTGATTCACCTTTAAAGTTTAATTTTTTACCCACTGAGCGCTCAGAGGCAACTAATAACAACTCACTAATGGGAAATTTTCTTTCTTCTAAGACCTTCAGCATAATTTCACCCACCATTCCAGTAGCACCAACCACCGCTATTTTCATCTTAAAAGTTTTAAATTTGGATCAAAAATACTACTAATTCTAGGTCAGCCAAAAAGAACTCGTTTTTGTTTCAAAAAAATAACAAAATGCTCGATTTGTAACAATAAACTTAATGATGCAGTAAACGTTTTATTCTTGGCCCAATTCCGGCAAGTAATTCATAGCTTATGGTATTCCCAGATCTGGCAAAATCTTCAGCTGATTTGGAGGTGTCAAAAAAAGTAACCTCATCACCTGTTTCACAATCTATTCCAGTAATATCGATCATTAACATATCCATACAGACATTTCCAACTATTGAAGCATTTTGCCCATTGATATTTACGGTTGATTGGTGGTGACCAAAATGACGACCTATCCCATCGGCATGACCTAAAGGGAGTGTCGCAATCGTCACTGCATCTGGCGTAATCCATCCGTTATCATAACCAACAAATGCTCCTTTTTTTAATTGATGAATTTGACTTATTTTAGATTTTAAAACAGCTACAGGTTTTAAAAGAGCGTCCCATTCTGATTTGTTGGCATACCCGTGAAAGGCGATGCCACATCGAACAGCATCGTATTGGTATTCAGGATAATTAAAAACCCCGGAGCTATTTAATAAATGAAATTTTGGTGCTGTTTGTACTGATTCGATATGTATTTTTTTGATTTCTTCAAAACGTTCAATTTGCAGCATACATTTAGCAGAGGGACGTTCTTCTTCAGAAATAGCCAAATGAGAGTATACACTTTCTAATCTAAACTGGGGATTATCTGTTTTTTCCAAAACCCATGCTACGTCAATTACTGGAAAGCCAACCCGATTAAGTCCAGTGTTGTATTTAATATGAATAGGATAGTCTTTAATTGCCATTGCTTCAAGATAAAGTTTAAAGGAATTCATCAGTTCTCTAGAGTAAATACATGGCTCTAAATTAGCACCGATAACTCCAGCAATTGAATTTCTTTGTGGATAAAATACCATTATTGGTGTTTTGATTCCCTGTTCTCTTAGCTGGATGCCTTCTTCAGCATAAGCAACTGCAAGTTTATTGATCCCTAATTCTACGAGTCGTTTAGCAAAATGAATAGCATGACTTCCATAGGCATTGGCTTTCACTACTCCTATACACTCGGTTGAACTACGGAGTTGCTTTCTAATAATCTCGAAATTGTGATTAACGTGAGAAAGGAAAAGATGAAGTGTATTCAAGAGGGGTTGGGACTAGAGATTTTTATTTTTCTTTTTTGACTGATTATTTTTTTTCTTGACATTAAAAAAAGCACTACGTGAAAGGGGTTCATAGCTCTCTTTCTCACCTAGAATTACCAAGTCATCTTCACTAGATGTTCTATAGCTATAATTTGCTAAGTTCCCCGTACGGGTGCATACGGCATGTACCTTGGTCACATATTCTGCAGTAGCCATCAGCCCTGGCATGGGACCAAAAGGATTTCCTTGGTAGTCCATGTCTAAACCTGCTACAATAACACGGACACCTGTGTTTGCGAGATCATTGCATACCTTAATAATTTCATTGTCAAAAAATTGAGCCTCGTCTATACCTACAACATCGCATCCGTCGGCAAGAATTGGAATATTTGCAGCGGCTGGAACAGGTGTGGATCGGATTTGATTTTGATCATGAGAGGTAACAAGTTCATCATTATAACGCAAGTCAATAGAGGGTTTAAAAATCTCAATTTTTTGCTTTGCAAATTGGGCTCTTTTTAAGCGACGGATTAGTTCCTCGGTTTTACCTGAAAACATGGACCCACATATCACTTCGATCCATCCAAATTGTTCGTTTATGTTAACGGCATTTTCTAAAAACATTTTGTAATTTTCAGCTAAATTAATTGGAATCAACCAATTATATAATTATAAAGGTATTAAATTCGATTGGGTTGAAGAAGATAATTCTATGATAGAAAAAATAAAAATTGCATTGAAAGCATGGGCAGAAAAAGTTTTAGAAAACCAGTCTCAGTGGGACACTGATGAAATTCATCAAGCGATTCATAAGCTATACGAATTATCAGTTTGTCAAAAGATTTTAAATGAAGAAGGTTCCAAGGGTTCGGATCTTTGGAAAAGGCAGCAGGCTGAGCTATCATCAGTCATTGAAACTTTGATTGGTTCAACAAAGGGAAATAAAATAGAAAAGGAAGAAGAGTTTGAAGTTCCTCCCATGATGGAAACAATCAAAAACATGGTTACTGAAATGCCTGAATCTGAAAACTTTGAACGCCTCTTTGAGGTAGTGAAGGATCCACCTGTTTTTGTTCCAAAAAATACTAAAGAGACTAAAAAGGATTTTCAAAAATCTACAATACTTTCAGAAACAGAAAATAGAAAAAATTTAAATGATCATTTTTCTAAAACACTTTCCATTGATTTAAATGACCGACTAGCTTTTGTCAAGCATTTATTTAAAGAAAATGTGTCTGCATATGAAGCAGTAATTTCCCAACTAGTAACTTTCAATTCTTGGGGTGAAGCCCAAAACTTTATATCATTAAAAGTAAAAACTGAATATCCACATTGGACTGAGAAAGAGGCTATTGAAGAACGTTTTATGGCTGTATTAAAAAATAATTTCAGCACCTAAATAAACTATCTAACAAATAATAAATTAATAACTTGATCTATTTGATCCCGACACCAATAGGTAACTTAGAAGATATAACACTAAGGGCAATTCGATTGTTAAAGGAAGTCGATTTAATTTTGGCTGAAGATACCAGAACAAGTCAAAAGTTACTCAATCATTATGAAATTAACACACCCATGCAAAGCTTTCATATGTTCAACGAGCATAAAAAAGTATCTAAATTCGTAACGCAAGTAATTCATGGAAAATCAATTGCTTTAATTTCTGATGCGGGGACACCAGGAATTTCTGACCCAGGGTATCTTCTCGTCAGTGAAGCATTGAAGGAAGACATTAAAGTTCAATGTTTACCTGGAGCTACAGCACTTATTCCAGCTTTATTGCAAAGTGGACTTCCAGTAGATCGATTTAGTTTTGAAGGCTTTCTTCCCACTAAAAAGGGAAGGCAAAGTCGTTTAATAAAAATGGCCGAAGAAATACGAACACTCGTGTTTTATGAATCTCCTCACAAACTTCTAAAAACCTTGAGGCAGATGGTTCCTTATTTTGGTTCAAATAGAAAGGTTGCTGTTGTCAGAGAGATAAGTAAAAAATTTGAAAGTAATTTTAGAGGTAATTTACAAGCTGCATGTGAGTTCTTTGAACAAAACCCACCAAAAGGGGAGTTTGTAATTGTAGTTGAAGGATTAAAAAGAAAATAAGATGTTGTGGCAAGCAATAAATTCTCCTGATAAAACTATTGTAGAGCAATTAAGCTTGCTATTAAATGTACCCCAACAAATTGCTTTTTTATTGGTTCAGAGAGGAATTACTTCTTTTGATCAAGCAAAAAAATATTTTAGGCCAGCCTGGGAGGATCTTCATGACCCTTTCACAATGAAAGATATGATGAGTGCTGTTAAACGTATTGCTTACTCTATTGAAAGTGGAGAGTCAGTTATGATTTTTGGAGATTATGATGTTGACGGAACAACTTCAGTAGCTTTGATGACTTCGTATCTAAAAAATCATATAGAGGTTGTAGTGCCATATATCCCTGACCGTTACAAAGAAGGATATGGAGTTTCTAAAGCTGGAATTCAAAAAGCCCAAGCCGAAGGCATAACTTTGATTATCGCTCTTGACTGTGGAATCAAAGCACATGAGCAAATAGAATATGCCAATACACTGGGAATTGACTTTATCATTTGTGACCATCATCTTCCTAATTCATTATTACCAGAAGCTGTTGCTGTATTGGATCCCAAAAGAGCTGATTGTGAATACCCATATAAAGAATTATGTGGATGTGGTATTGGATTTAAACTGATTCAAGCTTTAAACCAATATTTTGAATTAGCATTAACAGATCTAGCCCCTTATTTAGATTTGGTCGTTACTGCTATAGCTGCTGACATAGTACCTATTACAGGAGAAAATCGACTTTTGAGTCATTTGGGTATTGAGCAAATGCGGCAGTCACCCCGGCCGGGCTTTCAGTTTTTTATAACCAGTCTAAGGAAACCCATTCGAGTAAGTGATTTAGTTTTTGTTATTGCACCAAGAATTAATGCTGCAGGGAGAATGAATAAAGGGATTAGCGCAGTGGAACTTCTTCTCTCAAAGGATCAAGGAGAGGCCTTGCCTATGGCACGTTCTATTG
>JAQWNN010000009.1 GCA_029268555.1 Flavobacteriaceae bacterium
CCTCCAAACGCCTCACGATTAGTAGCATTGAAGTTTGTAGGTTGATGTATTAAATAAACTCTGACTATTCCAGATCCTGATGAACTTGCATTCCACACACTTTTCAACAAAACCCCTCTAGAACCTACTTTAGTATCATTACTAGCGGAAGTAACATTAATAGAAATATCTGCAAATTCAAAAAATACTTGATGCTCATCGGCTTCGTCTATTATTTCAAGAGTAATATCTTCAATATCGGTAGGATCACTTCTATTTTCAAAAGAAAGTCCAACATTGTAATTAGAATTAATCTTTAAATTGATTGCTTCCATATTTGTCTCGCTTAAATCCCAATCTATAGTTTGTAATTCTCCATCTGCTGAGGTTACGCTCACAACAACATTTGAAATATACTCTTGTTCATTAATCCCATCAGGATCATCTTTACTACAAGAATTAATTAAGATCCCCAGTAATAATAGGTATAGGAAGTAAGTTTTTTTAAATATATTTTTCATGAATAAGTTATTATTGATTTATTAGTATTGCAACTTAGTTGCATTAGTGATGCAAATATAAAAATGTTATTTTAAATTCAAATAAAAATTAATAGATTTGAATATGGGTATATCAAGAAAAACAAAATCTTTGAATCTCTTGTTAAGTGAGTTTAAAGATGGTATAAAAGCCATATCAACTTTAGATCTTATAAAACGACTTGGCAAAAGAATGAATAAAACTACCGTTTATCGTATTCTGGATAAACTTGAAGAAGATGGTATTTTACATTCTTTTTTTGGAAAAAATGGTGTGAAATTTTTTGTTAAATGTGACGGCTGTTGCCAAACCAATTCAAGCTCTAAAACTATGACAGTCCTTCCACATTTTCAATGTTTAGATTGTGGAAAATTAGATCGTTTATCAATAAAAGTTGATCTGCCTAATTTTAATTCATCAAAACTAAACGCGACTCAAGTACTAATTCAGGGAAGATGTGAGGCTTGTGTGTAATATAACATGAGGTTGCTCAGAATATTAGGAGTTTCTAATAAGAAGAGTGAATACTTTAAATATGTAGTTTGTAAATACCTATTAAAGGTTGTTGGCTAACAATTACAAAAATATGTAAAAGAAAGGGCCATCTTCAAAAAAAATGAAGATGACCCTTATCTATAATTTAAAAACTTAAAACTATATGGTTTTAAGCTAAATTTTGATCAGATTTTAAAATAATTGCTCCATGATCATGTCCTTCATGGTCATCATGATCGTCATCTTCACATGAAACTATTGCTAGTGATGCGAAAGCAAATAATAATAATAAATACTTTTTCATTTTATAAAAATTAGGGTTAATATATTTTTTAACTTTTTACATAAACTTTATATGCAGGAACTAAATTATAAAAAATATGCAACTTAGTTGCAACAAATAAATATAAATGTAACTGGATACAAAAAATTAAGGGCGAATTTGAATATAATTCTTTAGATTTATAATATAAAAATGAATTAGATATGGGCTTAATTTTTATTGAATCCAGGAAAATTCTTTAATGATATAGAATTAAAAATTTATAAACGTTTTATTTTAATATTTCTATATGAAATAATCCCAGGGTGATCTTGAAGACACAGATGACCCTCTTGATACTTCCCAAAACCTTTCATCTCAGAAAACTTACTATTTTCCACCATAGCATCCCATTCATCTCCATAAAGTGGAAATCGGTTGATTTCTTCTCCATTATGTATAACAGTTCCAGAATTTCCTTCCTGGTTTATTATGATGTGATAGGTATTCCATTCTCCAGCATCTTTTGCCATAACTCTGTCGGGAGCTATCATATCATAAAGTGCTGCAGTAGTATGAATCTGATTTTCTGGATCATCTCCATAAATATCTGCATCGATGATTTGAATCTCAGGGCCAGTCAGATATGGGTGTTCATATTGAGAATCCTCACTTACTCCCCACATAAATCCACTATTAGAATTTGAAGAGAGTTTCCATTCAAATTGAATTTCAAAACTTGAATATTTTTCATTAGTTATTAGACTTTTATTTCCTTCTCCATTTGCTTCCTCTGAATTAAAAGTAAAAATTCCATCTTTAACAGACCATCCTGTTTTCTCTCCTGATTCATTTTGAAATAAATGCCATCCATCTAATGAATTTGAATTACTGAGGCTAGTCCACTCATCATAAGACATTTCATTTACTTCAGGTGTAATTTCTTTTTGTTTTTTTGGAGAATTCTTGCAGTTAAAAAATAAAGTTAAAGAGAAAATTAAAATAATTTTAGTGTAGTTGATATCCATGAAATTAAGTTTTAATAAATATAAAGATAAAATAGAATTTTTACTAATAATAAAAGATCATTTAAATACCATTTCTTTAACATAATTTGGAACAATTAATGTTACTTCTGTCACTTTTATTATGTTTTCTGTGATTCCACATAACCCAAAAGCACCAAGCATCAAAGTCATTTTTCATTGAATTCCTTCAAGAGCACTTGAAATTTCTGCTATGGTTTTAGTTATCATTACTACTTCACTTACTAGTTTTCTTTTAAGGCTTTCAATTTGGAAGTCAGTTCAGGAACAACTTCAAAAGCATCGCCAACAATACCATAATCAGCAGCTTTAAAAAAAGGTGCTTCAGGATCGGTATTAATAACCACCTTGACTTTTGAGGAATTAATCCCTGCCAAATGCTGTATTGCTCCTGAAACTCCTATTGCAATATATAAATTTGAGGCAACAGGCTTTCCTGTTTGACCCACGTGCTCACTATGTGGACGCCAGCCCATATCAGAGACTGGTTTGGAACAGGCTGTAGCAGCTCCTAAAACCGTTGCTAAATCTTCTATTAAATGCCAATTCTCAGGACCTTTTAAACCACGGCCACCAGACACTACAATATCAGCATCAGCTATGCTAACTTTATCTAATGACTTATCAATTGACATAACTTTTAGATTTGAAGTAGAAGCTAAATAATTACCATCTATTTGTGTTATCTCTGATATATTCTCATGAATACCGAATGAATTCGAAGATAAAGAGATTAAAACTTTATCTTTTTTTGAAATACTGTGGCTAAATGCTTTATTGGTGAAACAAGAGCGTTTGACTTCAATAGGCTTATAAGACAATGGAAGACCTACTACATTAGAAAAATACGTTGCTTCAAATTTTACTGCTGCTATTGGACCTAAAAAACGGCCGTTTGCAGAACCACTTACAACAATAAGATCTACGCTATCATTAGTTGCAATTTGCACAAGAGTATTACTATAACGCTCCGCATTAAAATGAATATCATTTTCAGTGGGAATAGCATAAACTTTGTCTACGCCATATTGACCTAACAAGGAAGCATCTTTCACGCCAAAACAGACAGCAATTAGCGAGTTTTTTTTGGCGTCAGCAATAGCTCTTCCATAGGATGCTACTTCTAAACTTGATTTTTTTATTTCTCCTTCGTGGGTTTCAATGTATACTAATACAGACATATTATAAATTTATAATGCGTTAGCTTCGTTTTGTAAAAGATCAATTAATTGATCAATATTGTTCGCATCTACAAGCTTTACAGGACCCTTAGCTGGCGGTTTTTCATAAGAGTTTATTAAACTAAATGGATTTGATTCGATTGGTAAAATAACATCCAAAGGTTTTTGCCGTGCCTGCATAATTCCACGCATGTTAGGAATAATTAAATCTTTTTCTTCAACTAAGCCTTTTTGGGCTCCAATAATTAAAGGAAGACTACCCTCAAGAATTTCTTTTCCTCCATCTATTTCTCTCTGTAAATGAATGGTATCCCCTTCTTTTTCTAAATGAATACAATTTGCTAGATAAGGCATTTCTAAAAATTTGGCAAGCATCCCACCTACCATACCACCATTATAATCAATGGATTCTCTTCCTGTAATTATTAAATCAAAAGCCTCTTTTTGAGCATAAGCGGCAAGCTGAGTAGCAACATAGAAACCGTCTTGGGGTTTGGCGTCTATTCTAATAGCACTATCTGCGCCAATCGCTAAACACTTTCTTAGAATTGCTTCACAAGATGCGTCTCCAACTGAAGCTACTGTTACTGTTGCTCCATCCTTTTGTTTTAACCAAATAGCTCTGGTCAAACCAAATTCATCATTAGGGTTAATAATATAAGTAACACCTTGCATATCGAAAGTTTTGTTTTGGTCAACAAAATTTATCTTAGATGTAGTGTCAGGAACATTACTTATGCACACTAAAATTTTCATATAAAAACAATTTTACACGAAACTAATAAAAAAAATGACACAGTGTCATTTTTTTAAAAATAAATATCCAGTTCTAATAATCTACGGATTTAACCAGTCTAAAGCCGGTGTGATGCAATCCTGTATCCGGTGAGGATTTCATACGGGAAGCTACTCTATAACCAGAACAATATGCATCATTACACAGAAAAGAGCCTCCGCGCATGACTTTTTGTTTCAGGTAAGGTTGATATGGGTCATAAGGCGCTTCAGGGCCCTGGGGGTTGATCACTTTTTGACTTTCAACTTTTTGATAATAAGTGAAATCATACCAGTCTGAGCACCATTCCCATACATTACCAGCCATATCAAAAAGACCAAAAGGATTTGATTCAAAAGAGCCTACAGGAGCGGTGTAGAAGAACCGATCTTTAAGTATGTTTTGATAAGGAAAACTACCCTCCCATGCATTTGCTTTGGGCGAGCCATCCATAACAGATTCATTACCCCATGGATACTTTACTTGCTTTATGCCACCACTTGCGGCCCACTCCCATTCTGCTTCAGTAGGTAATCGTTTTCCAGCCCATTCTGCATAAGCTTGAGCATCATACCAAGAAATATGTACCACAGGATGATCTAATTTATTTTCAATTGAACTGCCTTTACCCTTAGGGTTGATCCAACTAGCTCTTGGTCTCCATTGCCACCAAGCACCATAATCATTTAGGCTTACTGGGCCATCTGTAGCTACAAAAACCAAAGAAGCTGCTTGAAGTAGAGAATCATTTGGTTTTGGAGTATCTGGAGGAAGTTCCTTTTTCAACTCCTCCCAATCAGGCTTTTTTTCTGCAGTAGTTACATAACCTGTGGCATCAACAAAAGATTTAAATTGTGCATTGGTTACCTCAGTTTGATCCATCCAAAAAGAATCTACATGGACAGCATGTATAGGATATTCATCCTCTCGAGCCTGATCTCTATCACTCCCCATCTGAAAATCTCCTGCGGGAACAAGAACCATTCCATCTTTTACCACTGGAGGTGATGGTTTGATCATAGTATTATTGCATTTTAAAAAAAATAAAAAAATGATAATTCCACTTAAAAAGTGAAAAAATAAGGATTTAAATTTTTGAACTTTATATATATTGGTTAAGTATGTTTTCATATAATTCTTGTTTGCCACTAACTCGTTCTGGAGCTTTTCCATTCAATGCAATTTTTGATAATTGTTCTAAACTAAGAGCCCCTTTTTCAAAACGTTGTCCATCTCCATCATCAAAAGAAGCATATCGTGAATTTCTTAGTTTTTCAAATCCTCCATCATTGATCAATTTTTCGGCAGTTAATAAGGCTCTAGCGAACACATCAGCCCCTCCAATATGTGCATGAAAAATATCTTCTAAGTCAGTTGAGTTTCTTCTTATTTTTGCATCAAAATTTATACCCCCGCCTTTAAGCCCTCCAGCTCTAATAAAAACCAACATAGCTTCGGTTACTTCATAAATATTGACAGGAAATTGATCAGTATCCCATCCGTTTTGATTGTCTCCTCGATTAGCATCAATACTACCTAGCATTCCAGCATTAGCTGCAACAGCTAATTCATGTTCAAAAGTATGTTGCGCTAAAGTAGCATGATTAACTTCTATATTAAGTTTAAAGTCTTTTTCTAGACCATATTCTTTTAAAAATCCTATGGCTGTTGCTGCATCAAAATCGTATTGGTGCTTCATGGGCTCCATCGGTTTGGGTTCAATAAAAAAGTTTCCTTTAAAACCTTGACCTCTTGCATAGTCTCTAGCTATGGTTAACATTTGACCCATATGATCTAATTCCCTGCCCATGTCCGTATTCAGAAGTGACATATAACCTTCTCTTCCTCCCCAGAATACATAATTTTCACCCCCCAGAGTTATGGTAGTATCCAAAGCCATTTTAATTTGAGCAGCTGCACGGGCAACTACATTAAAATCAGGATTAGTAGCAGCTCCATTCATGTATACTGGATTAGAGAAACAGTTAGCAGTTCCCCAAAGTAATTTTACTCCAGAAATCTTTTGCTTTTGTGCTACATAGCCTGCTATAGTTTGAAGACGTTTTTCATTTTCTGCTAAAGTTGGTGCTTCATCAACTAAATCAACATCGTGAAAACAGAAATAATCAAATCCTAATTTGGTAATCAATTCAAAAGCAGCATCTGCCTTGTCTTTTGCCCGCTGGATAGGATCTAAAGATTGATCCCATGGGAATTGTTGCGTGCCTGGCCCAAAAGGGTCAGAACCTTGACCACAGAAGCTGTGCCAATAGGCAATAGCAAATCTAAAATGTTCACGCATACTTTTTCCCATAACCAACTGGTCTGGATTATAATACTTAAATGAAAATGGGTTGTCAGATTCTTCTCCTTCATATTGAATTTCATTAACTCCTTTATAAAATTCTTTACTTCCTGTGGTAATCATAGTTTTTAAATTTTTCTTTCTAATTCAGTTTTCCATTTTTGGTAAGCCAAAAGGTAGGCGTCTGTCTCTTTTTGAGGTTTAACTTCAATAAGTCTGTCAATTGAAGAAATACTTTGACTATAATCTTCTAATCCACTGAACTCAATACATGCTGCACGAGCAGCTCCAATTGCTCCTGTTGTATTATAGATCTCAATACTTTGACCAATCAAACTCGCAACAGTATTTGAAAAAATTTCAGAGCGAAAGAGATTATCATTACCTGCCCGAATTACCTTAATATCTAGTGCATCCTCTTCCATGATCTCCATCCCATATGCAAAAGAAAAAGCAATACCTTCCAATGCAGATCGAAATAGATGTCCTTGTTGATGTTTATTTAAATTGAGGTTTAAAAAATGAGCTCCAGGAGCTTTATTATTTAACATACGTTCAGCACCATTTCCAAAAGGCAGATTTATTAAACCCTCACTCCCGATGGGTACTTTACCAGCCAAATCATTCATTTTATTAAAGTCAGTCTGATTTGAAATTCTTCTTAACCAGCTATATTGTATTCCAGCACCATTTACACAAAGTAGTGTTCCAATTAATGATTCTTGATGGGTATAATTGACATGAGCAAAGTGATTAACTCGATAAAACTCTTTAGATGAATTTCTATTTGAGATAGCATATAAGACTCCTGATGTTCCACCTGTCGCAGCAACCTCTCCTGGTCTAAGTATATTTAATGAAAGGGCATTATTAGGTTGATCACCTGCCCGATATCGAATAGGTATTCCCTCAGGAAGACCACTTTTTAAAGCACCAATTGCATTAATTCTACCTTGATCCTCAAAATTAGAAACTAGGGGTGGTGTTAAATCAGTATCTATCCCATAATAATCCAAAAGCCAATCAGCAACCTTTTTATCTTTAAAGTCCCACAACATACCTTCAGATAAACCATTAATTGTAGTAGCTATTTCACCAGTTAATTTGTATGCAATAAA
Organism: Flavobacteriaceae bacterium; assembly: GCA_029268555.1. Lineage (GTDB taxonomy): Bacteria > Bacteroidota > Bacteroidia > Flavobacteriales > Flavobacteriaceae > MS024-2A. The sequence goes on from JAQWNN010000009.1 coordinate 7,702, forward strand.
ATCACCAGGGAGCATATAATATGCTACTTTAGAATAAATCTCTGGTTCATTTTCTTTTACCCATTTCAATTTTGAAGCAGTGAAATTTCCAGGGGCATTAAATAAATGTGAACCAAATCGTTCTTCACCTATATCATCTGCTGCTTTTTCACCTATCTCAACTGCTCTGCTATCACACCAAATTATTGAATTACGAAGAACTTTTTTGTTTTTATCTAGAACAACTAGACCGTGCATCTGATAAGAAATTCCCACTGCTACAATTAGGCTAGGATTTAAGCTGTTTTCTTTTAAAATCCTATGTATTCCATTACATAGGTGGCTCCACCACATTTCAGGGTCTTGTTCAGCCCAATTTAACTTTTCGGCGTGAATAGGCATCTCCTCTTGAGGCTCTGTAATTACTGCAATCTTTTTTTTTGAATGTGCTTCAACTAGGGCAATTTTCACAGAAGAACTTCCAACATCAAATCCAATAGTATATTTCATTTCTGATAAAGGAATTTAGTTAAATCTTCTGTTTTTTCACATCCTATTTGTTCCATCACTTGCCTTAATTCTGCTTTAATTAAAGCAATAGTATGTTCGCCCCCAAGGTTACCAAGCGCTCCAACACCATACATAAATGATCTACCTAAAAATGAAAAAGATGCCCCTTGTGCAAGTGTTCGAGCTACATCTGGTCCATTTCTTAAACCGCTATCCATCATGATTGTTATCTTATCCTGATATTTATCTTTAAGATTTTTTAATACATGAATGGTTGATTGACCTGCATCCAACTGACGACCTCCGTGATTTGAAATAATTACTCCATCAACTCCAAGGCGAATTGCTTTTTCCATATCAGATTCACTAGCAACACCCTTCAACACAATTTTACCCTTCCATTGATCTCGAATCGGTTTAATTTTTTCTTCATTCAATCGTCCATCAAAAGTTTCATCCATAAACTTTCCCAACTGGCTAAGATTCAATCCTTTGGGCATGTAAGGATTCAAAGTTTTAAATTCTGGTTGCCCATAAATTAAAGTCTTTAGTGCCCACTCAGGCCGCTTTATTATTTGATAAAAATTTCTAGCAGACATTTTAGGCGGCATGGCTAGTCCATTGCGAATGTCTCGAGGCCTAAATCCAAAACTAGGAACATCACTAAGCAAAACCAAAACAGGGCAACCTGAATTCGCTGCACGATCTATTATATCTTTCCTAACATCTTCTTTGGCAGGATAGTACAATTGGAACCAAGCATTCCCTTCAGTAATCTTTCCTATTTCTTCAATACTTGATGTAGTAACAGTACTTAAAATAAAGGGAAGATTGTTATTAAATGCTGCTTTCGCAAGAATCTCAGTAGCTTTAGGCCATATCAATCCTTGAAGCCCTATAGGCGCAATTCCAAAAGGGGCGTTGTATTCAACTCCAAAGAGTTTTGTTTTCAAATTGACCTCTACCGAACTTTTTAAATATTCTGGAACTAATTCTACAGTTCTGAGATCTGAAGTATTTTTCCTGAGATTATCATCATCATTGCATCCTCCATCCAAATATTCAAATGCAAATTTGGGCATTTTCGACTTCGCCTTTAAACGCAGATCACTTACTGAAGGATATTTTGGATTAAATTTTTGAAACATTTAATAAATATAAAAAAAAGTGTTTTGTAGATGATTTCTATAGCTTAAAAAAAAATTATACTTTGTAGTAATTTAACTTACAACATTAATTATTTCTTTATGAAAATAAATGAAACATCTAGACGTAATTTTATCAAAAATCTTGCGTCTCTATCTGCAGGCGTTTCAATTGGTACAACCAATCTTTGGGGTATCCCGAAATACTTGCCTAATAGATCATTGCTAAAAAAAACAATTAATGGAGTTCAATTGGGACTCATCACCTATTCATTTAGAGCTCTTAAAGATCAAAGTGCAGAAGCAACTCTTCAATATATTCTTGATTGTGGGGTTAACTCTATTGAATTAATGGGAGAGACTGCAGAATCATTTATCGGTCGTCCTAAAAATAGGATAAATAAAAGAACGTATCATAGTCTCTCAAGAAAAAAGCGAAATAATTCTCTGTCAAAGGATGAAGAAAAGGAACTTGGTGAACTTAAAAAACAACAGAATTCTTACGATAAAGAAGTTTTGACATGGAAAAAAACACGTTCAATTTCTCGTTTTAGTGATTTAAGAAAAATGTATAACAGTGCTGGAGTTGAAATTTATGCTTTTAAGCCAAACTATTTATTGCGTAAAGGAAATTCTGATTCAGATATTAATTATGCAATGCAAGCCGGAAAACTTTTGGGAGCGTCCCATGTCACTATAGAGCTTCCGGAAGACAACAACCATAGTCTTAAACTGGGAGAATTGGCTAAAAGAAATGGAATAAAAGTTGCCTATCATGGTCATGAGCAGCAACATGCTAAGTGGTGGGATACAGCGCTTGAGCAATCCTCTCACAATGCAATGAATCTTGATCTAGGACACTATATTGCTGCAGGAAATACTGATGCTATTGAATTAATCGAAAAACAGCATCCTAACATCCTAAGCATGCATGTAAAAGACCGTCAAAATCCTAAAAATGGAAAAAAAAATATGCCTTTTGGTCAAGGGGATACCCCAATAATAGATGTTCTTCAAATGATGCGTGACAACTCTTATAATTTTGCTGCAACCATAGAATACGAATACCAAACACCTAAAGATTCTAGTATAATTGAAGAAATCAAAAAAAGTATTGAATATTGCCAGAATGCATTAGAGTCTTAATTAAAATTGGTTTGTCAACGTTTTTTAAATACGATTTCGTCTGCAATAGATTGGAGTTTTGATGCAGATGATTCTTCTACAATGCTGTAGTAAATCTTTTTACCATTCGAATCTTTGTCTTCATATCGTCTATCAAGACCCTTAGAACTTTGTCCTGTTAATGTAGCATAAAACACACAGGCTGCTAGATAGGTTCCATTATGACTTGGGTGTTTTGCGTCGTCAGTCAAAAGTTTTATCCCAGGATATTTAGAGGAAAATAAATCAAAAGCCCTTCCTACGGGGATAATTTCAATATTTTTATACTTCTTTGAAATATCTTTTAAATTCAATTCAATTTGTTTAGAATCCTTTATAACTAATCCTTCAACTGGGAAGTTTGGATAATACCATGTAGCATATAAATAAATTTTAGTCTGCGGTGGAAGAAGCGTTTTCAACTTCGAAAAATAAAATTCTGTTGTATCAATATGCATAATAGGATATGTACTATGATCTTGAAATATAACTCGTTCAAAAGTTGTTTTAGATAAAATTTCTCTTGTTTTCAAATCTTTATTTCCTTGCCAATGGTCCCTTAAAGTTGCACCTCCAGCAGTTGATTGATTTACATTCCAATCCAAGTTTTGCTCCTGAGCCATTTTTTCTAGCTGGCTTGGGAGATTCCAATAAAAAGTAAAACTATTTCCAACGAATAGAACTTTCTCTTGTTTTTGAGCTCTACTAATTTGTAAGAGAAGAATCAATAAAATTGTTAAATATCTCATTTTGTTATATGGTTTTCGACGGTTCCTTCCCAATCTGGATCAGCAGCCCCAATCCACGATTTACTAATAGAATCATAGGCTACTGCGTGAACACGACCAAATCGTGCTTTTTCATCAACCATCTTAACTCGATAGTTGTCCATATTAAAGTTAGCATTCAACTGCTTAACACCATCGTGGTCTTCAACCCAAAGTGAGTCTTCAAAAGGATAAACTCTAGGTAAAAATAAGGCTCGTTTTAATTCATTTTTTTGGGCTAAGTAACGGTGTGCAACCTGTGTTACAGCAGTTATAATTCGACTTCCTCCAGCAGCCCCTATTGCTAAAGCAACTTTACCTCCATCAATAAATAATGTCGGCGTAATATGAGAATTTGATCGATCACCTGGTTTATATTCTCCCAAATATCCTCCAAGAGTTACAGCATAAAGAAAGCCCAAGTCTTTTGAAGCTACTTTTGATCCCATGTTAGGCCCAATAGTTTGGGTTAGACTTACGACATTTCCGTTTTCATCAGCAGCGGTAAGATGAGTTGTGTGTCCTTCGGCGCTAACCCATGATCCTGGCATATCAGATGTGTTTTGTTCAACTATATTTAATTTCTTCTCTTTAATTTGATTTGCCCAATTTGCTGCCTGCCCATAAGAAAGTATCTGATTTAAGGAATCGAGATCCTTCTGATGTTTTCGATAGGTGTATGCTAACTCAGTTACTTCTCCCATTTTAATAGCCCAATCCTCTTCGTTATCTATAACTTGTAAATGATCTAAAATCTGAAGAATCTGAATGGTTATGGCTCCGTAGGATGGTAAATTTAAAGCAAAAACTTTATAACCTTGAAAAGTACCCTCTAAGACTTCAGAATCATGAGCTTGATAATTTTTTAAATCCTCAAGTGTTAATAATCCGCCATTTGACTTAACGTCATCAACCATTTTTTGAGCTACTTCTCCCTCATAAAATCCAGCTTTCCCTTTATTTGAAATAGTCTTTAGGATTAATGCTAGTGATTTTTGAATTACTAAATCCCCTGTCTGAAAAGAAGTCCCTTGAGCATTTAAAAAATGGGTTTTTGTGCCTTCGTATTGTTCAAAAATTTTCTTTGCATTTTGTTGCCGAAATGCTTCTCCAGGTAAAATTTTAAATCCATTTTCTGCATAATCTATTGCAGGCTCCATTACTTTTTGAAGAGGTAATACACCATGATTTTTATGAAGTTTGATCAATCCTGCAACCACTCCTGGTATGCCAATAGTTTTGTATCCAAATGAATATTTTTCTTCTGTAGGTGTATAATTAATCGGGACTTGAGTAGACGCATCTACTCCTCCAATTTTTCCTGAAGCTTTATAAAAAATTGCTTGAAGCCTCCCCCCAATTCCACTCATACTAGGTTCAACTACTGCCAAGGTAAATCCTGCAGCTACTGCAGCATCAAAAGCATTACCTTTTTCTTCAAACATTTTTTTACCGGCCAAAGAAGCTAGGGGATGAGCCGAAGCGATGGTATTATTTTTTAAAGAAGCTTCTGAAGATTCTTTGCAGCTAATTAAAATTAAGATATTAAATAGAAAAAAAAATGTGAATTTTGACATTAAAAATAGTTTTTAAGCAATTTACAAACCCTTTTTAAATAACACTAGTAAATTATTTTCCATCTACCATTTTATTATAAAAAGTTGTTTTTATAATATTATATAAATTTATTGAGGAAAGATTTCATAATAAAGTGTTTTTAAATTTAGAAAAAAGACTTCCTTTATAATTATGTATTGTTTTCATATCTCTTTTCTTCAAAATTTTCTTTTATTTATTTTTCTAACACTAAATTATGCCTGCTCATCTGGTAATGATTATGATTCAAAATCTGATACAGAAATAAAGATTGTTAATGAAAATGATAATCAGGGTCCTATTATAAGTTCAAATTCAACAGGAGTTTTTAGTTTTAATGTTGATGGTTATATTAGTAATAAGAAAATCAATGTTTATTATCACATCCCAAATGGAGACATAAAGTCAATGCCAATATTAATGTCATTTCATGGGGGTTCAAGAAATGCAAACGATTATCGTGATTACTGGATAAGCCTGGCTGATGATTCTAATTTTATGGTCTTTGCTCCTGAGTTTGGTTCTCTTGATTTTGCTTCTGGCGACATGTATAACCTAGCTAATATTTTTGATGACGGCGACAATCCAACTGAAGAAACATTGAATCAAAAGGAAGAATGGACATTTTCAATTGTAGATCCATTATTTGAATATATCAAAAATGAAGTTTCTGGAAATCAAGAAAGTTATAATGGTTGGGGACATTCAGCAGGATCTCAATTTCTTCATCGCTTTATACTGTTTATGCCAGATAGCAAGCTAAATGTTGCAGTATGTTCAAATGCAGGATGGTATACTGTTCCAGAATCAGGAATAGATTTCCCATATGGATTAAATAAGAGTGAACTATCCTCGAGTACTCTTAAGTTGGCTTTTTCTAAAAATTTATATGTTCACTTGGCAGACTTAGATACCAATCCAAATGCTTCTTCATTAAGACATAATGAGACAGTTGATAATCAACAAGGTTTAAATAGGAGAGCTAGAGGACGTTATTTTTATAAAGCATCTAAGGCAATTGCTAATCAAAAAGAAATTGATTATAATTGGATAAAGACTGAGGAGGTTTTAAATGTGGGTCATAGCGCTAAAGAAATGGCAGTAGATGCACTTCAATATCTTTATCCAAATAATTAAAATATTTCTTGTAAAATTATTCAGAACAAATTAATTATCACATTCACATGAAATATAATCTGAGTAAACTTGACTTTTAAGTGAAAATGTTTTGGTATAGGGATAGCCTCCCTTTAAACCAAGGTTTTCCTCTCCAATTGTGTAAATACAATTATAAGAAAGTTGGCTTCCCTCAGATAATTTATTGGGATCACAATAGGGATTGTAAATAGTTTGGCATTGTGTTTTAGTTAAATCTCCTAAAACATTTTTTGTTATGTATGCAATGTCAATATCATACTCCTTAGCTAATTCATCATTAACATCCAAAGAGAGTCGACCGCTGAGCTCCGCCTTTCTTTTTATTGAGTCTCCAGTAATTTCAAACATATTAACATTAAAAGCGGATAGATCGGCTATTTTGATAAATCTATCATTGTTTTCGAATTTCATTTGATTAAATTTATTAGTATATATTTTTAATTCTGGATTAAAATATTTAGGGACTAAATTTTCTTGGTTAGTGTCGATCCATATTTCACTTTTCAAATGCTCGTAGCCCATTATAGCGTTTCCCGTATCAACATGGCCGTCAAAAAGATTTGAACAACGTAAAATTAAATCGGAAGACTTACCTTGATAATAAAGTCCTGGCTTTTTACTGCCCGGAAGAGGAAGCTTAAAGGGTTCAAATTGAAACCACCTCCCTTCAAAACCAGCACAAGGACAGTTGTCTAAAATATTAGAATTATCCAAAAAAGGAGAATCAAAATACTCGGTTGATGATGGGTAAAAGTATTCTTGCAGAGGATGGTCGTCGTAAGTAGTTTTATTAAAAGAAGTATCATTTATTAATAAGTAATAAGTAGTCCCTATTAATCCTAAAAAGAAAAAAAATATTGAAAAAAGCAATACTCTTTTTTTGTGTTTTAAGTTATAACCTAAAAGAGATTTTTGACTTTCTGCATATGCAGATTCTAATGCCTCCCGCTCAATAAGTCGATTTATATTATCTAATGTTCGCTCATACATTCCATCAGTCCCAGTCCCATATAACAGTTTTGAGAATTGACTGTTGCTAATACTGAGATTTCTTGCTATTTCTCCATAAGGTGTTGAACCAAAAAGGGCTTTTGATCGATTCCATTGTCCGTATTTTTTTTCTAAATTAGATACAAAAAGAGCGACTTGTTTATCCATCATTTATAATGTAAAAAGATGTAAAAAGATCGAAATAAATCATTTACACAAACTTCTAAATCAAAATTAAACATATATTTATGTTAATAAAAACTTAAAATAACAATAATTTAATTATGAAGAACTTTTTAATTTACTGTTTGTTCTTTGTGGGTATTTTTGCTTACGGACAAAATAAAGTAACAGGTACTGTTGCAGACGAAGAGGGCATGGCTCTGCCAGGTGCAACTATAATTATCCAAAACACAAGTATTGGTGTTTCAACTGATTTTGATGGCAATTTTGAAATCGAAGTTGACAAAGGTCAAATACTCGAGTTCAGTTTTATCGGATATATGACACAGGAAATAACTGTTGGTGACTCTGATACTATTGACATTAATTTGCAACCTGACAATCAACTAGAAGAAGTAGTAGTAACATCCTTAGGGTTTAAGGTTTTGAAAGATCAGCAAGGTTCGTCTTCTTCTGTAGTTAGTACAGATGCTGTAGTTAGATCAGGAGAACCTACACTTTTAAATTCTCTTAGTGGAAAAGCAGCAGGTGTACAGATCCGAAGAGTAACCGGTGATCCTGGGGTTGGTTCTACTATGCGAATTAGAGGGGCTAATACCATTTCAGGTGCTAGCGATCCGTTGTTTATCGTAGATGGTGTTCCAATGAATAATTCTTCAAATTATAATAGTGCTGATGGTCGTGGTTCAAGATCTGGAGGTGTTTCAAATGGTTCAAGGATAAATGACCTTAACCCAAGTGATATTGCTTCCATAGAAGTTTTAAAAGGAGCATCAGCTGCTGCAGTTTGGGGGAGTAGAGCCGCTAATGGTGTAGTTGTTATTACAACTAAAGAGGGTCAGTCTGGAGATGCAAAAATTACATTTTCATCATCTTACTCATTTGATGAAGTTTCAGAAAGAATCCCAATGCAAACAGATTGGGGACAAGGTCGTTCTGGATCATATAGTCCTACTAGAGCCGAAGCATGGGGTGATTACATACCCGATAGAACTGGTAGTGCTGATATTTTTAATACTTCAGGCCAATTTTTTACTGCTATGGATGGAACAATTTACTATCCTATAACAGATAAAAATTCTAAAGAACTTTTTGTAGAAAAAAACTGGGATAACGCTATGCAGATTGGTTCAGTTCTTCAAAATGACTTAACTATAAGTGGTGGTACTGATCAACAAAAATATTTTTTCAGTCTTTCTAACTTATCACAAGAAGGGATTGTTAGGGGGTCAGATTACGATAGAACAAATTTACGTTTTAATTATAATGCTAAGCTTAATGATGTGATTTCATTATCCAATAAAATGGCATATACATATAGTATAACCAATCGTATTCAACAAAGTTCTAATACGGCAGGTATTATGTTAGGTTTATTAAGAACCCCACCAGATTTTGATAATGAAGATTACATTGGAACCTATACAAGTTCTTCGGGAGTAGAGTCACAAAACAGACACAGATCATATAGAAGATATTTAGGAAATTCTCAAAATCCAATATATAATAACCCAGGTTGGACTGTAAATGAGCAAACTTCAAGAGCAACTGTTAACAGGTTTACTGCTACACCTCAAGTTACAATAACACCTGTTAACTGGCTTCAAATTATTGGAAGAGGTAATATTGATTTTGCTGATGACAGAAGAACAACCTTATATCCTGTAGGAAGTGCAGGAAGCGCTTTTAATAATGGGGCATTTTACGAAAGTGAAATAGCACAGCGTCAATATAGTTTTGATTTAATTGGTAGAGCAACAACAGAACTTACTTCTGAAATAAGTTTAACATCAACACTAGGATGGAGTTTAAATGATAGAACATACAATAGAAATTCAGGAAGTGTTACGGGTTTCTTGGTTGATTCTCAAAAAGAAACATCAAGTCTTAATTCTGCTGCTGAAGCGACAAGCTTTTCAAACTTCAGGACTTTTAGAAAATCAAATAGAGGTTATGCTGTTTTAAACTTTGATATGTTTAATCAATTATATGTCAATTTTTCAGGAGGATTAGAATCATCTTCAACTGTAAATGGAACATTTTTCTATCCGTCTGTTGATTTAGCATGGAATTTCACTGAAAGTGTTTTAGAATCAAGTGTTTTATCTTTTGGTAAACTTCGTGGTTCTTGGGGTAAAGTTGGTGTCCAACCTTCCCCCCACCAATTCCAGACATTAGCTGAGGGAGGTTTTTCTTACAGTTCTTACTCTGACCCTATTGCAATTGACTCATTTGGAGGTGGTTTCAGATTGGATAACAATTTGGGAAATCCTAATCTTGAACCTGAAATCAAAACAGAATGGGAGGTTGGTGCCGATTTAAGATTTTTTAATGATGATTTAACTTTCGGATTTACATATTATGATAATATAATTGAAGGTATTTTACTTGATGTAAGTCTTTCTCCTTCATCTGGTTTCTCAACTCAATATGGAAATTTTGGGAGTATGACAAATAATGGTATTGAACTTGATTTAGGATGGAATGCAATTAAAAAAGAAGATTTTAAATTATCTACCTCTATAAATTGGTCAAAAAATACAAATGAAGTTACAGATCTATTCGGAACTGAAACCATTAACCTTAGCCCTGGAGCATCTGTAAGTTCTAGAGCTATAGTTGGAGAGCAACTTGGAGTTTTATTCGGAACTGGTTCTCAAACAAATCCCGATGGAAGCTTACTTCTAGATGAGAATGGATTTCCCCAAATAACTCCAAGTCCTATTATCCTAGGGGATCCAAATCCTGACTGGAGAGCAGGGTTAGGATTAAATCTCAATTATAAAAAACTTAGTCTTAATGTTGTTGTAGAACACTCTGAAGGTGGTGATTTTATGCCTAGAACTTTATGGGTTTTACACAGATTTGGAACCACAACTGCTACCTCTAATAGAGTAACCCTAAGTCAGGATCTTGTT
>JAQWNN010000010.1 GCA_029268555.1 Flavobacteriaceae bacterium
ACCACCATTACAAATAGTTAATGGTGCAGTAGTACTAATTGTTCCTGAATTATCTAATCTAGGAACGTAAATGGTAGTAGTGCTCACAACACTACCATTGGGATTTTCTGCATTTACAGTAATAATAGTTTCAGTTGATACTCCTGAAAGAGAAAAAGTAGCACTACCAGTGGTGGTATTTTGAGAAGAAACAAATGACCCGTAACTTAGAGTATAGGTTGTACTAAGGCTTAGAGTAGTATCTGAAACAGTTAGAGTAAATGCTGTATTTGCACAAGTAATGTTATCAGCTCCAAGACTTGAAGTTAAAGTAAGGCTTGGTGTTTGACTGAAAGCAAAGGTTGTTACAAAAAGAGTAACTATTGCAAATAGTCTTGAGAATAACTTAAGCCTAATTTTTTTCAATTGAAACTATTTAATAGGTTCAGTAAAATATTAACATTGTACTGAGTATATGTACTAAACATAATTTTAATTGTTAACGAATTTAACTATTTAAAATTGCCTTTTAAAGGGTTTAGCTAAGTTTTCAATATTTGAAAAATAAATTATGTTAAAAAATTTTTAGATTTCATCCATTCATCATTATAAATTTTACCAATATAGCGACTTCCTGAATCGTGTAAAAGGACAACAACCACATCTGTTTTTTTAAGATGCTTTTTCAGCTGTAAAAGTCCTTTAATTGCAGCTCCACAGGAATTTCCAGCAAATATCCCTTCGGACTTAGCAAGGTTTCTTGTGAAGACCGCTGCATCTTTATCTGTTACTTTTTCAAATAAATCTATTACTGAAAAATCAACATTTTTTGGCAGGATGTCTTCGCCAATTCCTTCAGTGGTGTATGGATAAATTTCATTTTGATCAAATATTCCTGTCTCGTGGTATTTTTTAAATACAGAGCCAAATGTATCAATCCCCCAAATTTTAATTTTTGGATTTTTTTCTTTTAAGTATTTTCCCACTCCAGAAATTGTTCCTCCGGTTCCAACACCAACCACAAAATGTGTGATTTTACCATCAGTTTGATTCCATATTTCAGGACCAGTAGTTTCATAATGAGCTTGAGCATTTGAAGGATTATCATACTGATTCGCGTACCATGAATTTGGAGTCTCAGATGCAATTCTCTTTGAAGTGCTATAATATGATCTTGGGTCTTCAGGTTCTACATCAGTTGGACAAACTATAACATCTGCTCCTACTGCACGAAGTACATCGAACTTTTCTTTAGACTGTTTGTCATTTGAAACACAAATCAACTTATATCCTTTAACGATAGCTGCTAAGGCAAGTCCCATTCCGGTATTTCCGGAAGTTCCTTCAACTATTGTCCCTCCTGACTTTAATAATCCTGAGGCTTCAGCATCTTCGATCATTTTTAATGCCATTCTGTCTTTAACTGAATTTCCTGGATTGAAACTTTCAACTTTAGCCATCACCAAAGCATCAATTTCTGCAGTGATACGGTTTAGTTTTATAAGGGGTGTATTCCCTATAGTTTCAATAATGGAATTTACGTAATTCATATATGATATTATTGAATTTCAAAGATACTGAGTTAAGAATGATTTAAACAGCCAATAGAAGTCAATTTTAACGAAATCGAAGTACTTGAGAAGGAGAAAATTTTAAAACAATTTTTAGAGGAAGCCACAAAAGAACGATTGCAAGAAACAGAAAGAGTAGATTTAAATAAAGGACCTCAAACCAAGCTATAGAAACTGGAGCTATACTTACAAAATAAGTTTCAGGATCTAGGGTAATCAAACCAAAAATCTTCTGAAAAAAATAAAAAATAAGTCCAATTAGATTTCCAAAAACCAACCCTCTAGCCATAATTACTATCCCATTATAAATAAAAATTCTTTGAATCGTTGAATGTGTTGCACCCAATGCCTTAAGAAGACCTACCATCCTTGAACGTTCTAAAATCAAAACCAAAAGAGCTGTTGCCATATTAATTACCCCTACTAAAATCATAACGATCAAAATGATCAACACATTAAAATCAAATAAAGAAATCCACTGAAAAATACTTGAAAAACGATCTGAAACAGGAATACTATCTAGCTTAGACGGCAAAACTTGGTATAGTTCGTCTGCTATTTCAGTACTATGAAGCAAGTCATTAACAAAAACCTCATAGGCTCCAACTTGATTTGGTCCCCATTGATTAAGACTTTGGACTTGTCTAATATCAGAATAAACTAAGTTTTGATCGATGTCAGGGAAGCCAGAAAAATAGGTTCCTACAATTGTAAATTTTCTTCTTTTAGGCAAGCCTTCAATTTGATTGCTTTGAAAAAAAGCATTCACATTATCCCCAACTTCAAGATCGAGTTTTTGGGCTATGATTTCTGAAATTAAAATTTCGTTGTTACTATTTTCAGAATATTGAGGAAATGAACCTTGAGTTAAAAATCCTTTTAAACTTCTCCAGTCAAATTCATTGCTTACGCCCTTTAATAAAATACCCTCAAAATCATTATTCGTTTTAAACATCCCTGCTTTAACTGCTACAGCATGAATTCTTTCAAAATTTGGGTGATTTTTTATTTTGATTCTCAATTCCTTATAATCTTCAAATGGGGTTAACGAAACTTGAGATTCGTTATTTTCAAAAGTGGTTATTAGAATTTGACCATTGAATACACTCGCCTTAAAGCGAATCTCTTTTTGAAGACCTTTACTGAAAGCCATCGCTATTAAAATTGCTGCAATACCAATAGCTACTGCAATAGTGGCAATATTGATTATCCGAGAAGAAACCGTATTTTTATATTCTTTATGCTGTCGCATTTTCCGTGCGAGATATAAAGCTATATTCAATGAATTGTCTTTTAGATTTTACACATATCAAAAATACGTTTTTATTTTGGCTTGTATTATGTATTTACTCAATGCCTTTGAGATCTCAAATACTCCCAGGTGCTGACAATACTTCAAGTTATTTACCTGAACTCAAAGGGAAAAAGATTGGAGTAGTTGCTCACCAGGCTAGTCTAGTTAATAGTTCTGGGGAATATATGCATCTGGTAGATGTACTTTTAAAAAATAAAATTGATGTCAAGGCGATTTTTGCGCCTGAACATGGATTCAGAGGGATTGCCGATGCTGGAGAGCAAATCACTGACGAAAAAGATCTCCAAACTCAGTTGCCCATCTACTCACTCCACGGTAAAAATCGAAAACCATTGCCAGAGCAGTTGAAAGAGATCGAATTAATGATCTTTGACTTACAAGATGTTGGAGTTCGTTTTTTTACATATCTATCAACTCTTCATTATGTGATGGAAGCCTGTGCAGAAAAAAAAATATCATTAATTATTTTAGACCGTCCAAATCCAAATATACATTATGTTGATGGACCTGTATTAAATCTTGAAAACTCAAGTTTTTTAGGGATGCATGCTGTTCCAATTGTTTATGGAATGACAATAGGGGAGTATGCAAAAATGATCAATGGTGAGGGTTGGCTAAGCAATGGGATTTCGTGTGACATAAAAGTTATTCCCATTCAGAATTATACTCACAAAACAGCGTATGAACTCCCTATAAGACCCTCACCAAACCTCCCTAATGCAAAAGCTATATCATTATACCCTAGTTTATGTCTATTAGAACCTACAGTTATAAGTATAGGAAGAGGGACCGATCATCAATTTCAAATTTATGGTCATCCCTCTCTAAAAAACAATCATTTTTCATTCGTGCCTCGTCCAAATTTTGGATCAAAGAGTCCTAAGCACAATGGATTGATTTGCTTCGGTAAGGATTTAACTAAAATCTCAAATCCAGATAGGATTGAGCTCAAATGGTTGGCAGAAGCATATGACAATTTTCCGGAAAAAAAAGCTTTTTTTAAAAAAGGATTTAATCGAATAAGTGGTGTAAGTAGTTTAAAAAAACAGATACAGCAGGGGGTTCCCTTATCAGAAATTAGAAAAACTTGGGAGCAAGACCTTTCAAAATTTAAAAAAATCAGAATGAAATATTTAATTTATCCCTAAGGAATGTTTAAATATTTATGGGTTTGTAAAGAGACCTTCCATTTAGGATTCGCAAGCACGTAATTAACGATAATGGGCATGACTTTTTCCCTTCGGCTCCACTCGGGTTGAAGAAATAGCTTGCACTCCTTATTAACGTTAATAGCTTGCTGTTCTGCAAATTTTAAATCATCTTTATTATATATAATAATTTTCAATTCCTCTGCACATTTGTATGCATTTACTGTAGGAAGCTTGTTTTTTTTTGGAGATAAACAAAACCAGTCCCAATTCCCTGAAATTGAATAGGCTCCTGATGTTTCAATATGTTTCTTAATATTCAATTTATTAAGTGCATTACATAAAGGGTCCATATTCCACATTAATGGCTCCCCTCCAGTTACTACAACTGTATTAGAATACTTTTTAGCTTTTGAAACAATTTCACTCACAGCTGTTTGTGGGTGAAGTTTTGCATCCCAGCTCTGCTTTACATCACACCAATGACAGCCTACATCACATCCACCAACACGAATAAAATAGGCTGCACTTCCTTTGTGATATCCCTCGCCTTGAAGGGTATAAAAAGCTTCCATTAATGGAAGTGAAGTACCTTTATCTACCTCGCCCATGTCTTGTTTTGAGTCTATTTTGCAAAGGTACCACATTCTGAAATCCTATTTGGCAAGAAATTGTACCTTTATAAAAAAAGTGTTGTGATAAGTCCATTTCATCTCGCTCTACCTGTAGACAATCTCGAAAGTTGTAGCCGTTTTTATATTGATATTTTAGGATGTAAAACAGGGCGTTCTGACTGTCATTGGATTGATTTAAATCTTTTTGGTCATCAACTTGTTTTACATTTTGATCCTAATCACGTTAGCAAAAAACATCATAATGATGTCGACGGAAAATCAGTTCCAATTCCTCATTTTGGAGTTTTATTGGATTGGATAACTTTCAAAGATTTTGCAGCACTTCTAAAAGAAAAAAAAGTTGATTTTATAATTGAGCCTTATCTGAGATTCGAGGGTTTAGCTGGTGAACAAATGACCATGTTCTTTTATGACCCAGCGGGAAACGCTTTAGAGTTTAAATCTTTCAAAAATAAAGATCAAATTTTTGCAACCTAAAATAATGAATACAAATTATAATTTTTTTGATACTACTTTTGAAAAGATTTTTTCTGATGAAAACAGAAAACATATCGAGCGCGCAACACTCTGGCTATCAATTATAGGGTTCATCATCCATTTGATGCTTATTTATTCCAAAAAATTTAATCTTTTCTCCACACCATTTGAGGCACGATTACTTGATGATCCTATCTCAGCAATTTACACACCATTTTCAATTATTTTGATTTATGAAATTTACCTTTTAATTGTCTACCTCCCCCGCTCTTTTACAACATCGGTTTCTAAACAATTTGAAATTATTTCTTTAATAATTATTCGTAGAATTTTTGGTGACATACCAAAAGTTGAATTGAATGTTAATTGGTTTGAATTTGCTGCCAACCGTCAGCTAATATATGATTTAGCAGGTGTTTTAACTCTTTATTTCCTTATATACATGTTTAATAAACGAAGAGAAGAACTCACCAAAAAACCCTTGGATGAGCGTCTGAAAAAATTTGTAAGTTCTAAAAGAGCTGTAAGTGTTTTCCTTCTTCCTGTTCTTATTTTTACCTCAATTTACAGTGCTACCTCTTGGTTTATGGAGCTCTTTTTTAATACACAAAGTCTAACTCAGTTTAAAGACATCAATGCTGTTTTTTACAATGAATTTTTTACAATATTGATATTAGCTGACGTATTTATTTTACTACTTTCATTTCAATACACCGAACGTTACAGTCAATTGATTCGTAACACAGGTTTCGTTATTTGTACAATATTGATACGTCTGTCATTTGCCACTTCTGGACTAACAAACGTTCTATTAATTCTCACCAGTGTTGTTTTTGGTCTTTTAATTTTAAGAATCTACCAAGCGATAGAGAAGGGAACTTAATTTTTTCGCTGAAAAGCTATTAGTGTATTTTTTAATAACATTGCTATGGTCATCGGACCAACTCCTCCAGGTACGGGTGTAATAGCTGCTGCTTTGGCTGCCACCTCATCATATGCAACATCCCCTTTAATTATATATCCTTTTGGGTGATTTTCATCCGCTACTCGTGTAATTCCAACATCAATTACAGTCACACCTTTCTTTATCATATCAGCTCTTAAATATTCTGGAATTCCTAATGCCATAACAATAATATCTGCATTTTTTGTCAAAGAAACCAAATCTTGAGTTCGACTATGTGCAACTGTAACAGTTGCATTTCCAGCTTGTCCTTTTTGGCTCATTAAAATACTTATTGGCCTACCCACAATATGACTCCTACCGATAACCACACAATGTTTTCCTGTAGTTTCAATTTGGTAACGTTCCAATAATTCCATGATTCCAAATGGTGTAGCTGGAATAAATGCATCCATTTCTAAAGCCATCCGACCAAAATTTGAAGGATGAAACCCATCTACATCTTTTTTGGGATCAATTGCAAGAAGAATCTTTTCTTCATTGATGTGATTTGGGAGAGGTAACTGAACAATATATCCATCCAATTCATCGTCATGATTTAATTCTATTATTTTTTTCAAGAGTATTTCTTCACTAGTACTTTCATCTAAGTGAATCAACGTAGAATTAAATCCTACATATTTACAAGAGCGCACTTTACTTCCAACATAGGTTAGACTCGCACCATCATTCCCTACCAATATGGCTGCTAAATGGGGCGAACGTTGTCCATCCTTTCGAATTTCACTTACTGTTATTTTAATTTCTTCTTTTAAATCCTGAGCTGTTTTTTTACCGTCAAGTACTATCATTTTATTTCATGTTTTGTAACATTTGCATCATGTGCTTTCCTTTTCCTCCTTGCATCATTTTCATCATCTTACTCATTTGTTCAAACTGCTTGATCAATTTATTTACCTCTTGAATAGAAGTTCCTGATCCCTTTGCAATACGAATTTTTCTGCTATGATTCATCAAATGAGGCCTTGATCGCTCATTATGAGTCATAGATCCAATTATAACCTCAATACCTTGAAATGCGTTGTCATCAATATCAACATCCTTCATCATTTTGCCAACCCCAGGAATCATTCCCATAAGGTCTTTCATATTACCCATTTTATTGACTTGCTTAATCTGAGAAAGAAAATCATCATAGCCAAATTGATTTTTAGCAATTTTTTTATTAATTATTCTTGCCTGTTCTTCATCAAATTGATCTTGTGCTCTTTCTACTAAGGAAACAACGTCACCCATTCCCAAAATTCGGTCGGCCATACGTTCTGGATAGAAAACATCTAGAGCTTCCATTTTCTCGCCTGTACCAATAAACTTAATCGGCTTATTCACTACAGATTTAATTGAAAGTGCAGCCCCACCGCGGGTATCACCATCAAGTTTGGTAAGAACTACACCATCAAAATTTAAAATATCATTAAATGCTTTGGCAGTATTCACCGCATCTTGACCTGTCATCGAATCAACCACAAAAAGTGTTTCTGAGGGTTTTACAGCGTGATGAATTGCTTTAATTTCATCCATTAAAACTTCATCTACTGCTAAACGACCAGCGGTATCAATTAAAACTAAGTCATGTTTATTTGTCTTAGCAAACTCTAGTGCAGCTTGAGCAATTTTAACAGGGTTTTTTTCATCTCTCTCTTCATAAATTGCAGCACCAACTTGTTCAGCTACAACCTTTAACTGATCTATAGCCGCAGGTCGGTAAACGTCACATGCTACTAATAACGGTTTTTTTGAATATTTTTTTTTCAGATAAAGAGCTAACTTCCCCGTAAAAGTTGTTTTTCCAGATCCCTGTAAACCAGACATGAGAATTACTATTGGTTTGGAATCTAAATTGATTCCCGCAACATCAGATCCCATAAGATCAACCAACTCATCTTTTACAATTTTTACTAATAGTTGTCCAGGCTGAAGGTTTGTTAGTACTTTTTGTCCAAGTGCTTTTTCTTTAACTCTTATTGTAAATTCCTTTGCTATCTTAAAATTTACATCAGCGTCTAATAATGCTCGACGTACTTCTTTAAGTGTTTCTGCAACATTAATCTCTGTGATTTTTCCATGTCCTTTAAGAATCTGGAAAGCTTTATCAAGTTTATTACTAAGATTGTCAAACATATTAACCAATTGATATTAATGTCAGGTAAAAATAAGAAATGTCATTTGATTAATCTTCATTTGAATCTTTGGAATGAAACATGAGATTCATTACAACTGCGTGGGGAAAAGTAATAGCTGCCAAAAAAGAAAAGAAAATAGAAAGATATTGTTCTTGAGGAACATCAATATAAAAATAAAATAATGCTAATCCTATTAAGGCTATTATCCAATAAAGTAATGCAGATTTAATATACAGAAAAAAGGGACCTCTGACATTATGACTATAGATATAATTAATCTGTGAATTTAGAGAAGGTATACTATGCCATAATACAAAATACAAACCAAAACCAAAAAGTAAAGTTGCCTTAGAAAATAAAATTGCTAAAACACCTAATAATAGAAATTCTAATGTAAAATAATACAATTTAATTTTACTCATTATTACGTTAATTGAAAAAACTAAAAAACAAATTATC
Source organism: Flavobacteriaceae bacterium (assembly GCA_029268555.1). GTDB lineage: Bacteria > Bacteroidota > Bacteroidia > Flavobacteriales > Flavobacteriaceae > MS024-2A. The sequence goes on from JAQWNN010000010.1 coordinate 8,672, forward strand.
AAACTGATCAAAAAAAAGTTGTAAGGGATTTTAATCGAAGTAATTTGATAAATAATTTCAGATGAAGGGCTATATTGAATTGTAAAAAGGAGAAAAAAAATAATGGCACCATAATTAAAGTAAAAAAGTAAAGAATTTAGTTTTTTATTAAATCTTCCATTCCAATGTTGCTCTCCAAAGTGATAACAACTTACAAAGACAAAACTGAATAAAGCAATTTTTGGGATATAGAAAAAGAATAATATCCCAAGGAGAACAACAACCATATATATAGTTAAAAATTTGAGATAATTTTTTTTTGATTCATTACTGGATTTTTTAGCAATAATTTTAAGATCATTTGCTCCATGCAGTATCCCAAAGCTTAAAATTCCGACTGAAGCAATCAAATTTTGAATCCAAATTGATCCAAAAAGACAAAAAATTATAGCAAATAAACTAATCCCTAAAAAAAAAAGAGAAATATTTTGGCGCTGTAAATGAGTTAGTTAGAGATTTCAATCTAAAATATTTTAAATAAAATAGTGAGTAAGTTCAATCTTTTTTTAAATTTATCTAAACAAAAACAAATAATTGATTTAATCATGGAAAAAATTTTAAGCTTAATGACTGTGGTACCAGCAATGGCCACTGACGACTACGTAGGTTTTACATTCTTCGTAGGGTGTATGGCGATGATGGCAGCATCAGCGTTCTTCTTTCTCTCGATGAACTCCTTTGATAACAAATGGAAAACTTCTATATTAGTTTCGGGACTTATTACGTTTATTGCAGCAGTACATTATTGGTATATGAGAGATTATTGGGCAACCAATATGACTTCTCCTACATTCTTTAGATACGTAGATTGGGTATTAACAGTACCTCTAATGTGTGTAGAATTTTATTTAATTTTAAAGGCAGCAGGTGCTACTAAACAATTGATGTGGAAATTAATTTTCGCTTCTGTCGTAATGTTAGTGACTGGTTATTTTGGAGAAGCTGTTTACACAAGTCAAGCTCAAGTTTGGGGTCTTGTGTCTGGTATTGCTTATTTCTATATTGTATATGAAATTTGGTTTGGTGGCGCTTCAAAATTAGCTGCAGCTGCAGGAGGAGCCGTTCAATCAGCCCATAAAACACTTTGTAAATTTGTCCTAATTGGTTGGGCTATTTATCCGATTGGATACATGGCTGGTACTGAAGGATGGTATAGTGGTATATTTGGTGGCCTTCAAATGGATGTTATTTATAATGTTGGAGATGCTATCAACAAAATTGGATTTGGTCTAGTTGTATATAACTTAGCTGTCCAATCGAAATAATTGTAACAAATAGTATTTGTTATTAAAAATCGCTCTTCGGAGCGATTTTTTTTTACATTCTTTCTGGCATCGAAATGCCCAAAAGATCAGCCCCACTTCTGATAACATTCCCAACTTCATTACAAAGACTTATTCTAAAAGATTCTAAATCCAAATCTTTCCCTCCTAAAATTGATATATTCTGATAAAAAGAATTAAAGAGCTTAACTAAATCATAGATATAATTAGCGATGAGTGCTGGGCTGTATTGTTTAGCGGCTTGTTGTATTGTTTCAGGATAAATTAATAATTGCTTTAAAATATCTTTTTCCTTTGAGCTAAGTGATTCAATTTTATGATTTTCATGAGTAACAGCTTTACTTCTTAAAATAGATTGAATTCTGGCATAGGTGTATTGAATAAAAGGTCCAGTATTACCTGCAAAATCTATGGAGCTTTTGGGATCAAAAAGAATAGTTTTCTTTGGGTCAACTTTAAGAATGAAATATTTCAAAGCACCCAAACCAATGATTTGAGAAAGTCCTTTTTTAGCTTCCTTGGACATACCCTCTAATTTACCTAATTCTTTTGATAATAAGGCAGCAGTATCAGTCATTTCATTCATCAAATCATCTGCATCAACTACTGTACCCTCCCTACTTTTCATTTTTCCTTGTGGCAGGTCTACCATTCCATAGCTTAAATGATGAAGTGATCCAGCCCATGAAAAACCAAGCTTTTTAAGAATTATAAATAATACCTTAAAGTGATAATCTTGTTCATTTCCCACAGTATACACCATACCTTCCATTGTTGGATTGTCCTTAAAACGTTGAAATGCTGTGCCTAGATCTTGGGTCATATAGACTGCTGTACCGTCAGACCGAATCAAAAGTTTTTCGTCCAAACCCTGTTCTGTGAGGTCTATCCAAACTGAACCGTCTTCTTTTTTATAAAAAATAGATTGATTTAATCCTTGGTCAATTAATTCTTTTCCTAAAAGGTAGGTTTTGCTTTCGTAATAATTAGAATCAAATGAAACGCCAAGATTGGAGTAAGTAGTTTTAAAACCATCGTACACCCAATTATTCATTTTCCCCCAGAGATCTAACACTTTATTATCACCGGCCTCCCAAGCCATTAACATTGTTTGAGCTTCAATCATTAATGGAGCTTTATCTTTTGCTTTTTCTTCTGACATCCCTTTATTCATCAGAATTTTTATTTCTTTCTTAAGTTCTTGATCAAAACGAACATAATAGTTTCCAACTAATTTATCACCCTTCAAACCAGTAGATTTGGGCGTTTCTCCTGAACCAAACTTTTTCCAAGCCACCATCGATTTACATATATGAATTCCTCGGTCATTAATGATTTGGGTTTTTATTACCTTATTACCACTTGCTTCTATAATCTTTGCAACCGAATAACCTAAAAGATTATTCCTAATGTGTCCCAAATGAAGAGGCTTATTTGTATTTGGAGAAGAATACTCGATTAGGATTGTTTTATTTGAGTATGGCTTTCTATGCCCATAATATTTTGCCTTTGAAATTAGATTTAATGCATCAACATAGTAACGGTCTTTAATACTTAGATTTAAAAATCCTTTCACTACGTTAAAATCTGAAACCAATGCAGAACGAGTTTTAAGAAATTCTCCCATTTGATTCGAAAGCTTAGCAGGATTCGTATTTATAAATTTTAATAATGAGAATGTCACCAAAGTTATATCTCCTTCAAACTCTTTACGAGTAGATTGAAAATCAAACTGTGAGATGCTAACATCAAATGTTTCTTTAATAAAAGGTGTTAAGATTTCTGAAATTTTTTTAGCTAATGAGTACATAGATAACTTTAGGTAAATATAATTATTGTAAACTAAATAAAGTGTGAAAACTGAATGGTTAAACAGAATAAAGGATAATCAAACTACTAAAGTTTCTTAATCAAGAACAGAGAATAAACAAAACTTCTTAATTGATAAAATGTATATTTGTATATTATGCTTTTAAATATTTCTTATAATAATTCGGAAGTAAAACGACGGATAGAAAATGCTGTTGGTAAACCATTTTCCCTTCAAAAAAGATGGAAATTAGGAGGAATAGGCTCACCCAAGTTATTAGTAAATAGCTGTTCTATTGATATCCATAATTTATTGATTCTTGATCAAAATATAAATCATTGTAATGTTGAATTACGACCTCAAGGGATTATTGTTAGATTTAGAAGTCTTTTGGAAACCTACGGGCTAATAATTCCTTTTTACAAACTAAATATATATAAAGGTAAAGCGAAGGAATACTCTATATATGTAGATAACTACTTCATAAAAATAATTGCTGATAAAGACAGTATTCATAAATACTTTAAAAAAGTAGTAAATCAAAAAATTGGAAACACTCCTCCATCTTTTGAAGATCTTTAAATGGTTCTAAATTTTTCCCCAGTATAGATCTGTCTTGGACGTCCAATAGGCTCAATATTTTTTCGCATTTCGGACCATTGTGCTATCCATCCTGGTAATCTTCCAAGAGCAAACATAACAGTAAACATTTCAGTTGGTATTCCTAAAGCACGATAAATTATACCAGAATAAAAATCAACATTAGGATATAACTTACGATCTATAAAATAGGAATCATTTAATGCCTCCTCTTCTAATTTTTTGGCAATATTTAAAATTGGATCATTAATTTTTAATTCCTTAAGTACATCATTTGCTGCCTTTTTAATTATTCGAGCTCTTGGATCAAAATTTTTATAAACTCTATGTCCAAATCCCATCAAGCGAAATGGATCATTTTTATCTTTTGCCCTAGACATGAATTTTTTTGTGTCACCTCCATCTCTTTTTATTGCAGTTAGCATTTCAATCACTCCTTGATTTGCCCCACCGTGAAGCCTTCCCCAAAGAGCTGAAACACCAGCAGATACCGATGCAAATAATCCAGCCTCTGATGAACCTACAATCCTTACTGTAGAAGTTGAACAATTTTGTTCATGATCTGCATGTAATATTAGTAACTTGTTTAAGGCATCAATTACAATAGGATTTAAAATGTAATCTTGATGTGGGAGCTTAAATAACATGTGCGCTATATTTTCAACATAGGAGAGAGAAATATTTGCATAATTTAAAGGAAGCCCTTTTACTTTTCTATGAGTCCAAGAAGTCAAAATTGGAAATTTAGCCATTAGCATAATTATAGCTTCGCGCATATCTTCCTCTGAATCTATATTTACAGTACTAGGATTAAATGCTGTAAGTCCAGATGTCAAAGAAGCTAAAATTCCCATTGGATGCGCTGCCTTCGGAAAACTTTTTAATATTAATTTTAAATCCTCATCTACTAAAGAATCTTTTTTAATTTCTTCATTTAAAAGATTTAATTCCTTTTCAGTTGGTAATTCCCCAAAAATTAATAAAAATGCTACTTCCAAAAAACTTGCTTTTTCACACAAATCTTCAATAGAATAGCCTCTGTGCCGTAAAATTCCTTCCTCACCATTTAGATATGTGATGTTACTTTTACATGAGCCAGTATTTTTATAACCAGGGTCAAATGTGATGAGACCAGTTTGAGCTCTTAAGCTTTTAATATCAATTCCTTTTTCATTTTCAGACCCTTGAATTAATGGAAATTCAAATTCTTTATTTTGGTATGTAAGTTTTACAAAGTCACTCATATTTATACTTATTTAATTATTTGTCTTTACAAACTATATTTTTATTCTGATTTGGAGTACACTTAAAAATTAGTATTTTGGTACTTAAATGCCTTTTTCCCAGGAAAATAAGATTGTTTCTCTAAAGCTTCCTCTATACGCAATAACTGATTGTATTTAGCCATACGATCACTTCTTGAAGCAGAGCCTGTTTTAATTTGACCTGTATTCAATGCTACGGCTAAATCAGCAATAGTATTGTCCTCTGTTTCACCTGAACGGTGAGACATTACTGATGTATAGCCTGCATTATGAGCCATGTTAACTGCAGCAATAGTTTCAGATAATGTTCCTATTTGATTTACTTTAATCAAAATGGAATTTGCAATTCCTTCAGATATTCCTTTATTCAGACGCTTAACATTAGTTACAAAAAGATCGTCTCCCACCAATTGAACTCTATGTCCTGCTTTTTGTGTTAGTAATTTCCAACCTTCCCAGTCATTTTCATCCATACCATCCTCAATTGAAACAATAGGATACTTTTCACTTAATTCAGATAGGTATGTTGCTTGTTCTTCTGAACTTCTTTTCAATCCTTTATCTCCTTCAAAAAGTGAGTAATCATAAATCCCATTTTCATAAAATTCAGCGGCTGCACAATCTAATGCAATCATCACCTCTTTTTCAGGCTTATAACCTGCATTTTCAATGGCTTTTATAATAGTATCTAATGCATCTTCAGTACCATCTAAATTGGGAGCAAATCCTCCCTCATCTCCTACTGCAGTACTTAAATTTCTGTTGTGTAATACTTTTTTTAAATGGTGAAAAATTTCAGATCCCATCTGCATTGCTTGAGTAAAAGAAGAAGCTCCAACAGGCATTACCATAAATTCTTGAAATGCAATAGGTGCGTCAGAATGTGATCCTCCGTTGATAATATTCATCATCGGAACAGGTAATGTTTTTGCACTGACTCCTCCAATATACCTATACAATGGAAGTCCCAACTCATTCGCAGCAGCCTTTGATGAAGCTAGTGAAACACCAAGAATTGCATTAGCACCTAATTTTGACTTATTTGGAGTACCGTCCAAATCAATCATTGATTGATCAATATTTTCTTGTTCAAAGACAGAGGTACCAATAATTTCTTGAGCAATGATATTATTTACATTATCAACAGCTTTTCCTACAGCTTTTCCCATATATGCTGAACCACCGTCTCTCAGCTCAACAGCTTCATGCTCTCCTGTAGATGCACCAGATGGAACTGCAGCCCTTCCCAAAATACCATTTTCAGTAATTACATCTACTTCTACAGTCGGATTCCCTCTAGAATCAAAAATCTGTCTTGCATGTACATTTATTATGATACTCATTTCGTTTAAATTAAATTTTATTTTTTTTAAAAAATTATTGATTTGATATTATGTTTTTGAACTGATCAAAAAGATATACAGAGTCATTTGTTCCTGGTCCTGCTTCTGGATGGTATTGAACTGAAAAACATTTTTTACTTTTCATACGCATGCCAGCTAAAGTTTGATCATTCAAATGAATATGGGTGATTTCAATATCTGGATGATTTCTTGCAGCTTCAATTTCTACTGCAAATCCATGATTTTGTGAAGTGATTTCACCTTTTCCTGTTAAAATATTTTTTACTGGATGGTTAATCCCTCTGTGTCCATTAAACATTTTAAAAGTTGGTATTCCATTTGCTAAAGCGATAATTTGATGCCCCAAACATATCCCAAATAATGGTTTATCAGATTCAAGAATTAATTTAGTTACTTTTTGAACCTCCTTAAGTGGTTCAGGATCACCAGGTCCATTTGAAATAAAATAACCATCTGGGTTCCAAGAATCCATTGTTTCAAATGAAGTATCGTAGGGAAATACTTTAATGAACATATCCCTAGCTGACATATGCTTTAAAATATTCCTTTTTATTCCTAGATCCAAAGCTGCAATCTTGAATTTCGCATCAGGATTACCAAAAATATATGGTTCCGCAGTAGAAACTTTTGAAGCCAGTTCTAAGCCTGACATACTTGGAGAATTTTCTAATTTTTTAATAAGTTCTTTTTCTTTTTCTATCTCAGTAGATATCACAGCATTCATTGCGCCATTTTCACGAATATAATTAACCAAAGCACGGGTATCAACATCTGATATAGTTACTAATTTTTGCTTTTCTAAATATTCAAACAGGGACATTTCCGCATCTGGTCTAGAATATGTAAAACTAAAATCTTTACAAATTAATCCTGAAATTGAAATTTGATCCCATTGAGATTCACTTTCTAAAAAGCCATAATTCCCAATATGCGTATTAGTGGTTACCATGATTTGCCCAAAATAAGAAGGGTCAGTAAATATTTCTTGATATCCAGTCATTCCCGTATTGAAACAAATTTCACCAAAAGCTGAACCTTCAATACCAATTGATTTACCGAAAAATTTTGTCCCATCAGCTAAGAGGACGAAAGCTTTATTTCTATGTTTATATTTCATATTACTTATTTACAAAATAAACCAAAAAAAAGGATAAACTAAAACGTTTATCCTTTTATATTAACGGGCGTGAAGAAATCAATTCAATTTAAACTTCATCCTTATTTCCAGTTTCTTTTGAATCGTTTTTAGGTCCCTCGGTTTTCTTTTCAAGTACTGGAGTATTTGAACCTTTTTCGCTTTTTTTATCTGCTTCAGGGGTCGCTATATTTTTGTCTTTTGAAACATTGGCTACTTTCGTATCTACTGATGTTTCTGTAGATTTGGATTTACCGCCACGTCGTCTAGACTTTTTATTGATTTTTTGTTCAGTTTTATAAACCTCATTAAAATCTACCAATTCAATCATAGCCATATCTGCATTGTCTCCTAATCGATTTCCCATCTTGATTATGCGTGTATATCCTCCAGGACGATCACCGACTTTTACGGAAATTTCTCTAAATAATTCAGAAACTGCCTCTTTATCTCGCAATGATGAAAATACTAAACGCCTATTGTGTGTAGTATCGGTTTTTGATTTTGTGATGATTGGTTCAATAAACCTTTTTAAAGCTTTAGCTTTTGTTTCAGTAGTATTTATCCTCTTATGCTCAATCAATGAACAAGACATATTGGCAAGCATTGATTTTCTGTGTGCAGTCTTACGACCTAAGTGCATTACTTTTTTTCCGTGTCTCATTTATTTAAATTAAAAATGTAAATTAATCTTTATCTAATTTATACTTAGCTAAATCCATTCCAAAGGAAAGACCTTTAAGAACTACTAATTCTTCCAATTCAGTTAAAGACTTTTTACCGAAATTTCTAAACTTCATTAAATCGTTTTTATTGTAAGAAACTAAATCACCGAGTGTATCAACTTCAGCCGCCTTAAGACAGTTCAATGCTCGAACAGAAAGGTCCATATCAACAAGTTTAGTTTTCAATAATTGACGCATATGTAATGATTCCTCGTCATAAGTTTCGGCTTGAGCGATTTCATCGGCTTCCAAAGTAATGCGTTCATCTGAGAACAATAGGAAGTGGTGGATAAGTGTTTTTGCAGCTTCAGTAAGTGCATCCTTTGGATGAATTGAACCGTCAGTAACAACTTCAAAGATCAATTTTTCATAATCTGTTTTTTGCTCAACCCTAAAGTTTTCAATGCTATATTTTACATTTTTGATCGGTGTGAAAATAGAATCAATTGCAATAACACCTAATTCAGTATTTATATTTTTATTTTCCTCTGCTGGAACATATCCTCTTCCTTTTTCAATAGTTATTTCCATATTCATCTGAATATTCTTTCCAAGGTTACAGATTACTAAATCAGGGTTCAAAACTTGGAATCCAGAAATAAATTTTTGAAAATCAGCTGCTTTAAGTTGATCCTGTCCGCCAATAGAGAGATTAACTTTCTCTTCTTCAATTTCGTCAATTTGACGTTTAAAACGAATTTGTTTTAAGTTTAGGATAATTTCTGTCACATCCTCTGCAACTCCTGGTATAGTGGAAAATTCGTGATCTACGTTTTCCAACTTTACAGAAGTAATTGCAAAGCCTTCTAAAGAGGATAATAATACACGTCTTAGTGCGTTTCCTACAGTCAGTCCATATCCAGGTTCCAAAGGACGAAATTCAAATTTGCCTTGGAACTCAGACGAATCGATCATAATAACTTTATCCGGTTTTTGAAAATTCAATATTGCCATAATTTGCTTTCGTTTGCTTATTTAGAGTATAATTCTACGATTAATTGTTCTTTGATATTCTCTGGGATTTGGAGTCGTTCTGGAACACTTACAAAAGTTCCTTGAAGCTGATCTTTATTCCAGCTTAACCACTCGTGTGCAGCAGTATCTCTACCATTTGCTTCAACTATAATATTAAGGGTCTTTGATTTTTCTCTTATTCCAACTACGTCCCCAGCTTTAACTTGATAAGAAGGAATATTAACGACTGATCCATTTACTATAATATGACGGTGAGAAACCAGTTGACGTGCTCCACTCCGAGAAGATGATAAACCGAAACGATAAACTACGTTGTCTAATCGAGATTCACACAACTGAAGAAGAACCTCGCCAGTTACTCCTTTACTTCTGCTTGCTTTTTCAAAAATATTTCGGAATTGACGCTCTAAAATACCATAAGTAAATTTAGCTTTTTGTTTTTCCATAAGTTGGATTGCATATTCTGATTTTTTCCCTCTGCGTCTGGCATTTCCATGCTGACCGGGAGGATAATTTCTTTTTTCGAAGGATTTATCTTCACCGAAAATTGGCTCACCAAATTTTCGAGCAATTTTAGTTTTTGGACCAGTATATCTTGCCATAATTAGTTCTTTTTTTAAACAGGGAGCTATGAATTAAGGTCATTTTCTTCGATAGCTTATTACATTGTTCTTACTATTAATATTAAACTCTTCTTCGCTTGGGCGGTCTACAACCGTTATGAGGTAGTGGAGTCACATCTATAATTTCCATTACTTCTATACCATTATTATGTAGTGTTCTAATTGCTGACTCACGACCGTTTCCAGGTCCTTTTACAAATACTTTCACCTTACGTAAACCAGCTTCTTGAGCAGTTTTTGCGCAATCTTCCGCAGCGGTTTGAGCTGCATAAGGAGTGTTTTTTTTAGAACCTCTAAATCCCATTTTACCCGCAGAAGACCAAGAAATTACTTCGCCTTTAGTGTTAGTGAGTGAGATAATAATATTGTTGAATGAAGCTGTTACATGAGCTTCTCCAATAGATTCAACAATTACTTTTCTTTTTTTACCTGCTGTCTTAGCCATAATTACAAACTATTATTTAGTTGCTTTCTTTTTATTTGCTACTGTCTTACGTTTACCTTTTCTAGTTCGCGAATTGTTTTTAGTTCGCTGACCACGAAGAGGTAATCCTACTCTGTGACGAATACCCCTGTAGCATCCAATATCCATCAAACGCTTAATACTAAGTTGAATTTCTGAACGTAATTCACCTTCAATTTTAAAGGAGGATACTGCTTCACGAATTCGACCTGTTTCATCATCTGACCAATCAGAAACTTTTTTATTTTCATCTACTTTTGCTGTTTCCAAAATAGTTTGTGAACGGCTTCTACCAATACCGAAAATATAGGTAAGAGCTATAACACCTCTTTTTTGCTTTGGAATGTCTACTCCTGATATTCTAGCCATAATTAACCTTGTCTTTGTTTGAATCTAGGATTTTTTTTATTTATCACGTACAAACGACCTTTTCGTCTTACGATCTTACAGTCTGAACTGCGTTTTTTTATTGATGCTCTTACTTTCATAACTATAAATTATTTTTAAAACCTAAAAGTAATCCTTGCTTTTGTTAAATCATAAGGACTCATTTCTAGCTTAACTTTATCTCCTGGCAATAACTTAATGTAATGCAAACGCATTTTACCTGATATATGTGCAGTAACGACATGACCATTTTCTAACTCAACACGAAACATTGCATTAGACAGTGCTTCTATGATGGTTCCCTCTTGTTCTATTGCTGCTTGTTTTGCCATAAAATTAATTTGTTCCTCTTCTTGTTTTTCCTAATTTCATCAATCCATCATAATGTCTATTTAATAAATATGAATTGACTTGTTGAATAGTATCTATTGCAACCCCTACCATGATGAGTAGAGAAGTACCGCCATAAAACAAAGCCCAGCCTTGTTGAATTCCTATAAGTTTTACAACAACTGCAGGAAAAACTGCAATTCCCGCTAAAAACAAAGAACCAGGAAATGTAATATGTGACATTACCGTATCTAAATATTCTGAGGTTTCATTTCCAGGACGAATTCCTGGAACAAATCCTCCACTTCGTTTTAGATCGTCTGACATTTTATTAGTAGGAACTGTAATCGCTGTGTAGAAATAAGTAAAAATGATAATCAACAATGCAAACAATACGTTATACCAAAGTCCAAAGATATCAGAAAAGTTAGCTTGCATCCATTGCCCAACACCAGAATCACCGAGAGCACCTCCTATGTAAACAGGAGCAAACATAATGGCTTGGGCAAAAATAATTGGCATTACCCCTGAGGCATTTAACCTAAGTGGGATGTATTGACGATTGCCATATACTGTTCGATCTGAAGTTGAACCACCCGCTTGTCTTCTTGCATACTGAACAGGTATTCTTCTTACTGCTAATGTTAATAATATTGAAAGCAAAATAATTACTATCCACAATACTAATTCAATTAATATTAGCATGAGACCACCATTATTTTCAGATACTCTTGAAATAAATTCTTGCGCAAAAGAAAGTGGTAAATTGGCAATGATACCTACCATGATAAGAAGAGAAATACCATTTCCTATTCCCTTATCTGTAATTTTTTCTCCCAACCACATTGCAAATATAGTTCCTGTGACCAAAATGATGACAGAGGATATAATAAATAACGGACCTTTTCCAAGCACGAAAGCACTTTCTGGCACTCCAAGAGCACTAAGTCCATAGAGGTAGGCAGGTGCTTGAACCACACAAATAAGGATTGTTAACCAACGAGTAATTTGATTAACTTTCTTTCTACCGCTCTCACCTTCCTTTTGCAGTTTTTGAAGATAAGGCACTGCGATGCCCATCAATTGGACAACAATCGAAGCAGATATATAGGGCATGATACCTAAGGCAAAAACTGAAGCATTTGCAAAAGCTCCACCCGTAAAAGCATTTAGAATACCTAAAAGACCACCACCATCAGTACGGCTACTCAATGCAGCTAGCTGAACAGGATCGATCCCAGGTAATACCACTTGAGCACCAAGTCGGTAAACCAATAACATTCCCAAGGTCAGGATCACACGATCTCTAAGCTCTCCTATTTTGTATATGTTATAAAGGGTTTCTAAAACTTTTTTCATCTAGAGAATAATTAAACGATTATGGCTTCTCCTCCAGCAGCTTCAATTGCTGCTTTTGCTGTTGCTGAAAATTTATGTGCAGTAACTTTTATAGCACTTTCTATTTTACCACGTCCTAATATTTTGATAAGATCATTTTTATGAGCCAAACGCAACTCAATAAGTTTTTCTAAATCGAGTTCTTTGTTGGCTTTTTTATTATTTAAAAGGTCTTGAAGCGTATCCAAATTTATTGGGGTGTATTCTTTTCTATTAATATTTTTAAAACCAAATTTGGGGACACGCCTTTGCAATGGCATTTGACCTCCCTCAAAACCAATCTTTTTGGAATAACCAGATCGTGATTTTGCTCCTTTGTGTCCTCTTGCAGCAGTTCCCCCTTTGCCAGAAGCTTGACCTCTTCCCAAACGCTTTCCAGCGGATTTAGTAGATCCTGATGCAGGTGTTAAATTTTCTAAACTCATATTTAATTTTTTATACTTCGTTGACAATAACCAAATGTTTAACCTTATCAATCATCCCCAAGATACTCGGTGTAGCTTCGTGCGTAACTTCTTTACCAATTCCTCTGAGCCCTAGGGATGCAAGAACAAGTTTTTGATTATTGATCCTTTTAATACTACTTCTAACTTGCTTTACTTTTATTTTTGCCATTTTCTTTCAATTATCCGTTAAAGACTTTATCTAATGAAATCCCTCTTTGTTGTGCAATTCGCTGCGGATTACGAAGCTGTAATAAAGCATCGAAAGTTGCTTTTACAACATTGTGAGGGTTTGATGAACCTTGTGACTTGGAAAGAACATTATGAACCCCAACTGCTTCCAGTACTGCACGCACAGCACCTCCAGCAATTACACCTGTTCCTTCAGAGGCTGGCTTTAAAAAGACACGAGCTCCTCCATACTTGCCTTTTTGTTCATGAGGCAATGTGCCTTTATCAACAGGAATACGAATCAAGTTTTTCTTGGCATCTTCAACTGCTTTAGAAATTGCTTCTGATACTTCTTTTGATTTACCTAAGCCTTGACCAACCACCCCATTTTCATCTCCTACAACAACTATCGCAGAAAATCCAAAAGCACGTCCACCTTTTGTTACCTTAGTTACTCTTTGAACACCCACTAAACGGTCTTTTAAATCTAAACCTGCAGGCTTTACTAATTCTACGTTTTTATAATCTTGGTACATATCTTATTAAAATTTTAATCCACCTTCACGAGCACCATCAGCTAAAGCTTTAACTCGTCCATGATATAAATATCCTCCTCTATCAAACTTTACCTTAGAAACACCTTTTTTGGTTGCTATTTCTCCAATTCGTTTTCCAACAATAGAGGAAATTTCAATCTTTGAAGTCAGCTTTGATTCTTCAACTTCTTTATCTCTTGATGATGCTGAAACGATTGTTTTTCCTGTCTGGTCATCTATCAGTTGTACATAAATTTCTTTATTACTTCTGAAAACCGACATTCTTGGTGTAGTAGATGTTCCACTGACGGCCTTTCGAATTCGATTACGAATCCTATTTCTACGATCAAATTTTGTTAAACCCATAATAATTTTTTATGCTGATTTTCCTGCTTTTCTTCTAATTTGTTCACCCACAAACTTAATTCCTTTACCTTTATATGGTTCAGGTTTTCTAAATGAACGGATTTTTGCCGCTACAAAACCAACAAGTTGTTTGTCATGTGATGTAAGTTTCACAATTGGATTTTTACCCTTTTCAGAAATTGTTTCAATTTTAATCTCTGGGGCGATATCCAATATAATATTATGAGAAAACCCTAGGGCTAGATCTAATTTCTGGCCTTGATTATTCGCTCTGTACCCAACTCCTACCAATTCAAGTTCTTTTGTAAAACCATGGGAAACACCTTCAATCATGTTGGCAATTAAAGCACGATACAACCCGTGCTTTGATTTTATTGATTTTTTTTCCGAAGGTCTTGATATTGTAAGAATATTATCTTCAATATCGATATCAACCTCATTATAGTCTTGGGTCAATTCTCCTAATTTTCCCTTAACATGAATTTCTGTAGGTTGGATATCTACGATAACTCCTTCTGGGATATTAATTGGATTGTTTCCTATTCTTGACATAGCTTATACTTTTTAAGTTAGTATACATAACAAATTAATTCTCCACCAATATTCTGTTTGGTTGCTTGTTTTCCAGTCATTACCCCATGAGAGGTAGAGACAATTGATATTCCCAATCCATTGAGTATCCTTGGAAGACTATCTGAATTAGAATACTTTCTTAATCCGGGAGTACTAATTCTTTGAATTTTTTTGATGACAGGCTCTTTAGTAAACTTGTCATATTTCAAAGCAATCTTAATATTTCCCTGATTATTGTTAGTTTCCTCAAACTTATAGCTTAGGATATACCCTTGATCAAAAAGTATTTTTGTAATTTCTCTTTTTGTATTGGATGCTGGAATATCTACAACACGGTGTCCTGCGCGATTGGCGTTTCGAATTCGTGTTAAAAAATCTGCAATTGGATCTGTGAACATAATTTTAGTCTCTTAAGTTTACCAGCTAGCTTTAGTTACACCAGGAATCAGACCTTTGTTTGCCATTTCCCGAAATGTAACTCGAGAAATTCCAAACTGACGCATATATCCTTTTGGTCTTCCTGTTAATTTACATCTATTATGCATTCGAATAGGCGATGCATTACGTGGAAGTTTCTGAAGAGCATCATAGTCTCCAGCTTCCTTAAGTACTTTTCGCTTTTCGGCATATTTAGCAACAGTTTTTGCACGTTTAACCTCACGTGCTTTCATCGATTCTTTAGCCATATTAATTTTTTTTAAAAGGGATTCCTAATTCGGTTAATAATGATTTTGCTTCTTGGTCTGTTTGAGCAGAAGTAACAAATGTGATATCCATTCCATTGATTCGATTGACCTTATCAATATCAATTTCTGGGAAAATAATTTGTTCTGTTATCCCAAGTGTGTAATTTCCTCGGCCGTCAAAGCCTTTAGCTTTTACCCCTTGAAAATCTCTAACACGAGGTAATGCTGCTGTTACTAATCTATCTAAAAATTCATACATACGTTCTGCACGAAGTGTTACTTTAGCTCCAATAGGCATCCCTTTTCTAAGTTTAAATGATGCGACATCTTTTTTAGATAAGGTTGAAATTGCCTTTTGGCCTGTTATCATTGTCAACTCATCAACAGCATGATCAATTAATTTTTTATCAGCAACAGCAGCACCTACTCCTCTACTAAGTACGATCTTTTCTAATTTAGGAACTTGCATGACACTTTTATAACTAAACGTATCCTTCAAATTATTGACAATACGTTCGTTATATTCCTTTTTAAGTCTGGGTGTGTAATTCATAATTAAATGACTTCATCGGTTTTTTTAGAGAAACGTACTTTGCTATCATCATCCATACGATATCCTACTCTTGTAGTTTTTCCATCTGACGTTAAAAGTGATAAATTAGATATATGAATTGGAGCTTCTTTTTCTGCAATTCCACCCTGTGGGTTTTGGGCATTTGGTTTATTATGTTTCTTTACCAAATTTACACCTTCAACTATCGCTTTATTCGTCTCATGAGATACATTTAATACATTCCCTTCTGTTCCCTTATGAGATCCAGAAATGATGCGTACAGTATCTCCTTTTTTAATTTTTATTTTTGTTGCCATATCTAATATTATAAAACCTCAGGTGCTAATGAAACAATCTTCATAAATTGTTTATCCCGTAACTCTCTTGCTACAGGTCCAAATACACGAGTTCCCCGCATTTCTCCTGTAGGATTGAGTAAAACACAGGCGTTTTCATCAAATCGGATGTAAGATCCATCAGGTCTTCTAATTTCCTTTCGTGTTCTTACTACCACAGCCGTAGACACCTGTCCTTTTTTGATAGTACCTGCTGGTGAAGCTTCTTTTACAGTTACAACGATTTTATCGCCTATTGAAGCATAACGCCTTTTTGTACCTCCCAATACACGTATAGTAAGCACCTCTTTGGCACCAGTGTTATCAGCTACTTTAAGTCTTGACTCTTGTTGTACCATCTTACTTAGCTCTTTCGATTACTTCAACCATTCGCCAACACTTAGACTTACTAATTGGTCTTGTTTCCATGATCTTAACTGTATCGCCTATGTTACAATCATTTTTTTCATCATGAGCCACGTACTTTTTTGTCTTTAATACGAATTTACCATACATTGGGTGCTTTACACGTTTAACCTCAGATACCACTACAGATTTCTCCATTTTATTATTGGTCACTACCCCTATACGTTCTTTTCTTAAATTTCTTGTTTCCATGTTGTTATACATCTTGGTTGCTTAAAGCTGTTTTAAGTCTTGCTATTACCCTACGTGAAGATCGTATCTGTAAAGGATTTTCTAGAGGGGAAATAGCATGCGTTGTTTTAAATTCTTCAAGTTGTTTTTGGAATTCAACTAATTTATCTTGAAGGTCTTCTTTAGAAAGCTTATTTATTTCTTTTTGTTTCATAGTTTTTACTTATGCATCGTAATCACGAGCAACAACAAATTTTGTTTTAACAGGTAGTTTTTGAGCGGCTAAACGAAGTGCTTCTTTTGCTACATCAAAAGGAACGCCTGATATTTCAAACATTATTCTTCCGGACTTAGTTACGGCTACAAAATATTCTGGAGCTCCTTTTCCTTTTCCCATACGTACCTCTAATGGCTTCTTGGTGATAGGTTTATCTGGAAAGATTTTAATCCATAACTGGCCTTCTCTCTTCATGAAACGAGTCGCCGCAATACGTGCTGCTTCTATTTGTCTTGAGGTAATAAAAACAGAATCCAATGCCTTAATTCCAAACATTCCATTAGAAAGCCGATGTCCTCTTTGTGAGAGACCTTTCATACGACCTTTCTGTGCTTTTCGAAATTTAGTTTTTTTTGGTTGTAACATGGTTCCTAATTACTAATATTATTTACGTCGACGTTGTCGGTTATTTCCTTTTCCAGAATTTCCGCCACCTTGGCCGGTTTTCTTTGACATCCCTACGAGTGGTGAAAGTTCACGTTTACCATAAACTTCTCCTTTCATGATCCATACCTTAATACCTAATCTACCATAAGTAGTATGGGCTTCTACAAGAGCATAATCAATGTCAGCTCTAAAAGTAGAAAGTGGAATACGTCCATCTTTATACGATTCTGAACGCGCCATTTCCGCGCCATTAAGACGTCCAGAAATTTGAATTTTTATTCCCTCTGCATTCATTCGAATAGAAGCTGCAATGGCCATTTTAATTGCGCGTCTATAAGAAATTCTACTTTCTATTTGTCGGGCTATACTAGCGCCTACTAATTGTGCATCTAATTCAGGTCTCTTAATTTCAAATATGTTGATTTGAATCTCTTTACCTGAAATTTTACGAAGCTCCTCTTTTAATTTATCAACTTCTTGTCCTGCTTTACCAATAATAATTCCAGGACGAGCAGTAGTAATTGTAATGGTAATAATCTTTAGTGTACGCTCAATAATGACATTAGACACACTGGCCTTAGATAGGCGTGCGTGAATGTATTTACGGATTTTGTCATCTTCGGCTATCTTGTCACCGTAATCTCTTCCTCCATACCAGTTAGAGTCCCATCCTCTAATAATTCCTAAACGATTTCCAATTGGGTTTGTTTTCTGTCCCATATTATACTTCTATAGTTTTTGATCCCAACACCACAGTTACGTGATTTGAGCGTTTTCTAATTCTGTGTGCTCTTCCTTGAGGAGCAGGGCGTAACCTTTTAAGCATACTTGCTCCGTCTACTCTGATTTCAGAAATGAAGAGGGCTGCTTTTTCGATGTCTTCATTTTCGTTTTTAGATTGCCAGTTAGCAATTGCAGAAAGTACAAGTTTTTCTAAACGTCTAGATGCTTCTTTAGGACTAAACTTTAAAATAGCTAGAGCTTTAACTATCGACTCCCCTCTAACTTGATCTGCAACCAGTCGCATTTTTCTAGGCGATGTTGGACAATTATTTAGCTTAGCAAAGGCCAAATTCTTCTTGGCTTCTTTAAACGCTTGAGCAGATTGTCTTTTACGATTTCCCATTAGTAATATTAATTTTTGCCTTTGTTTTTAGCTCCCGCATGACCACGAAAGTTTCTTGTCAAAGAAAATTCACCTAATTTGTGACCTACCATATTTTCGGTGATATAAACAGGAATAAAAGTCTTTCCGTTATGAACACCAATAGTTTGACCCACAAAATCAGGTGTTATCAAAGAAGATCGTGACCAAGTTTTGATCACCGACTTTTTATTCTCTTCTAAATTTTTCATCACTTTCTTTTCAAGACTGTGATGCACAAAAGGACCTTTTTTTAATGAACGAGCCATGTTATATTATTTTTTTCTACGTTCTATTATGAACTTATTACTAGATTTCGTTTTTGATCGGGTACGGAATCCTTTCGCAGGAATTCCATTACGTGATCTTGGATGACCTCCAGATGCACGTCCTTCTCCACCACCCATTGGGTGATCTACTGGGTTCATAGCTACAGGCCTTGTTCTTGGTCTTCTTCCTAACCATCTTGAACGACCTGCTTTACCAGATACTAATAATTGATGATCAGTATTTGAAACTACTCCGATGGTGGCCATGCAAGTAACCAAAACCATTCTTGTTTCACCAGATGGCATTTTCACAGTTGCAAACTTTCCATCACGTGCCATCAATTGTGCAAATGCACCAGCGCTTCTTGCTATTACAGCTCCTCTTCCAGGAACAAGTTCTATGCAAGAAATAATAGTACCTAGAGGGATTTCAGAAAGTAAAAGTGCATTTCCTAATTCAGGAGAAACACCTTCACCAGAGCAGATTTTCTGACCTACTTGTAATCCACTTTGAGCAATGATGTAACGTTTTTCTCCGTCAGCATACTCCGATAAGGCTATAAATGCAGATCGGTTTGGATCATATTCAATACTTTTTACTTCAGCTTCTAATCCAAATTTATTTCTTTTAAAATCGATAATGCGATAACGTTTTTTATGACCTCCACCAATATGGCGTGAAGTCATCTTACCTTTATTGTTTCTTCCTCCTGTTCTTTTTTTGGGAGCCAACAAACTCTTTTCTGGCTTATCAGTTGTAATGGGATCAAATCCATTTACTACTCTAAAACGCTGTGCAGGAGTTATCGGTTTTAATTTTCTTACTGACATCTGGAGCTATTATAAATTACTGTAAAAATCAATGGCATTTCCCTCTGCTACTTGAACAATAGCTTTCTTAGTTGCATTGGTTTTGCCTTTCTGAATACCGGTCTTAGTGTAACGCATTTTCCGTTCTGGTCCATTGTTAAGTGTTCGTACTTTTTCAACATTCACGCCGTAGGAAGCCTCAACTGCTTTTTTTATTTCAACTTTATTAGCTTTAGGATGAACTAAAAAAGCATATTGATTGTAAAGCTCGCTTCCCAAGGTCGCTTTTTCAGTTATGATTGGTTTTATTAATATACTCATTACTAACTATTCAAAATTGATTCAAGTCCTGCAAAAGCACCCTCACAAAAAACCAAAATATTCGCATCTGAAATTTTGTAAGTGTTTAATTCTGAGCTGATTACAACCGATGAATTTTTTAGATTACGGGATGACAAATATACATTTTTATTCAAATTCCCCAACACTAAAACACTTTTTTTGTCAGAAAGACCAAGGGCCTCTAACAATTGAAGGTAGTTTTTAGTTTTCGGACTATCCCATTTAATGTCTTCTAATACAACTATTGATTTTTGTTTTGCTTTAATACTTAGAGCAGATTTTCTCGCCAAACGTTTAACCTTTTTATTAATTTTTTGGCTGTAATCTCTTGGGGTAGGCCCAAATACTCGTCCTCCACCTTTGAATAATGGATTTTTAATACTTCCTGCCCTGGCAGTACCAGTTCCTTTCTGTTTTTTGATTTTCCTAGTAGATCCTGCAATTTCAGCTCGCTCTTTAGATTTGTGTGTACCCTGTCTCTTATTTGCTAAATGCTGTTTTACATCTAGATATATCGCGTGGTCATTTGGTTGAATACCAAATATATTTTTATCTAGCTTAACCTTTCTCCCAGTATCTTTTCCTTCTATGTTGAGTACTTTTACTTCCATTATTTCTGAACTGTAATATATGCGTTTTTGTGGCCAGGTACACATCCTTTAACGACAAGGAGGTTTTTTTTAGGCACTACTTTTATTACTCTAAGGTTTTGAACTTTAACTTTTTCATTTCCCATTTGACCTGCCATTCGCATTCCTTTGAATACTCGGGCAGGATAGGATGCAGCACCTATAGATCCAGGAGCTCTTAGACGATTGTGTTGTCCGTGAGTGGCCTGACCAACTCCAGCAAAACCATGTCGCTTTACAACACCTTGGAAACCTTTTCCTTTTGAATTTCCAGAAACATCAACGAATTCTCCTTCTATAAAGTGTGAAACCGTAATGATATCACCTAAATTTAATTCTTCTTCAAAATTCTGGAATTCAACAAGCTTTCTCTTAGGGGGTGTGCCAGCTTTTTTAAAGTGCCCTTGGGCAGCCATACTTACTCCTTTTTCTGGCTTGTCATCGAAGCCAAGCTGAATTGCTTCATACCCGTCAACCCCTTTGGTTCTGACTTGGGTAACCACGCATGGGCCCATCTCAAGAACTGTACAGGGAATGTTCTTCCCGTTTTCATCAAAGAGACTGGTCATACCGATTTTTTTTCCTATTAACCCAGACATTGTTTTAAATTATTTAATTATACTTTAATCTCAACTTCTACTCCACTTGGTAATTCCAATTTCATTAACGCATCAATGGTTTTTGAAGAGGAACTATATATATCTAACAAGCGTTTGTAAGAACATAACTTAAATTGCTCTCTTGACTTTTTGTTAACATGAGGAGAACGCAAAACAGTAAAAATTTTCTTATGTGTAGGCAATGGAATGGGACCCGTTACTATAGCTCCAGTAGTTTTTACTGTCTTAACAATTTTGTCAGCAGACTTATCTACTAGATTGTGATCGTATGACTTTAATTTGATTCTAATTTTTTGACTCATGCGAATGTATTTAAGCTTTGTTACCGTTTACTTCAGCAATTACAGATTCCGAAATATTGGAAGGTGTTTCTGCATAATGTGAAAATTCCATTGTAGATGTAGCTCTTCCCGAGGAGAGTGTTCGTAAAGATGTCACGTATCCAAACATTTCAGAAAGAGGGACTTCAGCTTTTACAACTTTAGATCCTGCGCGGTCATCCATTGAATTTACTTGGCCACGCCGACGATTTAAATCCCCAACAATATCTCCCATATTCTCTTCAGGTGTCAAAACTTCCAATTTCATTATGGGTTCCATAATGACCGCTTTGGCTGCTTTTGCAGATACCTTGAATCCAAGTTTAGCTGCTAGTTCAAATGATAAAGAGTCTGAGTCTACAGGGTGAAATGATCCGTCCTTTAGTATTATTTTCATTGCATCGAGCTCAAATCCTGCTAAAGGTCCATTTTTCATGGAATCTTTAAATCCTTTCTCAACTGAAGGAATATATTCTTTAGGGATATTACCTCCCTTGATTTGATTTATAAATTCAAGACCAGTCTTACCTTCATCAGCTGGTTCAATTTCAAATACAATATCCGCAAATTTTCCACGGCCACCTGTTTGTTTCTTGTAAACTTCTCTATGTTTAGCTGAAGCAGTAAGTGCTTCTTTATATTCTACCTGAGGTTTTCCTTGATTTACTTCAACCTTAAACTCACGACGCAAACGGTCAACGATAATATCAAGGTGAAGCTCTCCCATACCAGAAATAATAGTTTGTCCTGATGCTTCATCTGTTTTTACTTGGAATGTTGGATCTTCTTCTGCCAGCTTTGCTAAAGACATTCCAAGTCTATCTACATCGGCTTTCGTCTTAGGCTCTACAGCTATTCCGATTACAGGATCAGGAAATTCCATACTCTCAAGAATAATTGGTGATTTTTCTGCTGAAAGTGTGTCACCAGTTTTAATATCTTTAAAACCTACTGCAGCACCAATATCACCAGCTTCAATGAAATCAATTGAATTTTGTTTGTTGGAGTGCATCTGGTAAATTCTAGAGATACGCTCTTTGTTTCCAGAACGATTATTCAATATATAAGAACCAGCATCAAGTCTTCCGGAGTAAGCACGGAAAAAAGCTAAACGGCCAACAAATGGATCTGTAGCGATTTTAAAAGCCAACGCAGAAAAAGGCTCTTGTGCTGATGGCTTTCGAGAAATTTCATTTCCATTACCAGGATCTGTCCCCACAATAGCTTCTTTGTCCTCAGGTGATGGCAAATAACGGCAAACTGCATCTAACAAAAACTGGACACCTTTATTTTTAAATGAGGAACCACAAATCATTGGGATGATACTCATATCCTGAGTTGCTGCTCGCAATGCTTCATGGATTTCGTCTGGACTAATAGAATCTGGATCTTCAAAAAACTTTTCTAATAGGTTTTCGTCGTATTCTGCTACAGCTTCAATTAATTCTGCACGATATTTTTCAACATCGGCTTTCATATCTTCTGGAATATCTACTTCATCAAAGGTAGAGCCGTAGTTTTCGTCATGCCATACTATTGCTTTATTAGTTATAAGATCAACTATTCCTTTAAAGTCCTCTTCATCTCCGATATTTAGAACAATTGGGACTGCGTTAGACTTCAACATCTCCCGTACCTGAGTGCTAACATTTAAAAAATTTGCTCCCTGACGATCCATTTTGTTAACGAATCCGATACGAGGGACTTTGTAATTATCTGCCAATCTCCAATTAGTTTCAGACTGAGGCTCAACCCCATCAACAGCAGAAAATAAAAAAACCAACCCATCTAAAACGCGTAGGGATCGATTTACCTCTACTGTAAAGTCAACGTGACCTGGAGTATCAATAATATTAAAGTGATAAGGTTTGGAATCTGAGGTAGGCTTTCCTTGATCTTGGGGAAAATCCCATGTACAAGTAGTAGCTGCAGATGTAATTGTAATACCTCTTTCCTGCTCCTGTTCCATCCAGTCCATAGTGGCAGCACCATCATGAACTTCTCCTATTTTATGACTTACACCTGTGTAAAAAAGGACACGTTCTGTTGTAGTTGTTTTTCCAGCATCAATATGCGCTGCAATACCTATATTTCTTGTGTATTTTAAATCTCTAGCCATGGCTGTTTTTCAGTGTACGTTTTGATATTTAAAATCTAAAATGTGAAAAGGCTTTATTTGCTTCAGCCATTTTGTGTGTATCTTGACGCTTTTTGACTGCAGCGCCTTCTTCTTTAGCAGCTGCGATAACTTCGTTAGCCAAGCGTAAGGCCATTGATTTTTCATTTCGCTTTCTAGAAAAACTGATAAGCCATTTCATAGCAAGGGATACTTTTCTGTCTGGACGAATTTGCATTGGAATTTGAAAGGTCGCTCCTCCCACTCTTCGGCTTCGGACTTCAACGTGTGGCATAACATTAGAAAGTCCCTCTTTCCAAACTTCCAATGCAGACTTTTCATCATCTTGTTTACGTTCTTCAATAATATCAATGGCATCATAAAATATTTTAAAGGCAGTTGATTTTTTCCCATTCCACATTAAATTATTAACAAACCGAGTAACCAATTGATCGTTAAACTTAGGATCAGGTAATAGGGGACGTTTTTTTGCTTGCTTTTTTCTCATGATTCAATTCGTAAAGAAATTACCATTTATTTTTTGGGTCTTTTGGCACCGTATTTTGATCGTCTCTGTAAACGACCTTCCACTCCGGCAGTATCCAATGCACCACGAACAATGTGGTAACGGACCCCCGGCAAATCTTTAACTCTTCCACCACGTACCAATACTATCGAATGCTCTTGTAAGTTGTGTCCTTCTCCGGGTATATAAGCATTGACTTCCTTTCCGTTAGTCAATCGAACCCTAGCTACTTTACGCATTGCCGAGTTCGGTTTTTTTGGGGTTGTAGTATAAACGCGGGTACAAACACCACGTCTTTGAGGACACGAATCCAAAGCAGCCGATTTACTCTTCTTGGTAATCGCGACTCTTCCTTTTCGTACTAATTGTGCAATAGTTGGCATATAATTTATCTAATTACCCATTTTTATGGGCGTGCAAATGTAGAATATTTTTTTGTGGATTCAAACCCGAAAATGTAAAACTTTTGAAAGATATTGAGGATATAAGAATCTTTTATTTTTATTGCTACGAAACACGGAATCTTTTTAGTTTATAAAATCCTTGAAAAATATTATTTGGTAAATACTTTTCCGATGACTTTTAAAATTAATAACTGCATTATTAAACTTAGATTTTTAGATACAAATTAGAACTATAAAATATTTTGACTTACTTATATTTTATCTTAAAAGAAGCTAATTTGATTTTTTTCAGCAGAAAGAAAAACATGGTCTGGAGATATAATATTTATATGTTTTAAAACTTTATTTAAATGAAGTACTTTTGATGAATGAAAACAATTACGATTTTTGGTATTAGGTCAATAATTGAGGCGATTAAGTCAGGAAAGTCAATAGATAAAGTTTGGCTTTTAAAAGGAGTTAAAAGTAATTTATCAGAACAACTTTTATATACTCTTCAATCCAATAATATCTCATTTAGTTATGTGCCTGTGGAGCGATTAAATCGTTTTTCTGAAAAAAATCACCAAGGAGCAGTAGCTCGGATAGCTGCTTTTCAAACTCATCAAATGGAACATGTTTTAGAGGATATTACCTCTAACAAAAAAAATCCAGTATTTTTATTGTTAGACGGAATAACCGATACCCGAAATTTTGGTGCAATATTACGCTCCGCAGCAGCGATAGATATTGATGCTGTTTTTATTCCTACTAGCGGAAGTGCACCTCTTAATGGCGATGTAATAAAGGCATCTGTTGGAGGGGCGTTTAAAGTTCCTATTTCTAAAGTTGCTAATTTAAAAGATGTGATCTACATTCTCAACTCTCATGATATCCCTACTATAGCTATTACTGAAAAAGCAAAAAAAACAGTTTATGAATGTGACCTAAAAGGACCTGTAGGATTAATTTTTGGTTCTGAAGATAAAGGAATTTCTAGTGGTCTATTAAAGATTATAGATAAAACTGCTAAATTACCTATGTCCGAAAATATCGAGTCACTAAATGTTTCTGTTGCCTGTGGAGTTACATTTTATGAATTAATTCGTCAACGATTAATAAGTTAATTCGTAATTAAATGAAAAAATATTTTATACTATTATCATCCCTCTTTTTGGGAGTAAATATTTGGGGACAAAGTTATGTTGATGTTACGGGAGCAAATCGTTTCTCATCTACCCGTGCATTAGATGATTTTAATAATTTAAAAAATGTTATCAGGGAAGATGAGGATTTAATTGAAAATATAAAAGGAAGCATGTACTTCAACGAATTTTTCCAAGAATCAATAATAATTTTTAAAGGAAATCCTATAAATGAAAAAGCATTTTTAAGGTATAATTCGTATCGAGATGAAATTGAAATAGGGAAAAACAATAATCAAAAAAAAGCAAATAGTGCCTTAATAAAGGATTTAAATGTAGGAGCTCAAATTGGAAGTGAATTATTTCAAGCATTCTCATTGAATCCTAAGAAAGAGGATGAAATTAGTTATTTGATTCAAATTTATTCAGACGATAACTTTAAAATATATACTCAAAAATCTAAAAAATTTGTTGATGAAAAGCCTGCACCATCCGGTATAGGAGGGTTTTTACCAGCAAGACTTGATGACAGAATCCGACTATTTTATACTTCCCAAGCAATTACTAAACCCGTAGAATTGAAAATTAATAAAAAATCCATATTAAACCTTTTCCCAGAAGATGAAGTTAAACTAAAAAAATTTATATCAGAAAAAAAAATAAAAATTAAGGATCACAATGACTTTTTGTATGTTATTGAAAATTATAAATCAAACTAAAGTTCAATTTAAATTTGCTGAAAAAAATTTGTATTGTTTTGTTTTTGGGTGCCCATTTTAAAATAAATCATAAATATTAAGTTGCTTAGTTATTTTTTTTTAAAAGGCTCATGTAATTATAAATATTTCATTCTTAAAATTAATGAAATTTAACATTTTATTAGAATTCGCTACATTTACATGCCAAAAAAAAATTTAAAATGAAAAAATTACATTTAATTTTATCTCTTTTATTGTTTGCAAATCTTGTATTTTCTCAGGAATCAATCTCAGGAAATATAACCGATGACGAAGGAGTTCCGTTACCAGGAGCAACTGTACTGATTCTTGGAACAACTAATGGAACAACCTCAGACTTCGATGGTAATTTTACCATTCAAGCAAATATTGGAGATGTTCTTAGTTTTAGCTATGTTGGTTACGAAACATTTAACCAAGAGATCCAAAACCAAGATCAACTTTCAATAAGTTTAATCGCTGCAAATGAACTTGAAGAAGTAGTTCTTACAGCTCTTGGTATCGAGAAGAAAAAAGACGATGATCTTTCTGGAACATCTGTTGTTGAAGTGGATCAACTTCAACGTTCTGGTGAGACGGGAGTTCTTCAAGGACTTTCTGGAAAAGCATCTGGTGTGCAGATTACTAGAAACTCAGGAGATCCAGGTTCGGGTGCCTACATCCAAATTCGTGGTCAGAACACAATTAATGGTGATAACTCACCACTTATTGTATTAGACGGTGCGCCCATATCAAATGCCAATATTGGTGGCAATACTGCTGGAGTAGTTCAACAATCACGATTGAATGATATAAATCCAGAAGATATAGAGTCTGTGTCAGTTATTAAAGGTGCTGCTGCTGCTGCGCTTTACGGAACAGGTGCGGCGAACGGTGTGCTAGTCATTAATACAAAAAGAGGTTCTAAGGAATCTAAAGGTTGGAGTTTTAACTTGAAAACTTCTCTTTCTGTTGATAGAGTTAATAGAGAGTGGGAAAAACAAGATACATGGGGTCAAGGGGCTGATGGTATTTGGTATGATGAACCAGGAATTGGTTATTATGTTGAAAACTATCCCTTTTCTTTTGGCGATGAAATCGCATTACGGCCAGGTGGAAACGACAATTACGACTTATCAAGTACTTATTTTGAAACTCCTGACGGAAGACAAATTGGAACAATCTTAGATAAAAATAGCAGAAGTACGTACAATCAAGAAAACAGAGATGCTGTTTTTGGTAATGGATATACTTGGGAAACAAATGCTAGTTTTTCTTTTAAAAGTGATAAATCTTCTACATATATTTCTATCTCTAACCTTGATCAAGATGGTATTCTTAAAGGAGCTTCAGACTATGTTAGAAATACTCTGAAATTGAATAACGATACTAATTTAACTGACAAGTTAAAAGTTAAGTTATCCTCAACATATAGCAACTCTGAATCTAATAGGGTTCAAACTGGGTCTAACCTAAATGGACTTTACTTAGGTTATTTAAGAACATCTCCTGATTTTGATATTAGAGATTATAAAGGAACAAACTATAGAATTTCGGATGGTGTTATATCAGTTACGCCAAATTCACATAGAAGTTATAGAAGAAATACGGGATCATATAGAGCGTTTGACAATCAAACTGGTGCATTTAGTTATGCTGCTCCAACATATAACAATCCTCTTTGGACTATTAATGAGCAGAAAAACTTAAATACTGTTGATCGTTTTGTATTTTCTCCTGAATTAAATTATGATGCTGCGGATAATTTAAAAATTATAGCACGTTACAGTATTGATTATTTCCAGGACAATAGAGTTGATTATTGGCCTTCTGGATCTGCTGGGGACGGAAGAAATGGTTTGTGGGGAGAAGATAGAATTTCAAATAAAATCAACAACTTTAAAGTTTTTGCTTTAGGTAATGCTAATATCACAAATGATATTGTAGTTGATTATACTATTGGATACCAAGCAACTCAAGAAAATTATAGAAGATTAAGTGCTGGTGAAACTAATTTTACCAATCCTGATCAAGTTTTTCTTAATACAGGAAATACTACAAGCCAAAATTCTAATCCAAATTCATATAATGCACTGACAAGACAAAATGGAGGTTTTGCTGTTTTTGACTTCTCAGTTTATGACAATATTCTTGTTCAAATTTCTGGACGGGCTGAGACACTATCAACACTTCCAGGAGCTGGAATAATTTTTTACCCTTCTGCATCTGTTGGTTATAAATTAACTGATTTAATCGAAATTGATGCCATCGACTTTGCTAAATTAAGAGTATCGTACGGAGAGGTTGGAATTGGAGCAAATCCATATGCAACTTCAACGGTCTATGGTCCAGGTGGTATAGGGTCTAGTTGGGGTGATGGTTTAGGTGGTTATCTTTATGGAAATCCATTTACTCAATCAGCAACAAGAGGTAATCCTGATCTTAAAGAAGAAAGAAAGACTGAGTTTGAATATGGATTAGATTTAAGATTATTAGATAATGCAATTACTCTTAACGCCACATACTATCAAAATGAAACAGCTGATGGTATTATTGCCTTACCTATTCCTGCTTCTAGTGGATTTACAAGTTCACTTCAAAATGCCGCACGCATTAGCAATAAAGGCTGGGAAATCGATATTACTGGGCGTGTTCTAAGAACAGAAGATTTCGGTATTTCTGTTAATGCAAACTATACTGCAAACAGAAATTTAGTTGAAGATCTCCAAGGTAGTGCATACACTGTTTTAAGTGGATTTACAGCCACATCATCTGGTATTGCTGAGGGATATCCTTTCGCAGTTTTAAGATCTGGTGTTTATGAAAGGGATAATAGCGGAAATTATGTACTCAACTCAAATGGATTTCCAAATGCAGCATCCGAAAAACAAGTGGGTGTTGGAGATCCAAACCCAGACTTTAGAGCTGGCTTTGGTTTAAATATTTTTTATAAGAATTTATCCTTTACTTCAGTAATTGAAACTTCTCAAGGAAATGACGTATGGAATGGAACGTATGGTGTATTACATTACTTTGGAATCCACGAAAATACTGATGTGAAAACAGTAAATAATACAGGTGGCCCAATATTAAATTCTTGGGGAACTTCAATTCCTGCCGGTGCAACATTTAGGGGTTATATAGATGATTTTGGCGGTGGACCTGTTGCTGTTGACTCTGAATGGTGGACAACGAATGGAGGTGGATTTGGTGATGTGGGAGAGCCATTCATAATGGATGGATCCTGGATTAAATTGAGGGAAATAAGTTTAACTTATGAATTTACCGAGGATTTCGTTCAAGACTTAGGATTAACAAACCTTTCTCTTTCAGTATCGGGTAGAAATTTATTCTTATGGTCAGCAATTGATGGGTTTGACCCAGAGAATAATCTTACCGGTGCTTCTAGAGGTAGAGGACTTGAATACTTTAGTAACCCTGGTACAAGTTCAATATTAACCTCATTAAGATTACAATTTTAAAAAATATAAATCATGAAATTTAAAAGTTTATTTTATTTGATATTTACTTCGCTTTTACTAGTTAATTGTGAAAGCTATACTGAGGATCTTAATAATGATCCAAACGCATTTACAATTGCTGCTTCGGATTTATTGATTGGACAAGTACAATTATCCTTTATTCAACATATGGGAAGTAACAATGCTCGATATGGTGCCGTTTTTTCTAATCAAATGAGTGGTGGCGATAGACAGTATTTGACTTTGAATACATATTCACCCAACCGTTCAAATTACAATAGAATGTGGAGTAATACTTATACTCAAGGTATAAAAATTGCCAGAATTATTTTAGATGATGAAACTTCTGGTCAAACAATTGCTGGAATTGCAGAAATTTTACAAGGTGCATTATTTGCTGAAATGGCAATACTTTATGGTGATGTCCCTTATTCTGAAGCTGTTGACCCAGAAATAATTAATCCTGTTTATGATAATCAGTCATCTGTAATTAGTGGAGGTATTAGTTCAATAGCGGCCGGTATTAGCAAAGTTGGAACCTCATCTATTGCTGCTGGTTATGGGGGTAATCGTCTTGCCGGTGGTGCCTGGTCTGAAGCTGGAAATACTTTAGCTGCTCGTTATAGTCTTATGACTGGTGACTATACTTCTGCTATTAACTATGCAAATAGTGGAATTTCTTCTACGGCCAATGATTTTGTTTCTCTTCATGGAACCTCTTTGGACAACAGAAACTTATACTATCAATTTGCTATTGATGAAAGACAAGATTACTTAGTAGCTTCTGAGGCGTACTCAGTAAGCCTTCTTAACGGTACAGTAGCAAGAGCTTTGGAAACACCCGGGAATAGTGAAGTTTATGCTAGCTATTTTTTAGATGATGGTGGCCGAGTACTATTAAATACTGATGACGGAGGCAGATTTGCTCAAACTAGCTCAATGAAATTAGGAAGTTACGTTGAAAATCAATTGATCTTAGCAGAAGCCAAATTTAAAACAGGTAATGAATCGGGTGCTCTTGAACATCTCAACAATGTAAGAGCTGATTTAAGAGTCCAATACGATTCAGCTGATGGTTTCCCCGATTCAGATGCATCCGGCAATATGTTACTTAAGCAAATTCTTGAAGAAAAGTATCTAGCCCTAATCGGTGAATTAGTTACTTTCCACGACTTGAGAAGAACAAGAAATTTTATAGGAGTCCCTAATAAGCCAACGGGAAGTACTGGGGCTTCTGAATTCCCACAAAGATTCTTGTATCCACAATCGGAGTTAGACGCAAATGAAAATATTCCCTCTCCACTCCCTGAGTTTTTTGCTCCAACTGCTGTTTTAAGTAGTTATTAAAATTAGATTTAATTCTAAAACCCACCTAAATGGTGGGTTTTTTATTTTAAATCATTAAAGTATATTAGTTGTATGAATACACCTTTAGCAGAGCGCATGCGGCCCAAGTTATTGAAAGACTATATTGGTCAGGAACATTTAGTTGGCGCTAAGGGAAGTTTGACTCAAATGATTGAAAATGGTGTTTTCCCTTCATTGATTTTTTGGGGTCCACCTGGAACAGGTAAAACAACTTTGGCGAAGCTTTTAGCTAATGAAAAAGATCGCCCTTTTTATCAACTCTCAGCAATCAATACTGGGGTAAAAGAAATCAGAGAAATTATTAGTAAAGCTGAATATTCTGGAGGTCTATTTAATGGTAAAAGTCCAATTTTATTTATAGATGAAATTCATAGATTCAGTAAGTCACAGCAAGACTCATTACTTAATGCTGTTGAGAAAGGAATAATAACTCTTATTGGAGCTACAACAGAAAATCCAAGTTTTGAAGTTATTAATGCATTATTGTCACGTTGTCAAGTTTATATATTAAATCCACTTGAAAAGAAGGATTTAGAAAAAATTTTAATTGCTGCTCTTCAAAAAGACAGTTATTTAAAAAATAAGAATATTGAAATCAAAGAATCAGATGCCTTAATCGAACTAGCAAGTGGTGATGCGAGAAAGCTACTTTCTTTGTTGGAGCTTGTAGTAAAAACCAATAAATCAATAAAAATTAGCAACGATTTAGTTTTTGAAACAGTTCAAACAAATACTGTACTTTTCGATAAAAACGGAGACTTTCATTATGATATCGTTTCCGCCTTCATAAAATCAATACGAGGAAGCGATCCTAATGGAGCTATTTATTGGTTAGCAAGAATGATAGAGGCAGGTGAAGATATTACTTTTATTGCTCGTAGGATGCTGATTCTAGCAGCTGAAGATATCGGAATCGCAAATCCGACAGCCCTTGTAATTGCTAATAATACGTTTCAGGCTGTAAAAACAATAGGATATCCAGAAGGAAGAATTATATTGAGTGAATGTGCTATTTATTTGGCGAGTTCAAACAAAAGTAATAAAGCCTATAAAGCCATTGATCTTGCACTTGAAAAAGTAAAACAAACAGGAAATCTTCAAGTGCCTGTTCATTTAAGAAATGCCTCAACTAAATTGATGAAAGATTTAGGATATGGAAAAGGTTACCAATACGCACATGATTTCAAAAATCAATTTGTATTACAAGAGTTTCTACCAGATGAAATTAGCGGTACTAAATTTTATGAACCAGGTGAAAATCCAAGAGAGAATAATATTCGTGACTTTTTAAAAAATCGGTGGAAAAGTAAATACGATTATTAAGTTTTTTTCCAGAAAAAGGGTGTGAATAAAATTAGAACTGTGAATAACTCAAGACGTCCTAAAAGCATTAAAAATGATGCCCAAAACTTTCCAAATGATGGCAAATTACTGAAGTTACCACTTGGCCCAAAATCACCAATTGCTGGTCCAACATTTCCTAGACAAGCTGCCGCAACACCGATTGCATTTTTAAAATCTAGCCCAAAAAATCCGAAAACTAAACTGCCTAAAATGAAAGAAAGCACATATAAAATGAAGAAAGTAAAAATATTTCCTAAAATTTCTTGATTGACTACTTTTCCATTATATCTGGGTTGAATTATAGCATTTGGATGTAATGACTTCTTGAATTCTAATAATGCACCTTTGATCATTAATAAATATCTCACAATTTTTACTCCCCCAGAGGTACTACCAGCTGAACCTCCTATAAACATTAAACCAAAAAAGAATATTGTCATAAATGATGTCCAAGAGGTGTAATCAGAGGTTACAAATCCTGTTGTCGTAATGATTGCAAGAACTTGAAATATAGAATGTCTTAACGAACTCTCAAATTTTCCCCATACCTGGGGATGTTCAAATGAACTATTACTTAAGTCAACACTATAGATTAATGTACCAAATACAATTAGAGAACATGTAATTATGAAAAAGAAAAAAGTTAT
Source organism: Flavobacteriaceae bacterium (assembly GCA_029268555.1). GTDB lineage: Bacteria > Bacteroidota > Bacteroidia > Flavobacteriales > Flavobacteriaceae > MS024-2A. Next base: position 41,854 of record JAQWNN010000010.1, read on the forward strand.
GAATTCATTGTCTTTTAAGACTCTACTTATTTTACCAGAAAAAGCAAAATAGCTTAAAACAAAATTAGATCCTGCCAAAAACATGAAAACGATAATAATATAATGAATCCAAGGTTGATGATTCCAATAGGCTAAACTTTCATTTTTTGTTGAGAACCCTCCAGAGGCCATTGTACTCATTGCGTGATTAATAGCATCGAATATTGTCATACCGGCTAAATGTAACATCAAAGCCTCAGATATAGTAAAAAAAACATAAATTAACCATAGCCTTTTAGCTGTATCTGCAATTCTAGGATGTAATTTGTCTCCATTTGGGCCTGGGGCTTCAGCTGAAAATAATTGCATACCGCCAATTCCTAACAAAGGAAGAATTGCTATTGCTAAAACGATAATTCCCATACCCCCAATCCAATGGGTCATACTCCGCCAAAATAATATACCTGAAGGTAGAGTTTCAATATCATTTAAAACTGTAGCACCAGTTGCAGTATAACCAGACATAGTCTCAAAAAAGGTAGAAGGAAAATTTGGAAAGGTTTCTGTAAAAATATAAGGAAACGTGCCTGAAAGTACCATCAATAACCATCCAAGACTTACAATAAGATAACCCTCTCTTTTGTGGATATGTTTATTATGTTTTCTGCCTAAAAGAATAAATATAGAGCCAATAGCTAACACAATGAATGACGCTAAGATGATTTCAAATGTTACACCATCTTTATAAATATAACTTATTAACGATGAGAAAAGCATTAAACCCCCGTTGAAAAAGAGTAGAATTCCTATAAAAAAAACAATAATTTTATAATTAAGATTTTGCATTTGCTCTATATTATAAAAATAACTGTTCTATTCTTTTAATAGACCGAGGTAAGCAGCAAACAACAATTCTATCACCGGGCTCAATTACATAGTCTCCTAAGGCAATAATACCAACTCCATTTTTAATGACACCTCCTATAATTGCTGTCCTCGGAAAATCAATATCTTTAATACTGTAATTGGCAACTTTTGAATTTGCATTAACTACAAATTCCAAAATCTCTGCATTCAAATTATTTAGTGTAGTCATGTCAACTACATCTCCCTTTCGAATATACCTAAAGATTGTATTTGCAGTAAGTAATTTTTTATTAATTAATGTGTCAATACCAATAGAATGTGACAATTGAAAATAATCCATATTTTCTACAAGGGCAATAGTTTTTTTTACCTGTTTTGTTTTTGCCATTAGACATGACATTATATTGGTCTCAGAATTTTCTGTAACTGCAATAAAAGAATCCATACTCGATAATTCTTCCTCATCCAATAAATCAGAATTTCGACCATCACCGTGAATAACTAATGCATTGGGCAATAAATCTGCAATTTCAAAGGCTTTCTTTTTATTTTTTTCTAATATGGTAACTTTAAATTTTTTGTCACATAGTTCTCTTGCTGTATTATATCCAATTTTACCACCACCTAAAATCATAATATTTTTAATGGATGTTTTTTTCTTGCCAGTAAGTTTATAAAGCTCTTCTACACCCTCTTTTAATGTGATAAAGAAAATGGAGTCCCCTGTCTCAAAGCAAGTATCCCCTCGAGGAATCATTGTTGTTTGTGTCCCTTTTCTCTGAATCGCTATTGGCATGAAATGAACATCTGAAAAAATTGAGGCCGCATCTTTAACAGTTTTACCAACAAATGGAACATGCTCGTCAAGTTTTGTCCCTATGAGAGTTAAGGCGCCCTCTTCAAATTCATAACTATTTGAAAAAGCAGATTGATCAAGTAACTGTTGAATTTCATTTGCAGCCAATTCTTCAGGAGAAATTAATTCATCTACCCCTATCTCTTTAAAACTAATAGATTCTTTTGCTTTAATAAACTCAAAATTTGAGATACGAGCTATTGTTCGCTTGCTTCCTAACTGTTTTGCTAAAGCACATATTGTAATATTAGTTGCCTCCTCTGAAGTTACGGCTATAAAAAGATCGGAAGAGCCTACTTGAGCCTCTTGCATAACTGATAAGGAGAGTGCATCTCCCTTGATTGCTTTGATATCCAAATGTGACTCAGCATAATTTAAGCGTTCTTTTTCTGAATCAATTAAGGTGATATCTAAAGATTCAAAAGAGAGTAGTTTAGCCAAATGGAAACCAACTTCTCCACCTCCTGCAATAATAATTTTCATATGATTGTATCGAAAATACAGTACAAATATACTAATATTAGAAATGGAAGGATAAAATTATCTCTATCATAAAAGCCAAATTGTATATTTGTGCTGCCATGAGAAAATCAATCAAACCCAACCAAAATCACCCTGAAACAAAAAAAACTCAGGTTACCAATATGTTTGATGGAATTTCAAAAAGTTATGATCTATTAAATAGAATTATGACGCTTGGAATTGATATTTTATGGCGCAAAAGAGTTGTTAAACTTTTAGAAAAAGAAAAACCTAATAGTTTAATAGATATCGCAACTGGAACAGGTGATCTTGTAATCGAGTTAGCTAAGCTTAAAGCTGATAAAATTATTGGACTTGATATTTCCCTTGGAATGTTGGAAATAGGAAGGAAAAAGGTAAAAAAAAAGAAACTTGATAGTCGAATAGAAATGCTTTTAGGTGATTCAGAAGGACTTCATTTTGGTGATCATACTTTTGATGCTGTCACCATTGCATTCGGCGTAAGAAACTTTGATAATCTAGATCTCGGATTACAAGAAATTTTTCGTATTCTGAAGCCGAATGGTACTTTAGTCATTCTCGAAACAGCTATTCCAAAAAATCTCTTTCTAAAGGGATTTTACTCTTTTTACTCCCAAAAAATTATCCCGTTTTTTGGCAAAGTATTTTCAAAAAATAACTCGGCATATAAATATCTATCTGATTCTGCTGGAATTTTTCCATACGGTGAGGCATTCAACAATATTTTACGAAAAAACGGGTTTATACAAGTAGAAGATTTCCCACAAACCCTAGGGGTTTCTTCAATTTATTTTGGTAAAAAACCTTAACTGCTTTCTCAGAATTAAGCTTCTTTTAATAGGTTGTCTATTCTTGAATATGACCTATTCTCAGTACCCTGATGTTAGGGAGCGGTTAATAAATCTTCCTAATTTTGACAATAAAGTAATTCATTATGGATATTTTTTGGGAGTTAACCAGTATGATTTTAAATTTGAATATACTCCTTCCTATTATACTGAACTCAAATACAAAGATGTCGCGGTAGAACAAAAAAAAGGTTTTAGTGTTGGGCTTATAGGAGATTTAAGGATTAATAAATTTATAAACTTGCGATTTGAACCTGGATTATTTTATAACAGACGTGAATTGATATTTCCCGAATATCTAGATTTTTCAAGAGAATCTGATCAATTAAGAGAAATAAAATCAACTTTCATTCATTTACCTATACTATTTAAATTCAGCGCTAAAAGAATCAATAATTTTAAGCCATTTATTATTGGTGGTTTTTCAACTGATTTCAATCTATCAAGTAATGAAAAAAGTTCAGATGATAATGCTAGTAATATATTTCGAACAACCTCTCAAAATATAAATTATGAATTAGGTTTAGGTTTTGATTTTTACCTTTATTATTTTAAGTTTTCACCATCACTAAGAGGCGTTTTTTCAATGCAAAATGAAATGATACCTGATTCAAATCCGGAAAGTCCATGGACAGGAAAAATCAATAATATGTTCTCAAGGGGGGTCGCCTTGATCATTTCTTTCGAATAGTTTTATTGTTTCGAAACAATTCGCTTAAAAAAATGGCGCTAGCGGATGCTACATTTAAACTTTCTGCCCTACTAACCTCACCTCTAAATTGAGGTATAGATAACTCTCCATTTAAATGATCTAATACTGAAAATGAAATTCCGTGGGATTCACTGCCAAAAACATAGGAAGCTTTTTCAGAGAGCTGAGACTTATAAATTGAATCCCCTTTTACAGAAGCACCATAGATTGGTTTTTTTAATTTAGTTAAAGTAGCACCTAAATCATCTACATAATGACAACAAACTCTGACAATAGAACCCATTGAAGCCTGAATAACTTTAGGATTAAAACAATCTACAGTATTCTGACTACAAATCAATTCAGACAATCCAAACCAATCACACAATCGTAATATTGTGCCTAAATTTCCAGGATCACTTACACCATCAACAGCAATTGTAATTGATTCAGCCAAAATATTTTTATTCATAGGTAAATTAAAGATTCCTAATACAGGGCTTGGTGTTTTAAAGTTTGTAATCATTTTCATTTCATCGAAATTCAGTAAATTTGCTTTAGGGTGAAAATC
>JAQWNN010000011.1 GCA_029268555.1 Flavobacteriaceae bacterium
GATGGTTTTTATGCCTCCTTTTTGTGTGTAAACCCAAATGAGAACTATGGACAGAACCACTGTTAGTTCATAGGGAACTCCCAGAGCATCAAAAATAAATTGCTGGAGTACGATCGCAACTAAAAAAAGACGGAAAGCAGCTCCTAAAACTCGGGAAACAAAAAAGAAAAATGCTCCCGCACGGTGACTGTTTTTTCCTAATCTTGTATTGAGATATTCATAGATAGAAGTGACATTATTTTTATAGTATACGGGGAGTAACACAAAAGCGACAACAAAGTAACCGACCAAATATCCCATGACTACTTGAAAATATGTGAATTGAGAGGATTCGACCCATCCAGGTACAGAGATAAAAGTAACACCAGAAAGTGAAGCACCAACCATTCCAAAGGCCACCAAAAACCAAGGGGAATTTCTGTTTGCATTAAAAAAACTCTGATTGGAATCTTCTTTACTAGTAAAATGGGCAATTAACAGTAGGATTAAAAAATAACCTACCACTAAACTTAGAATAAAAAAAGGATTAATCATTGATTAAAAATATACTCTCAAGATACAAAACTAGAGTCAACCTATTTTTGTAAATTTGAAGATGGATTTTTCTTCAAAATTGTTAGAAAATGCTGTTCAAGAGATTTCACAATTACCAGGTATTGGAAAAAGGACAGCCCTGCGTTTGGCGCTCCATTTACTTAAGCAACCTCTTAGCCATAGTCACGCTCTTAGTAATGCAATTACTGAGCTCAGAGAGGGAATTGTTTTTTGTTCTAAATGCCATAACCTTTCTGACACGGAACTCTGCCAAATATGTGCTAGTCCTAAAAGAAATAAAAGCTTGGTTTGTGTAGTAGAGGATATTCGCGATGTAATGGCTATTGAGAATACTGGACAATTCAATGGTGTTTATCATGTTTTGGGAGGAATAATTTCTCCTATGGATGGCATTGGACCTCAGGATTTGACGATTCAATCCCTTTTGGATAAGGTTAAGCAAGAGGAGGTTTCAGAAATTATTTTTGCTTTGAGTGCTACTATGGAAGCGGATACCACCAATTTTTATATGTATAAACTCATTTCACCCCTAGGAGTAAAAACATCGACTATTGCTAGAGGGATACCTATCGGTGATGATCTAGAATTTACTGACGAAGTTACTTTAGGTCGGTCAATTTTAGCACGAGTAGCATTTGAAACTTCAATTTCTAAAAATTAAATTATTTAAGACGCTTGACTTCAAAAGAAAAGCGTTTAAAAGTCAGAAATTTGATACTTTTGCAAAAGAATTTTTAATATGGGACAATATCATTTAAAATTACCCAAAATGGGTGAGAGTGTAACTGAAGCGACAGTAACTAAATGGTTGTTAGAAGTTGGCGATACCATTCAGTTAGATGATTCCATTGTTGAAATTGCAACTGATAAAGTAGACACAGACGTGACTTCAGAAGTTGAAGGTATTTTAACTGAAAAATGCTTTCAGGAAAATGAGATTGTAAAAGTAGGTGAGACCCTTGTTATTATTGAAATAAAAGGTGAGGTAGTAAGTCAATCTGAGATGAATATTGATTTAGATGAAGACTTCGAGCCCGAAAAAAATAAAGTCCCTGAAGAAATAGAAGTTTCAACCCCTAAAAAAATTGCTAATAAGCTTGAGCTTGAAATGGAGCAAGCTTCCTCTTTGAAGACAATAAATGTGCAAGAAGGAAATCGATTTTATTCTCCTCTGGTAAGAAGTATCGCTAAAAAAGAAGGAATTTCTTTAGAAGAATTAGAGGGTATAAATGGTACTGGAAAAGACCAACGTCTTACCAAAAAAGATATTTTGGTCTATATAAGTCAACGAGTTGGGAATGTAATTAAAACAGATCCATTAGTTAAATCAGATAAATTTTCAGTTGTATCAAGCAGTTCAACTATATCTAATGGTAGTGATCAGTTCAGAGAGATGACCCGAATGGAAGGGTTGATAGCAGAACACATGATGTCTAGTTTGAAGACATCAGCTCATGTACAATCCTTTATAGAGGTTGACGTCACCAATCTTTGGGATTGGAGAGAAGAAGCAAAAAGTGGATTTTTTGATAGAGAAAATGAAAAACTAACTTTTACACCACTTTTCATGTCTGCCATCATTAAGTCTTTAAGAGATTATCCTGAAATAAATAGTAGTATTGAGGGTCAAAAACTTATTACAAAACAACAAATTAACCTCGGTATGGCTACTGCCTTACCAGATGGAAATTTGATTGTCCCAGTAATTAAAAATGCGGATCACTTAAATCTTGTTGGTTTGGCAAAAGCAGTGAATGACTTGGCCAATCGAGCTCGTGCTGGTCGTCTCAATCCAGAAGAAGTAAAAGACGGCACCTATACTTTTACCAATATTGGACAGTTTGGTTCCATTATGGGAACTCCTATTATTAACCAACCTCAAGTAGGAATTTTGGCAATTGGAGCAATACGCAAAATGCCAGCGGTGATTGAGACTTCCAAAGGTGACTTTATTGGGATACGAAGAAAAATGATTTTATCACACAGTTACGACCATAGAATCATAAACGGCGCCACTGGCGGACTTTTTGTAAAAAGAATAGCTGACTATCTTGAAAATTGGAACGAAACTCTTCCTTATTAATTGAACCTTCTATGAAACTTAAACTTACTAGACCTCTTTGTTTTTTTGATTTAGAAACAACCGGTACTGCAATATCCAAGGATCGAATTGTTGAAATGGCGGTTTTAAAACTCCATCCAGATGGTACTAGGGGTAAAAAAGAATGGCGGGTGAATCCAGGGCAGCCAATACCAGAAGAAGCATCTAATATCCATGGAATTACAGATGACATGGTGGCTAATGAGCCAACATTTAAAGTACTCTCAAGAGAAATATATGATTTTATTAAAGGATGTGATTTAGCAGGATATAATTCAGATCGTTTTGATATTCCCCTACTAGTAGAGGAATTATTACGAGCAGAGATAGCTTTTGATTTTAAAGATATTAAAACGGTTGATGTGCAGACTATTTTTCATAAAATGGAGGCCCGAACTCTCGCAGCTGCCTTAAAATTTTATTGTAGCAAAGAACTTAATGATGCTCATACAGCTCAGGCAGATACCCAAGCTACACACGATGTTTTGTTAGCTCAGTTGGACTATTATTCAGAATTAGAACCTAACATTGATTTTTTAAACGCCTTCAGTACACGAAGAAAAACAGCAGATTTTGCAGGCTTTGTAGTATATAATAAACAAGGGGATATGTGTTTCGGTTTCGGAAAGCATAAAGACAAAAAAGTAACCGATGTTTTGACTCGAGAGCCAGGTTATTTTGGCTGGGTATTGAATGCAGATTTTCCGCGTTATACCAAAAAAATTCTCACTGAAATAAGACTTCAGGGCTTGAATACTAAATAGTAACTCTGATGAAAATTGTTTGTGTAGGACGAAATTATGCGGCTCATGTAGAAGAGCTGGAAAATAAACCTTCAGAGCATCCTGTACTTTTTATCAAGCCAGATACAAGTGTTCTTCAAAAAAAACAACCTTTTTTTATCCCTCATTTTACAAATGACATTCATTACGAAGTGGAAGTTATGGTTAAAATTGATCGAATAGGGAAGTATATTGAGTCAGAATTTGCACCTAAATATTACAGTAAAGTTGGCTTAGGTATCGATTTTACTGCACGAAGTTTGCAAAATGATCTAAAAGCAAAAGGTCTTCCTTGGGAAATAGCTAAGGCATTTGACGGTTCTGCATTAATTGGAGATTGGTTTGATAAAAAACAATTTTATGATATAAACAATCTCTCTTTTTCATTAGAAAAAAATAGCACTATAGTACAAGAGGGAAATACTTCCCAAATGCTCTGGAAAATTGATGAGTTGATATCGTATAGTTCACAGTTCTTTACATTAAAGATTGGAGATGTTTTATTCACAGGAACCCCTCCTGGAGTAGGATCTGTAGTTGAGGAAGATGTTTTGAAAGGATTTATAGAATCTCAAGAGGCTTTTTCAATTAAGATAAAATAAATGAAAGCTGAATTACTTACAATTGGAGACGAAATTTTAATTGGTCAAATTGTTAACACCAATGCTGTCTTTCTTTCAAAAGTTCTCAATAAAATTGGTATTGAAATTATCCAAATTACTAGTGTTTCAGATCGAAAAGAGCATATCATAGAGGCCCTCGAAGCTTCAAAAAAAAGAGCTGATATTATCATTATTACTGGAGGTTTAGGCCCAACAAAAGACGATATTACCAAACATACTCTTTGTGAATATTTTAATGATTCCCTTGTCTTAAATCAAGAAATACTAGATCATATAGAAGAAATCTTTGCCAAATACGTTACTACACCTATTAATAACCAAAATCGAAAACAAGCTCTTTTACCCTCCAAAGCAGAAATTCTAAAAAATGATCATGGAACAGCTTCTGGAATGTGGTTTCAAGAAAAAAATCACATTTTTATATCCTTGCCAGGAGTTCCATTTGAGATGAAGTCCATAATTACTAATAAGATTATCCCCGCTTTTCAAACACATTTCGAACTCCCTTTTATATTACATAAAACAGCAATAACTTATGGATTAGGAGAAAGTGCAATTGCAGAACGAATAGAAAAATGGGAAAATAACCTAGCTCCACAAATAAAGCTTGCGTACCTTCCTAATTTGGGTCGTGTTAGATTACGACTATCTGGCAAGGGTTCAGATGAAAGGATATTAGCTAATCAAATCAATACTGCCTTTAATAGACTTCTTCCGCAGATTGAAGATATTTTTATTGGTTTCGAAGGTGATACTTCTTTGGAGGAGCAAATTCAAAATGCCTTTATAGAGAAGGGGTGGACTTTAGCTTTGGCTGAGAGCTGTACTGGTGGCGAAATTGCTGCTCGATTGACTAAGATACCCGGAGCTTCAGCTTACTTTAAAGGTAGTGTAATAACTTATCAGACAGAAACTAAAATAGGTCTTTTAGCAATACCTCAAGAGTTAATCCAAGAACACAGTGTGGTTAGTAAAGAAATTGTCCAAGCAATGGCGTCAGAAGCACGTGAAAAATTCAACAGTAATATTGCTATTGCTACTACCGGCAATGCAGGACCATCAAAAGGAGATTCTAGCGCTGAGGTTGGAACAGTATGGATTGCCATTGCAACGCCAAAGGAAATCTTTAGCGAAAAATTTCTGTTTGGCAGACATCGAGAACGAGTAGTTCAAAAAGCTGTAAACAAAGCATTAGAACTTCTTTTTAAACAATTGATTTAAAAAGTCACTTTATTTTAAAAAATATTTTTTAAACTCTATAAAAAAAAGTAAATTTGCACCCACGTAAAAATAGACTGTTATGTCCAAAGTTTGTGAATTAAGCGGAAAACGCGTAATGTTTGGAAACAATGTTTCGAAGGCCTTAAACCGAACAAAACGCCGTTTCGATGCTAATATAATCAAGAAGCGATTTTTTATTCCTGAGGAGGGAAAGTGGATCACTCTGACTGTTTCAACTGCAACTTTAAAAACCATTAATCGAAAAGGGATTTCAGCAGTTTTGAAAGACGCAAGATCAAAAGGAATATATAAAGGCTAAAATCATGGCAAAAAAAGGGAATAGAGTACAAGTTATTCTAGAGTGTACAGAGCATAAAGACTCGGGTAAATCGGGAACGTCCCGTTATATAACCACAAAAAATAAGAAGAATACCCCTGAGCGTTTGGAAGTTAAAAAATTTAACCCGATTTTGAAAAAAATGACGGTTCATAAAGAAATCAAATAAGTCATGGCAAAGAAATCAGTAGCATCATTACAGACCGGTTCCAAACGTCTAACAAAGGCGATTAAAATGGTAAAGAAAAATGGCAGTAGCTCATACAGTTTTGTAGAGACAATTATCTCACCAGATTTGGCGAATAAATGGTTGGATAAGCAATAATTATTGTTCCATATCAAATATAAAAGCTACTTTTAGGTAGCTTTTTTTATACATAAAATTCATGGGCAAACTCAGAGCTTTTTTTTCAAGACAAGACCAGCAGAAACTAGAAGAAGGACTAGCAAATACAAAGAAGTCATTTCTGTCAAAGCTTAAAACTGCGCTGATTGGAAAAACAAAAATCGATGAGGAACTTCTCGATGAATTGGAAAATATTTTGATCCAGTCAGATGTTGGTGTTGCCACTACGATTAAAATCATCGATGCACTTGAAGCTAGAACAGCCAAAGAAAAGTACCTGGGAAATGATGATCTCACGCGAATTATGCAAGAAGAAATCATGGAACTTTTGGTTTCACATGATTCAGATGTAAATAAAACTCTAGAAAAAGGTTTTAAGCATAAACCGCATGTTGTTATGGTTGTGGGCGTAAATGGAGTTGGTAAAACTACAACGGTTGGAAAGTTGGCCCATAAATTTAAAACAATTGGAAATAAAGTATTGTTGGCCGCTGCAGACACCTTTCGTGCAGGAGCCATAGATCAGTTACAGATTTGGGCAGATCGTGTCGATGTTCCCTTAGTTAGTCAAGAAATGGGTAGCGACCCGGCTTCTGTTGCCTTTGATGCTCTTGAATCTGCAAAAGCTCAAGAAATAGACATTGTTTTTATCGATACCGCTGGGAGATTACATAATAAAGTCAACTTGATGAACGAATTATCAAAGATCAAAAGGGTAATGGATAAGATAGTCCCTGATGCACCTCATGAAGTATTGCTAGTTTTGGATGGTTCAACAGGCCAAAATGCTTTTGAACAAGCTAAACAATTTTCAGCTGCTACTGAGGTAACTAGTCTAGCAATTACCAAACTTGATGGAACAGCAAAAGGAGGAGTTTTATTGGGTATTTCAGATCAATTTCAAATCCCTGTAAAATATATTGGAGTGGGAGAGGGTGTTGAAGACCTCCAACTCTTTAACAAAAAGAATTTCATTCAAACTTTATTTAATTAATTATCATTTTATGAAATTTCTAAAAGGTCTTGCAATATTCTTTTTAATTTTAGGAGCCTTCTATCTTATGGGTCCTCAAGTTGAAAATCCTGTTTTTTCCGAAAAAATCAGTTATGTTCCAGCTGATTTAGACTCATTACAAAATTGGATTCAAAAAAGGGAACAAGCTCTGGGGAATGTACGTTATGATAATGAATCTAAGATTTATTTTAAAGACTCCATCCCTCAAAAGACAGCTTATAGTGTGCTTTACCTCCACGGTTTTACTGCCTCAGGTAAAGAGGGGGATCCTGTTCATAAAATGATAGCAAATGCATTTGGAGCTAATTTATATGTCCCAAGACTCTACGGTCATGGACTGGAAGAAGAAGAACCCATGTTGAATTTCAATAACGAAGATTTTTGGGAATCGGGAAAGGAGGCACTTGAAGTAGCAAAAAGGCTAGGTGATAAGATTATCGTTCTTGGAACCTCACACGGTGGAGCACTTGGTTTAGTATTAGCAAATGATAAGCAAATCAAAGCATTAGCACTTTATGGTCCTAATATTAAAGTTTTTGACCCAAAAGCAAGTTTATTATCCAAGCCTTGGGGACTTCAAATTGCTCGTTTAGTCAAGGGAGGAAATTACCATTATATGCGAACAGATATTG
>JAQWNN010000012.1 GCA_029268555.1 Flavobacteriaceae bacterium
TTCATTTCTAACTATAATAGCTTGTAGTAAAACTAGTGTAATAATTGACGGGCATCATCGATACAATGCAATGAAAGAATTGGGCTTTATTAAAATCCCTGTTACCCGAATTAATTATTATTCTAAGAAAGTCATTACCGATGAAGATGATAGTTTTTTAAAATCTGAAATCATTACTAATGCGCAAAACAAAAAGTTGTATCCTCCAAAATCAACAAATCATCTCATTTTTTGCAATAGGATTAATAAATGGTTCCCTATGAAAGCCATTTCCTCTATTCACGAAATAACAAAGTGAATATCTCAATATAAATTACCAGAAAAAGTTTTCATTTCTGCTATAGATAATATTTTATTGAATTGTCTAAAACTTTTCAATTTGTAGTCCATTAAAATACTTATATGAAAAGGGAGGTATAATTATAAAAATACCAAATAGGGTTTTAACCGCTAATCTTTGCAAAGCGCCAAGTGCAAAATAGTCCTAGTATAGAGAAACCAGCTAAATAAATAAAAACATACTGATGCCCTAAGAGGCCAGGGAATTTGTCTAAATAATATCCCATCAGAGGACCAGCAAAAATATCAGGCGTATATCCAGTTAATGATATAACGCCTACGGCAGTGCCAGTGAGTGCAATTGAGACATTACCCTCTTGTAAAACTGCAAAATAAAGCGCTCTAATAGCATAAGTTCCTACAGCCAAAATAATTAGAGATATAAAAAAAAGACTGTTTAAGTTTGATTTGACAATCCCTGAGGCGAAAATAATAGACCCTAAAAGCATGACTATAAAACCAATAATAATCCAAAATGTACTTTTAGAACGATCGGCTAATAATCCGAAAAGAATACAAGCGAAAGGCCTCAAGTATAACTGAAGGGAGCCTATATTGGCAGATTCTATTTCGTTATAATTCATAACATCAGATGCGTACAAAGAATAAATATCGGTCACCTTATATCCAAAATAAGCACAGAGAATAATGAACATTAATAACCAGACAGATTCCAATTTTAGTACCGCAATGATATTTTTAAAAGAGTGTGAGGAAGAACTACTTATTTGTTTTTCTTCAGGTTTAATATTTAATTTAAAGTATATGATAATCCCAACAATTCCAATCACAAACGAGGCAAATAAGATGACATAGCGAAAAGCATCTTGGCGTTCAATTATACTTGCATCTTCTATATTAACTTCCAAAAAAAGAGAATAAATAAATACTCCTATGCTACCCATAAAAGCAGCAACAATACCTCTACCTCCATCTAAAAAACCAAAGGCCTGGCCTTGATTTTTAGTACCTCCCCATAAACGAGTTCCTTTAATCATCGCACCCCAAAAAAGGAAAACTGTGGTAAAGCCCCAATATCCGTATAGGATTTGAAGTATAAGTAGTGAAGGATAGGTGGCAAGAAGAAATCCTCCGAAGGCTGTTGTTACAAGAGAAATAGCAATTAGTTTTCCAGGTAAAAATCGGTCTGCAAGAGTTCCTCCAAAGATGTATGAAAATAAGGCTACTGTTCCGTAAACAGAAAATAAAATTCCTAATTCAACATTTGTTAAATTGAAAACTTCTAGAAAGGTAGGCCTAAAAACTCTGGATAAGAAGTAGGGGAGTATAAAGACTAATTCCCCAGAAAGAATCAATAAAAAAATACTTAGAAAACTGCCTTTGTTGTCTTTAGAGATAAAAGTTAATTTTGGGAATTTCTCTAAAGTAGCTTTAATTTAGCACTTAAGTTTATTAACCAGAGCATATTTTTTCATATTACTCTCTAACAAAAATCAAAAAACATAGGTTAATGATATTGAGATGTCATTCAAGTAGAGAAAAATTAAGTAGGACTATTCTGAGGGTACTAACCTATAATCGTAAAGTTTCGTTGCTACAAGAATATCACTATTGTACTCTCTAACGGAGAAAATTAGCCCATCCTTCATTTTAAAAATCCAAACGTATTTATTATCATATTCCCCATTTTTTCCTTCTGCGTCGCCCTCTTGTATTATAGCAACACCATTCTTATCTGATATTGAATCGATAGTATTTAAAACAATCCCATTTGGTAGAATTTCAGGAATAATGGTTTTAAAATATTCGTTGAATAAATTATCCTTATTCCAAATTTTACCTCCTTGTTCAATAATACCCATCCACGAAAAAGTAAATTCATCGTGAAGAAGGGATTTAGCTATTTCAGGTTGAAGGATAATATTATCAAGAAATTTTTGAGCCATTTCTAGGTTAATATCTCCTTGAGATGATTGTTCTTTTGTAGCACAAGAAGTAACAATGATTAGTGAAATTAATAGAATGAAGTTCTTCATTTAAATTGATTTATGATTTATAAAAATAATAATAAATCATCTTATAAGCTAGAGTTTTCTTTAAACCTCATAGGGTTTATAGATAGAGGAAACTATGATTTTTAATTCAAGCTATTCAATTTCTCTTTGATAGCAGTATAAATTTTATCCCTCCAAATTTTGTATCCATTAGAGCTCAAGTGTAATTTATCAGTCAAAAAATAGCTGTCAATAATTTTATTATTTTCATCAAAGAAGGAATCAAAAATATCGACGTAAATTGAATTTTGAATTTTAATCACTTCACCTTCCATCAATTGGTTCAAGGCTTTTATTTTTTCTAAATAATCTATTCTATGATGACTAGGTTTTATGGAAACACAAAAAATATGTGCTTCTGGAAATTTTGATTTAATGCACCTTAGAAGTGTTTTAAACAATTCATTTATTTTCTCTATGCTATAACCTAGGGAAATATCATTCCCACCAACATATAGAATAATTGCAGAAGGATTAATTTCAGAAAACAGAGTTTCGAAATACTTTATACAGTCTTCAATTAGAGATCCACCAAAACCAAAATTTAAAACGTTAAAAGGATTGAAGTCAGCCTTTAAATTATTCCACAATCTAAAAGTTGAACTTCCGTAAAATACAATGAGTTTCTGCTTTGGGAAATGGTTTTTCCTTTTTCTAATTATATTTTTTATTTCCTGACCATAACCAGGCCCAATAGTTCTTAATTCTTTGACCCACTTGCTGTACTTTAATCCAAAAGAAATAAGAAATAAATTGAGCTGATCCTTACTGCTAAAATCATTGATTATCTCTGAAAGACGAAAAGGTTTTTTTATTTCACAGCGGTAAATAGTTTTCGAGTTAAGCTTATCAAAATTCACCATAACTAAAGGAACAATTAATGGATTCAATTTTGAATTTACGATCATCTTAAAAACCCCTGCTTTGAATTCGCTAGGGGACTCTTCAGTAGAAGAAGACTTACCTTCTGGATTTATAATTAAATTTTCACCGTTTTTTAAGGCTAATTTTGATTGAGCATAAAACTTTTCTTTCCAGTCTTTGATCTGAATCGGGGTAACCTTTTCAGGTAAGAATTCTTTTGAATAAACCTTGATATAGCCGAATTTATCATAGTAGGTATTGTGAGCATTTTCTTCTGGTAGGCCATGTCGAACTACTCTTAAGCCCGGAGTATTATAGTATATATAAGAAATTTGACTACTGATAAAATGACTATCTAATGTAATTTGAAAATTATTGTCCAGAATATAGTCATCATTATTTGAAATATGATTGTAAATAAATACAATCCCCTTTTCTAAGGGTAAATTTTCAGTTCCTCTAAGTTCAAATTTGTTAAAATCAAATAACTTTTTTGAAATTTTTGCAGCCTCAATTCTAGCTTTTTCTGGTGAAGAGTAGGATTTAGACACAACACTTCGATAGTATTGCTTAAGTGCATTTTTAAATTTAATTTCAGACAAAACTATTTTTTGTGAATTTAATTAATTAAAGCTTATTCACCTCCACCACCTCCGCCGTCTCCACCAGCACCTCCAGCGTCAAAACCTCCACTATCCCCACCTTCAACTCCAGCATCATAAATTGGGAAAAAGCCAGTATCTGAAGAATTTAAGGTATTAATATTCATTTGAAACTCATCAATAATAAAGGTGATTTCTTTTGGATCTAACTTTGAAGGAAGCTTGCTTTCAACTAATGCTCCTGTTTTCAAATCTAAGAGTACTGTTTTCTTTTTTGAAAATAAATATATTTTTTGATTTATTAATGCCATTTTTGGGCTGGTCCACCTAAACCCTGTTTTAACACGAAAATTTTCATTCCCATTATCTAGAGAAATCGAAACAACTTCTCTAGTTGTGTCTATGAATATAATTGAATCATTGAATATATGAACGTTGTATAGTACCTTATCTTTTTTCCACTTAATATTACCAGTTTGATAATCTATCATTGAGGTGGATAAAGAACCCCAACTTTGAGTCAAAACAAAAACAAAATTTTCAATCCTAGAAATTCCTACGATCTTGTTTTCAAATGATATTCGCCATTCTAGTTTTTGATCCCGAGTATTGTATTTAAATAATTCTTTTTTTTCACTCGCGATAATCATTCCTTCTTGTTTCATATTATAATTGTTTATGAATTATAAAACTATGAAAAATAACCATGAGGATTTTTGAAAAAAAAACACAAAACAATATCCCTTTTTTTAAACTTTAAACAGAGAACGAAATTTAGATAAATCTTTCAAAAACACCTTTTAAATTAAAAAGTTATTGATTTATGATTACTTCAATCATAATTTCATTTCGTCTATTAAAAAACTTATAAGGAGAATTGTAGCCTAAAATGATTGGACTGCCATTTACTTTTATACCATTTTGGCCAAGTGATTTTTTGAGTAAATCTGTATAGAATTTTACCTTACTAATATTGGAATATCCTCCATATTGGATGGCAGCGAAATATGCTTCTTTTGACCTTACAATTTCAACATTTTTATTCTTTGGGGAGGGAGGAGATTTTAGACTACTGGGTAAAACAAAAGCCATTTTATTCTTACCCTCTGTTTTCTCCGTATGAACAGGTGTAGTCATCGCAATTTTCAGACCTGATTCGTTTGATCCAGAAATGTATTGGAATAACTTTCTAAAATTTTGTTCTGACCCCGGGCTACTTTCTGTTTTTACCATAGCTACGGAGGGATAATACCTAATTTCAAAATCATCATATGTTTTTATAAGATTATAGGGTTGAGTTTCATAGTCCTGTATCATAAAAATTAAAATTAGAAAAGAAACAAATTTCATAGTGAGTAATTTCAGTTAAATTCAAGTTAGTAAATTCCCTAATGATATTTCAAGTTCTTGATTATAATGATTTAATAAACAAAATTCCCAAAAAGGATATAAATGGATTCTTAATTCCTACATTTGTGGACGTAGGGCTTCACACCCTACTCTTTTAAAAGGGTAATAAGGCTATGGTTGGCTGGACTTACCCTTTTATTTTTTTGAAAAAGTTGAATAAGCCATTCTATTGTGTATTTTTAGTGTATAGGAATAATTTGATCTGAACCAACTTAAAATGGCAATATTTAGTCTAAAAGGAAAAATAGCATTAATCACCGGGGGAGGCAGTGGTATTGGGAAAGCAATAGCTACTACTTTTGCTGAACAGGGAGCATCAGTTCATATATTTGAAAATGATATAAATGCAGCCGACATGGCCGTAAAAGAAATCCATCAACTTGGTCTTACAGTCACCGCTCATAATGTGGACGTTTCTATTTACAATCAAGTTTATTCTTTAGTTAAATCAATTGGAGCTATAGGCCCAATTGATCTATTGATAAACAATGCTGGGATTGCACATGTCGGTACTGTTGAATCAACAGAAGAGGCTGATTTTGACAGACTTTACAATGTAAATATTAAAGGGGTTTTTAACTGTACTAAAGCTTGTATTCCTTTTATGAAAAAAGCGGGTAAAGGCGCAATTGTTAATTTAGGATCAGCAGCAGGTTCAGTGGGACATAATGATCGTTTTGCATATTCCATGACCAAAGGGGCAGTTTTGTCTATGACGTATTCTATTGCGAAAGATTATTTGGATTATAATATTCGTTGTAATTGTATTTCTCCTGCTCGGGTTCATACACCTTTTGTAGACGGATTTATAAGAAAAAACTATCCTGGAAAAGAGGAAGAAATGTTTGAAAAACTATCAAAAACACAGCCCATTGGAAGAATGGGAAGCCCAAAAGAAATTGCATCTCTCGCCTTGTATTTGTGTTCAGACGAAGCTGGATTTGTTACAGGAACAGATTATCCTATAGATGGTGGGTTCATAAGACTAAATGGAAATTAAAAATATATGAAACTAATTCGATTTGGAACAGTTGGAAATGAAAAACCAGGAGTACAACTTCAAGATGGTACTCGAATTGATGTAAGCGATTTTATAAAGGATTATAATGAAGAATTTTTTGACTCAAATGGGATACAAAACCTTAAAAAATGGCTTAAAAAAAATCAGCCGAATTGTCCTTTAATTAAGCAAAGTACTCGTTTGGGAGCTCCTTTAGCACGTCCCTCAAAAATTGTCTGTGTTGGATTGAATTTTGCAAAGCATGCTCAAGAGGGAGGTATGGAGCCTCCTAAAGAGCCAGTATTATTTTTTAAAGCAAGTTCAGCGATTAATGGCCCTTATGACAATGTAATTCTTCCAAGGGGGAGTCAAAAATCAGATTGGGAGGTTGAGTTAGCTTTAGTTATTGGAGAAAAAGCATCTTATGTCAGCGAAAAAGATGCCATGGAATATCTAGCAGGATATGTATTACACAATGACATAAGTGAACGTGAATATCAGTTGGAGAGATCAGGCCAATGGGTAAAAGGTAAAAGCTGTGATACTTTTGCACCTGTCGGACCATTTATTGCAACTAAGGATGAAATTCAAAACCCACATAAACTTAATCTTTGGTTAAGCCTAAATGGGAAAATAATGCAACAAAGTAATACCTCTGATATGATTTTTGATATACCAAAGTTAATAAGTTATATAAGTAATTTCATGACTTTACTACCAGGAGATTTGATTTCTACTGGCACCCCATTTGGAGTAGGTCTAGGCCTTGATCCACAACAATATTTAAAACATGGCGATGTAATGGAACTAGGAATAGATGGGCTTGGTATTTCTAAACAATATGTAAAATCTTTTGAAAATCTAAATAAAGAATTATGAAAATTAAATTATTTACAAAACTGTTAATAATAATTACTCTCAGTTTTTCTTGTAAAAACAAACTTCAAAACAAATCCGAAATCGAAAATGATATTAAAGTAGATTACCTTAATGAAACAAAAGAAGACTTTGATAATAGAATGTCATGGTGGCGCGAAGCTCGATTTGGAATGTTTATCCATTGGGGAGTTTATGCAGTACCAGCAGGGGTTCATAATGAAAAAAAAATAGAGGGTATAGGTGAATGGATCCAGAGATACGCGCAAATTCCTATTAAGGAATACGAAAAATATGCAAAAAAATTCAACCCTGTTAATTATGATCCTGTAGAATGGGTAAAAATAATGAAAAGAGCGGGAATGAAATATGTGGTAATTACTTCTAAACATCATGATGGTTTTGCTCTTTGGGATTCCAAAGTATCTGATTATGATGCCGTAGACTTTGCTCCTATTGGCAAAGATCTGTTAAAAGGTCTTTCGGAAGCCTGCAAAAAGGAAGGAATAAAATTTGGTTTGTATCATTCAATAATGGATTGGCATCATCCTCAGGCCCAAGCCAATGATGAACCTAGATATGATTATCAAAATGTTTCAAATCCAGATTTTCCAATCTATTACAACAATTATCTCAAACCCCAACTCAAAGAATTAATGGATAATTATGACCCTGATATTTTATGGTTTGACGGAGAATGGATAAATGATTATAAACATAATATGGGACTAGATCTATATCAATATGTGAGAAGTTTAAAGCCTGAAATTTTGATAAATAATAGAGTCGATAAAGGAAGAAATGGCATGGCCGGGATGACCAAAGATGATAAAAAATATGCTGGTGATTTTGGCACTCCCGAACAAGAAATTTTGGAAGGCACTTCTTCAATGGATTGGGAGTCATGTATGACGATGAATGATACATGGGGATTTAAATCTTATGATAAAAATTGGAAATCTGCAGAAGTATTAGTCCATAACTTAATTGATATAGCTTCTAAAGGAGGAAATTATCTTTTAAATGTTGGTCCTACTGATTCTGGACTGATTCCAAATCCAAGTATATCTAGGCTAGAAAAAATGGGTGAATGGTTAGACATAAATGGAGAAGCTATTTATTCAAGTGAAAAACTTAAAAAAGACTATAAACAAGGGGAATATTTAAGATTTACAAAAAAAAATAATTCAAATAGTTACTTTGCAATAGCTTTAAAAAAGCCAGAAAATAGCATAATTATAAAAAATATAGAGCCTAATAAAAATAGTTTGATACATCTTCTTGGCTATGACGAGCCATTAATTTGGTCTTTTGATAATGAGGAAGGATTAAAAATTCAAGTTCCACAATCTATTCCTGGAGAAATGGCGTGGACTTTTCAAATCTTAGGAAAGGAAATTTAATTATTTATAAGTGAAAATTGATTCGCATCAACATTTTTGGAAATTTGATCCTATTCGACATGAATGGATAGATGATTCAATGTCTGTTATCAAAAGTGATTTTTTACCAAAAGATCTAGAATCGATTTTAAAAAAAAACTCAATTGATGGATCGATTTTAGTTCAGACTGATCAAACAGAGAAGGAAAATGATGATCTGCTTCATTTAGCTGAGCAGAATAATTTTATAAAAGCCGTTGTAGGATGGGTAGATCTAAGGGATAAAAACGTAGAAGAATGTTTAGCATATTATTCTAAAAATATTTATTTCAAAGGAGTAAGACATATAGTCCAGTCTGAAGAACAAGATTTTCTTTTAAGGGAAGATTTTCAAAATGGAATTGGGAAATTGAGGAAATTTAATTTAACATACGATATTTTAATTTTTCCAAATCAACTCGAATCAGCAATTCAGCTTGTTAAAAAATTTCCAAACCAAAAATTTATTCTTGATCATTCGGCAAAACCAGATATAAAAAATCAGAGAATTAATTTTTGGAAACGGCAAATTGAGATTCTTGCAGAATCACAAAATGTATTTTGTAAAATTTCAGGAATTGTCACTGAAGCTAATTTAAGTCACTGGGAATATGAAGATTTTACTCCTTATTTAAATGTAGTTTTTAATGCTTTTGGAGAAGATAGAATAATGTTTGGATCTGATTGGCCAGTATGTTTATTGGCAGCTTCTTACAAGGAAGTTTATGATTTAATTTTGAATTATATAAATGATTTTTCAGAACATCAAAAAGCAAAACTTTTAGGGCTAAATGCCTTAAGAATTTATAATATAACAGATTAGCGCAAATGAATCTACAATTAAAAGAAAAGATAATCATAGTAACTGGAGGTAGCAAAGGTATAGGATATGGTATCTGTGAACAATTAATTAAAGAGAGCGCTATACCAGTAATAGTAGGAAGGGATAGGAAATCTATTCTTCAAGCCGTAAAAAAACTTGAAGAGACTGGTGGGAACGTTGGATTTGCTTTTGCAGAATTAACAGATCCAAAAGATTGCAAAAAAGCAGTAGAACAAATAATCAGTGAATATGGTTTAATCGATGGATTAGTAAATAATGCAGGGGTTAATGACGGAGTTAGCTTATCAGAGGGTGATTTTGAATCTTTTACTAAATCAATTCATCGCAATTTGACTCATTATTTCATGATGGCACATTATAGTCTTCCAGCACTAAAGAAATCTAAAGGCTCAATAGTAAATATTGGTTCAAAAACATCTTTTACTGGGCAAGGGGGTACATCAGCATATGCAGCTGCAAATGGAGGGAGAAATGCTTTAACTCGAGAATGGGCAGTTGAATTATTGCCCTTTTCCATAAGAGTTAATTCCATTATTGTAGCTGAATGTTATACTCCATTATATCAAAAATGGATAAAATCTTTTCCTAATCCAGAGCAAAAATTAAAAGAAATTGAATCTAAAATACCCTTAGAAAATAGAATGACTACTACTAAAGAAATAGGAAGCGCAGTTGCTTTTCTTCTTTCAAAAAAATCAAGTCATACAACAGGCCAACTCCTTTTTGTAGATGGAGGTTATACCCATTTAGATCGATCTCTATAACTAAAAACCAATGAATGCATAGAATGAAAAAGCAACATAAAAAATATTGTTTTGCATTGGATTTAATAAATGATGAAGCTATGATTCAAGACTATGTTGAATACCATAAAAGAGTATGGCCTGAAATACTTCAACAAATTAAAGATACAGGTGTTAAGGCAATGGAAATATATAGGGTTTTGGACCGACTTTTTATGATAATGGAGACCACCCCTGAATTTTCACTTTTAGAGAAACAAAAGAAAGACGCCTCTGACCCAAAAGTCCAAGAATGGGAAACCTTAATGGCTAAATACCAGAAAGCTTTACCTTGTGCAAGGCCAGGTGAAAAATGGGTATTGATGGAAAAAATTTTTAAGCTTTAATATGCTTAGTTATTGGGAACAATCGGCACTTCTTGAATATGATTTGGTCGTTTTAGGAGGCGGAGTAACAGGAATGTTTTGTGCATTGACTTATCGTCAGCACTATCCTCAAGCCAAGATAGCCATATTAGAAAGAGGGTTATTTTCGTCTGGGGCAAGTACTAAAAATGCAGGCTTTGCATGTTTTGGATCCCTTTCTGAACTGGTTGATGACACTAAAAATATGAACACCCAAGATCTAATCAATCTAGTTCAATTGCGAATAGAAGGGCTGTCACTTTTGAAAGACACATTAGGTGAGAGAAATATTGATTTTCAATCTTTTGGAGGCTATGAGCTCTTTTTTGAACAAGTTCCTCAAGCACTTGAAAAAATGGATGAGATCAACAAACTCTTACATCCATTATTTGGCAAAACAGTTTTTAATTCCAATAAGTTAAAAATTGATTCTTTCGGATTTAATAAAAATCAAGTTTATCATTTAATTGAAAACTCTTTTGAAGGCCAAATCCATACTGGAAAAATGATGAGAATACTTAGGGCAAAAGTTAATTATAGTAATATTGACTATTTTTCTTGTGTGGAGGTAAAAGCTTTTGACTTGAATAAGAATAAAACAGCCATAAGCCTCAAATTAAAAGGCCAAGTTATTGAATTAAAAACAGTAAAATTAGCAATATGTACAAATGCCTTTACAGGTCAATTTTTCCCTGAAATTCAAATCAAACCTGGGCGCGGTATTATAATTATGACTAAGCCTATAGTCAACTTAAAGGTAAAAGGAACCTTTCATTATAAAGAGGGGTATTATTATTTTAGAAATATTCGAGACAAGATTTTATTAGGTGGCGGGAGGGAGTTAGATTTTGAAAAAGAGAGTACTGTTGAATTTGGAACAAATCAAAAAATCAAGCAAAAATTAATTAATGATCTTCGAGATTTCATTCTGCCTGATCATAATTATGAAATAGAAACTGAATGGTCAGGTATAATGGCTTTTGGGAAAAATAAAATACCATTAATTGAAAAAAAAGGAGATTGCGTTGCTTTAGGGGTAAGGCTGGGAGGTATGGGTATTGCAATTGGGAGTAAAATAGGACAAGCTACTGCAAGACTTCTTATTGATTAAGGAAATACTTAAATAGTTTAATTAGATTATACTTGTTTTGTATTTTTATAAAGTTAAAATGTAAAAACAATTTTCATAAATCTTTCCAATCTTGAAGAACCTATTAATCTTTATTTGCGTCTTTTTTTTCTTAGCCTGCAAATCATCCATTAAAGATCTTCCACCTAATATCATTTTTATTTTAACAGATGATCAAGGGTATGGTGATTTAGGAGTTTACGGCGCTAATGATATCAGTACCCCAAACCTAGATCGTATGGCTTCTGAAGGGGCCTTGTTTACTTCCTATTATTCGACTCAACCTGTTTGCTCAGCTTCTAGAGCCTCAATTTTAACTGGTTGCTATCCAGATCGAATAGGAATTCATAACGCATATAGTCCAGGTTCAAAAGTTGGACTAAATCCAGATGAAACGACTATTGCAGAATTGCTGAAAGAAAGAGGTTATAAAACTGGAATTTTTGGCAAATGGCATTTGGGTGACGCACCCAAGTTTTACCCTCGTAAACACGGTTTTGATGAGTTTTATGGGATTCTTTATTCTAATGATATGTGGCCCAAGCATCCTCAGCAAGGTTCAGTTTTTAATTTTCCTGACATTTCACTTTATGAAAATGAAACACCAATCCGTATATTGGAAGATCAAACTTTTTTGACATCTGCACTCACTGAAAAAGCAATAGCCTTTATAAAAAAAAATAAAGATGCCCCATTTTTTGTCTATTTGCCACACCCACAACCCCATGTTCCTTTATTTGCTGCTGAAGCATTTCAAAATACCCAAGACAGAGGATTGTATGGCGATGTAATTAGTGAGATAGATAATTCAGTGGGACAAATACTTAACACACTAAAAGAAGAAGGAATAGATGAAAATACTATTATAGTCTTTACTTCAGATAATGGACCTTGGCTATCTTATGGTGCACATTCAGGGTCTCCTGGAATTTTTAGAGAAGGAAAAGGTACCAATTGGGAAGGTGGGCACAGAGTTCCAGCAATTGTACGTTATCCAAAGGAGATAAACACCAATACTGTCATTGAGACACCCGCTATGGGAATTGATTGGTTGCCAACAATGGTTGAATTTACTAATAGTAATTACCCAGATAAAAAAATTGATGGAGCTTCTCTAGTTCCATTACTTACTGGACAAAATAAAGAAACTCCTCACGATAATTTTTTCTTTTATTACCGGACCAATGAATTACACGCTGTTCGACATAAAGATTGGAAGCTATACGTTCCCCATACCTACAGGAGTTTAAATGGAAGACAAGGATCTAATGACGGATTTCCAATATCTTATGATATAAACGAAATTAATGCCCCTGAGCTATATAATCTGATCTTAGACCCTTCAGAAAATATCAATATAGCGGGGACAAATCCTGAATTGGTCGCTAAAATTTCCAAGATTGCAGATTCTATTCGATTAATATTAGGAGATAGATTGACCGGTGTAAAAGGGTCAGAAGTTCGCCCTGTGGGACGCATTGACTAATTTAATGCCAAGGTCCGTGTTGTAATTTATCACTTTCGCTATCGATGCGAAGAAAACCATGGGCCCCAAAATAATCTCGTTGAGCTTGAATAATGTTAGCAGTACTTTTATTCGTTTTTAATGCTGTAAAATAAGACCAAGCACTTTGCATACAAAGTATAGGAATCTCACTTTTAATAGCTTGCTTAAGTGTTTTTTTCCAAGGGTCTTTACCCTGCTCTAGTAGTTTTTTAAATTCATTACTTAAAAGAAGAGACTTTTCACTTTCAAAAAGTGAAATACAAAACTCCATAAGATCTGATTTAATGATACATCCTTCTGCCCAAACTGAAGCTACTTGATAAAGATTAAGTTTCCAACCGTATTTTTTTGCAGCCAAGGTTAACATTTCAAAACCTTGATGATGATTGATCCATCGTGATAAATCATAACTTCTTTTTATTTGGATAAATGAAGCCTTTAAAAGTGGGATTTTTTTATTGAATCTTTTTGCTAGGGCTACCCTTTCTTTTTTGAAAGAGGAAATATAACGTGCGTAAAGTGCACTAGCCATAAGGTTATTTGAATAGCCTAGTGTTGTTCCTGCTTCTGTAGCCCAACTCCCTGTTCCTTTATTAGAAGCTGTGTCTTGAATCATTTCAACAAAAGGTAATTCATCTTCATAATATCTTAACAAATCAGCAGTAATTTCTAAAAGGTAACTTTTACTTTTTGTCTTATTCCACTGATTTAGTGTGGTTTGAATAACTTCATATGAATTATTATGATGTAGTAATGAAATTACTTCTGCTAAAAGCTGCATTTCTGCATATTCAATTCCATTATGAATCATTTTTACAAAATGTCCAGCACCTCCAGTTCCAAAATAAGCACAACAAGGATTACCTTTATTGTTTTTTCCAGCAATTTGGAATAAGTTATTTTTGACGATTTCATAAGCCTCCTTATTACCACCCACCATTAAAGAGGGGCCTTTTAAGGCACCTTCTTCACCACCCGAAACACCAATTCCTAAAAACAGAATCTCTTTTTTCATGAATGATTTTGATCTCTTTTCTGTTTGTTGGTAGTGAGAATTACCTGCATCGATAACAATATCACCTTTTGAAAGCAAAGGTCCAAGCTGTTCTAATAAATCTTCGGTAGGGTCTCCTGCCGGTAGCATTAAAAGGATTTTTCTGGGGGCCTTGAGAGCAAAAACAAATTGATCTAATTCCTCAAATGCCTGAGCATTTGCTAATTCTGAGTAAAGTTGTGTTTTCTTTAATGCGACTTCTTCTTCCAATTTCTTAATACGTCGATTAAATAAAGTAATTTTGATTCCATTACGTGCGAAGTTTCTGCTGAGAGCCGTACCCATAACTCCCATTCCCACAATTCCCCATTCTGTTTTAACATTCATTTAGATGAAGTTCGAGTTGATCAATCATTTTTCCGATAGCTAGTGAGCTATTAATTGTTAAAGCTTTTTTAGGAGGTTCTAATGTTTCAAGCTGACTTTTAAGTAAGGTTATAGGCATGAAATGATTACGATTTTCCATCCGAGTTTTTAAAACGGAATATTCGTCGCAAAGATGAATCCATAAAATCGTTTCTGAAGCTAATTTGTCTTTTAGTAATTTTCGATAAATTTTTTTTAATGCTGAACAGGCCAAAACAATTTTTTCTCCTTGTTTTTTCTGAAGTGTTTGGTTAATTTTTCTTAACCACGGGATTCGATCTTCATCAGTTAGCGGGATCCCTTTTTTCATCTTCTGTTTGTTTGCCTCAGAATGAAACCTATCACCCTCTAAAAAATTATAATCAAATTTTTTTGCTATAGCTTTTCCTAAAGTGGTTTTTCCGCTCCCACTCACTCCCATAATAATTATAATTTCAGACACTCAGTAAAGGTAAAAAACCTAGATATAAAATATCGAATAATTATCTATGGATCATGTTTTCAAGATCATTCTAATTTTATCAATATTTATTAAGTTATTTTTTTCTAAAAATAATATTTATCTCTTTAAACTCATTAACTATTTGGATGACAAAGATTATAATTTAAATATTTGCCCTTCCCTAGCAATATTAAAACCTTGTTCTAGAACCCATTTTGAAACACGACTTTCAGGGTCTAACATAGGATTTGTGTGATTCATATGTATAAAATATACTTTATTTCTAAGTCTTTTTGAATAAGTTTTGATCAGGGCAATTGTTTCTTTAACCAGTGGATGTGGAATTTCTTCTATCGGTCTATAATTCAACTCTGACTCATCAAAAAATGTTCCATCGATAAAGGCATAATCAACAGTTTGAAGAACCTGTGATAAATTCATTTCCCAAAGACTCCATTTATCAATATCAGGTAAAAATAAAACTGTTTTTTTTGGACCCTCAATCTTATAGCCAACAGTTTCAGAAAACTCATCACGGTGAGGAACTAAAATAGGCGTTATATAGAGTTGACCGATTGAACTCTTGCTGTTAACATCAATTTCATTAAGAGCAATATTCTTTAATGATACCAATTGACTCCAAGGAGCATTTTGCTTCAAAAAAGTATTCATTCTGGGCATAACATATACAGGAATATTTTGAGCTCCAAGGGCCTCTCTTCCAAGATGTATAAGACCCGAATAATGTCCCATATGTGCATGAGTTAAAAAAATTGCTGAAGGAATGTTTTCCAAAAGATTCCATTGTGAAATAATGTCCGGAGTAGCCTCAAAAAGCAAGGTAGATTTTATTTTAGGCTGAGTAACCGATAATGCCGTTACCTTAAGTTTTTGTTTAAGTTCTAGCGATGGGTTTGTACAGCATGTCTTTTGACAACCAATATGAGGGAGTCCACCATCTTGAACTGTGCCAAGTATTTTAAGGAAAGGAGAATTTATGGGTACATTAATCTGACAATATCCAATAAAAAAATTAGTTACCACAAAACTAAAAAGTATAATCTTTGATAAAAAAAGTTTCATAAATTGATATGAATTGACAACTGTATCTTAAATTAAATTTAAGGAATCTAAATTTGAAAACACTTATTAACTTCAAGCATTATATGTCACAAATAGTTATTCAAAACAAGATTTAGGTTATTATTTTTTAATAGTTTTATGCTGTAATCTAAAACTATGATATTGCAAAATCTAAGAAAACTTATATTTACTTTTTCATTTGTCTTTCTCTTTTTGAGTTGTGAAAAAGAAGAGCCTATCCCCGATAAATCAATTGGTGAGTGGCAGATATACTCCCTAACAGATGAAAGTGGAGATTTAATAGTGTGGAATGAATTAAAAGAAACGCTGGTAGATTTAATTTCGGAGTATTCATGTATGGATTTTACTGCAACTATTACGGAACAAATTGTAAGCACTAAATATGTATTTGTAGATGTAAATTCAAGAGGGTGTTTAAGTCCATCTATTTCGGTTTATACATGGTCTAAAGATCCAGAAACAGGAATATATCAATACATTCAAGGTACCAATATTATAAATTATGCAATCAGTTTTTCAAATGGTGACAATCGTATGACTTGGAAAGATCAAACAAATGGTGCATCCACAGTTTGGGATAGAGTGGTTGATACAAATTTAGAAACTACAGAATAGTTTTTAAGATTTCTTTAATGAAAATAAAATCTCATTTTTTATTTCTCATGCCTCTTATTGCAGAATAAAGCATCCACGCAACTATTGCGATAGCCCCATAAACCAAAATATTTCTTAAAAAATATCCCATTTTAATTTAAATGCCGCTCTTTTAGTTCAATTAATAATCCTATTATTAAACAAATAGCAATACATCCTAAAACTATTCCGCCTACTCCCATAATTTTATTTTTTTATTTAAAGATAAAATATTTTAAAAAATAAAAATGTATGTAAAATAAGTAAGCTATATAAATTAAACTTTTTTATTAGATTAGGGGTTATTAGTTATTACTTGTGTATTAAATAATATGATTTTACTAATTTTATTTAAAAGAAAATTGAATTAATTCCATAAAGCATTCATGAAAAATTTTAATCGTAGAAGTTTCCTCAAAAAAACAACTCTTTCGACAGCATCTTTATATATGGCATCTAATTTAGCCTGCTCACAGGAGTTTGAAAAAACTCCATCTGGAGGAAATTATATGGGAGATTTTGCAGCACCTAAACTAGATACAATTCGTATAGCCATCATAGGGGTAGGAGATAGGGGATACGGACATGCTAAACAACTTGCTTCAATTGAGGGCACTGAAATTGTTGCAATATCAGACCTTCATGAAGATCTGGTAGACCGTTCAGTTTCTGCATGTATTGAGCAGGGAGAGGGAAGACATCAAAACATAGCAAGGTATTTTGGGAATGAAAATCAATGGAAAAAAATATTCGATGAGGTTAAATTAGATATAGTCATTATTGCAACTAACTGGAATAACCATGCAAAAATGGCAATTGAATCTATGAAAAAAGGAGCTCATTGCTTTGTAGAGGTTCCAATAGCAGTTACTATTGAAGAAATGTGGGGAATTATCAATACTTCAGAGCTGACCCAAAAGCATTGTATGATGATGGAAAATGTCAATTACGGCAGAGAAGAACTTCTATATTTAAATTTATGCAGAAAAGGAGTCATCGGGGATTTACTCCATGCAGAGGCTGCTTACATCCATGATCTTCGTATTCAAATGGAAGATGAAAAAAGAGGTGAGGGTGCATGGCGACCATATCGCCTTGCAGAAAGAAATGGAAACTTGTATCCTACCCACGGATTAGGGCCAGTTGCTCAATACATGAATTTATCGAGATCAGAAGACCAATTCAGCACATTAGTCTCTTTTTCAACACCTGCCATTGGCAGAAATTTATATGCCAAGAAAAATTATCCGAAAGACCACTTGTGGAATACTCTAGATTTTAAAGGTGGAGACTTAAATACATCAATCATTAAGACCAATTTAGGAAGAACCATTATGGTACAATGGGACGAGACAAGTCCAAGACCCTATACACGTCATAATTTAATCCAGGGGACAAAAGGAACATTAGCGGGATATCCTTCTCGTGTTGCACTTGAGGGAGGAGTTAAGGGAGTTACTGACAATCATCATCAATGGGCGCAAGGAGATCAGCTAGAAGTACTTTACGATCAATATGAACACCCTATGTATAAACGATTGGGGGCCTTAGCTAAAAAAATGGGAGGTCATGGTGGAATGGATTTTATGATGCTGTATCGAATTATAGAATGTTTAAGAAGAGGAGAACCTCTTGACCAAAATTTATACGAGGGTTGCCTTTGGAGTGCTGTAGCTCCCTTGAGTGAGGCATCAGTAGCTCAAGGAGGAATGCCACAAAAATTCCCTGATTTTACACGAAAGCAGTGGGTTGAAACCAACCCCCTAAAAATTATTTCTTAAATTCAGACTTTATTTTTAGCTTATCAAAAAACAAATTACCGTTCAGGCTCCCGCAAGAATATGTTTCTTTGGAGACCATCAAGACTACTTAGAGCTTCCTGTGATAGCGGGAACTATTAATCGTTATATTCAAATCAAAGGAGCACCCAATGATGATCAAAACTTTCACATACAATTACTTGATTTAGAGCAAGAAATAATAATTGACCTAACCCAAAACTTAAATTTTGAACATGCTCAGGATTACTTCCATTCGTGTATTGCGATATTGGTTCAAAAAGGAGCAAAGTTTACTCAAGGATATACCTTAGAAATCGCAGGAACTATACCAATAAATGCAGGGGTTTCAAGCTCTTCTGCTCTTGTGGTTGCATGGCTTCGGTTTTTAATTGAAG
>JAQWNN010000013.1 GCA_029268555.1 Flavobacteriaceae bacterium
TGCTTGACTGAATTTATTTAGTACCATTAAAATATTTTCAGTAACGAATTTATATTTATGTTTTTTTTTTCTTAGATAATCCTGTTTTTATCTGTTATATTCAACACAGTCTTATAATACTTAACGCGTTGATTATCAGATATTTTTTTTTAATATTTCAATACATTCAGAGTAGTGAATTTACTCCTATTCTTTTTGCATTATCTTTATAAAAAAATTTAATTTGGAAACAAAAATACTTAATGATTTTAAACAGATAAGAAAAGATCAACAACTGTTTTTTGAAAAATTAAAAACAGAAGGGATTTCTTCACGCATTGATCATCTTAAAAATCTTAAAAGATTGATTAATAAAAGGGAAAGTAAAATTATTGAAGCATTAAGTGCAGATCTTGGTAAGCCCAGTTTTGAATCCTATACCAGTGAAATTTTGATGGTTCAAAAAGAGCTTGATCTTTTTATTAAAAACCTCAAATCATGGGCAGCACCTAAACGGGTTTCAGGGAGTTTGCTTAATTTTCCATCGAAAGACTATATTCTTTACGAACCATACGGGAAAGTTTTGATGATTTCACCATGGAACTATCCCTTTCAATTAGCACTTATCCCTTTGATTGGTGCTGTTGCAACTGGAAATACCGTAGTCTTAAAGCCCTCTGAATCTGCCCCACATACCACAAAGGTTATAGCTGAACTACTTAGCGAAATATTTCCAAATAATTGGGTTCAAGTCATAGAAGGGGATGCAGAGATTGCTCAAGCTTTACTCGAACTCCAATGGGATTATATATTTTTTACTGGAAGTACTACAGTTGGTAAGATTATTGCTAAATCTGCAGCTATTCACCTTACGCCCTTAACCTTAGAGTTGGGAGGGAAAAGTCCTTGTATAGTTGACGGTTCTACAAATATTGAAAAAACAGCAAGACGAATTATTTTTGGTAAATTTATAAACTGCGGACAAACTTGTATTGCTCCAGATTATATACTGGTCAAACAAGAAATCAAGCAGTCCCTAATTGATGCTTTGATTAAGGAAATTGAAAAGGCATTTGGACAAGACAGTTCAAAATCTAAAGACTATGGTCGCATTATACATCAAAAACATTTTGATAAATTAATCAATAACTTAAAAGATCAAAAAGTGGTTTATGGTGGAAAATACGATAAACAAAATTTATTTTTTAGTCCTACTTTAGTAGTTGATCCCCCTAAGAAAAGTCAGCTATATCAAGAAGAAATTTTTGGCCCCATACTCTCAATTATTGGGTATAATAATGAAGAAGAAATCGACGATGTGCTTACAGAATTAAAAAATCCCTTAGCATTTTATGTCTTCAGTAAACGAAAAAAATTTATTCGAAAAATAATACAACGCTATCCTTTTGGTGGGGCTGTAATTAATGACTCCATTGTTCACTTTGCAAATCCAAACTTACCTTTTGGCGGTATTGGACAAAGTGGAATGGGAGCCTATCATGGTAAACATAGTTTTGACCTTTTCAGTCATTCCAAACCTATTGTAAAACGTTCTTTTTGGTTCGACCTACCTCAGCGTTATGCACCTTATCCAAAATCAATTTCCACTCTGAAGTGGATACTCAAAAAAATATAATTTTACGATGCAAGAGAAAACAGTTAGTGAAGCAATAGCACACCGACGATCCGTAAGGATATACGATCCCAAAAAGTCCATTGACACTGAAAGAGTAAAGTACTGCATTAAACAAGCAACTTTAGCAGCATCCAGTAGCAACTTACAATTATGGGAATTTTATCATATTACTAGTTCGGATATGAAAAAAAAAGTAGCAATCAACTGCTATAATCAATCTGCTGCAAAGACTGCCCAAGAGTTGGTAATTCCTGTAGTAAGACTTGACCTTTGGCGTGAACGGATTAAGTCCAACGTGGATTTTATACAATTAAATGTCAAAACTCCTGAAGATGAAAAAAAAATTCAAGGAGCGCTTAAGTATTATCAAAAAATAATTCCCCAATTATACAATGCAACTTCATATTTCTATGGCTTAATAAATAAAATTAAAGTCAGTTTTCAGGGGCTACGAAATGTAACCTACAGAGAAGTAACTTCAGAAGATTTACGTGTTGTGGGACATAAAAGTACTGCACTGGCAGCGCAAAACTTCATGATGAGCATGGCGGGTTACGGATACGATACCTGCCCAATGGAAGGGTTTGATTCCAAACGCTTAAAACAAATCCTTAAGTTACCCTCAGCTTCACAAATTAGTATGGTAATTGGATGTGGTATCCGAAAAACTGAAGGAGTATATGGTGAAAGATTTCGTATTCCTTTTAAGGAAGTATATCGGGAGTTGTAAAATCATTTGCTATCTTAAAGTTATTTTTGAATTCCTACTTTTACTAAAAATTATAAACGAATGAATCTACTTTCTGTAGAAGGTATTTCTAAGGTATATGGTGAACGGATCATTTTTGAGGATCTTTCTTTTGGAATTAGTAAAGGACAAAAAATCGCGTTAATTGCGAAAAATGGAAATGGAAAAACGACTATCTTAAATATTATTGCAAAGCAAGATACAGCAGATAAGGGTGTTGTCAACTTCCGTAATGGAATCCGTTTGTCTTATCTTCATCAAGATCCCGTTATAGACCCACAAAAAACAATAGAAGAAATTATCTTGGCGTCAGGAAACAATACCCTGAAAGTAATTGCCTCATATGAAAAAGCATTGAAGAATCCCGGCGATTCCAAAACCTATCAAAAGGCTTTTGATGCTATGGATCAACATGAGGCATGGGATTTCGAAACTCAATATAAGCAATTGTTAAGCAAACTCAAGTTGGACGATTTAACCATTAAAATAAGTGAATTATCTGGGGGACAAAAAAAACGGCTTGCACTTTGTAGTACACTACTAGAAAAGCCAGATTTACTTATTCTAGATGAACCTACCAATCACTTAGACTTGGAAATGATTGAATGGCTAGAAATGTATTTTATCAAAGAAAAACTTACATTATTAATGGTCACCCACGATCGTTATTTTCTCGAACGGATCTGTAATGAAATCATTGAATTGGACGAGAGAGAACTGTACAGCTATAAAGGAAGCTATTCGTATTTTTTAGAAAAACGCTCAGCTCGAATGGAAAAGCTTGAAACAACAGCTCATAAAACCAAACGCCACTATACCAAAGAGCTGCAATGGATAAGACGTCAACCCAAAGCCCGAACGACTAAGTCTAAATCTAGAATCGACGACTTTAATAAAATCAAAGCAAAAGCACAGCAGCGAAGAAACGAATACAAAGTACAGTTAGAAATAAATATGGAACGTTTAGGTTCCAAAATGATCGAGATGCATCGAGTTTCCAAAGCTTTTGGAAATAAAGTTATCCTTCAAGGTTTTGATTACAATTTTCAGCGTAATGACCGCATCGGTATCATTGGAAATAATGGTACCGGAAAATCTACCTTTCTTAAACTTCTGACAGGCATCGAAATTCCTGATACTGGAAAAATTATTCTTGGAGAAACCCTAAAGTTTGGATATTATACTCAAGAAGGAATAAATGTTAAACAAGGTCAAAAAGTCATAGAAGTCATCCAAGAGTTTGGAGAGTTTATACCTCTTAAAAAAGGGAATAAAATCTCAGCACAACAACTGCTTGAACGCTTTTTATTTGACCGGAAAAAACAATACGACTTTGTTGAAAAACTGAGTGGTGGTGAGCTTAAACGACTCTACCTGTGTACTGTACTTATTCAAAATCCCAACTTCCTGATCCTAGACGAACCCACTAACGATTTAGACATTATCACCTTAAATGTGTTAGAAAGTTTTTTGATGGATTTCCCAGGGTGCTTAATCGTAGTTTCTCACGACCGTTATTTTATGGATAAAATTGTTGACCACCTTTTTGTATTTCGTGGTGATGGTAAAATCGATGATTTCCCCGGAAACTATTCTGACTTTAGAGCATATGAAGGGCTTTCGACAGCCATAGAAAAAGTTGAAAAAAAAATAAAAATAGATTGGAAAAATAAAATAGAAAATAAATCCTCTTATCAAGCCCAACATTCTTTAAAGAAAATAGAAAAAGAAATTGCCAACTTAGAGTCCCAAAAAGAAACTCTCCAAAATCAATTTAATGACAACTCTCTATCCCCTGAAGATATTAAAACACTTTCTATTAAACTTAAAGCAATAAAAGAAGTCCTGGATGCCAAAACTGATGACTGGCTTGAACGCTCTCTTAAACTCTAAATATAATCTATAATTAATTTTGAAAAAAAATAAAATTCTTCTTCCAAATTACAAATGGTCCCCTTGGATAATCCTTACAGTATTTACCTTTCTGTTTGGAATTAATAATTTAAGAGCACAAAGAGGGAATCCAGAAACAGTCATTCAAAATGGTTATCTGCATGGTAAAAGACTAGGAACACAAATTCAACTTGAACTTATCAATCAAGAACTCGATTCTATTTTTGAAATAGCAGGAAATACCTTTAACCGGTATTGGTTGTCGTACGGATTATATAACCAAGCTCTTCTTGCTGGAATTCAAGAAGATGACGATAAAGCTGAAATTCTTGTAGATCGTGCAATTGAACTATTAAATCCCTTAAAAGACGATGCAGAGAGTCTTGCTTTACTTTCATTAGAACAAGGCTACAGTACTCAGTTTAAGAGCTACATTTCCTTG
Source organism: Flavobacteriaceae bacterium (assembly GCA_029268555.1). Taxonomy (GTDB): domain Bacteria; phylum Bacteroidota; class Bacteroidia; order Flavobacteriales; family Flavobacteriaceae; genus MS024-2A. The sequence continues at coordinate 4,699 of JAQWNN010000013.1, forward strand.
ATTAGTATTGGAAGAAATGCAGTACTGAACGCCAAACGCGCCGCAGAACTCAATCCCAGCAGTCTTCGTGCTAATTTAGCTCTTGCTACAAATGATTTTTATACTCCTAAAGTTTTTGGTGGAGGTAAACTAACCCTACAATATCTAAATAACGCTATAAAAGGATTAAATATTAAGCCTTTAGATAGTATACCAACCTGGGGTATGCCAAGTGTATACGAACTTTTTTATAAATATTACATAAAAAATGAAAATGAAAGCCTAGCTAAATATTACCTCAACCAAGGGCTCAAAGAATTTCCAGAAAGTAAGTTACTTCAAGGCTTGAAATAAATTAATTTTTAATTTATTTTATCATTTAATAAAGGGGAGGAATACAAGAATATTCAACATATAAAAATCAGTATTTCCACTAAAAACTAAAATACTTTGCCTTCGCTTTGACTTCAGGGAAATGTTCCAAACCTTGAAGTAACCAATTTTCAAAAGTTGTTTTGTCAGTGTATTGTATTGGAGGATTAAGTAATTGATATTCAGCTGTTAGTTGCACATAAAAAGGCTGAGAAGCAGTTTTAAAATTTATAGCCTGAAAGGTCGCCCATTTTTTACCTATTGTATTGATTTGCTTTATTCGTCCATCAGCATATTTATAGTTAAACTGTTTATCTGTAGAAAGTTTCTCCCGGTCGTCAACATACAGGGAAATAATAATATAGCGATCTTTCAATAATTTATAAACCTCGGGGGCTGCCCAGATATTTTCTTCCATTCGTCGGCAATTGACACAGGCCCAACCTGTAAAGTCCAACAATATGGGTTTATTCTGAGTGAGTGCAATTTCAAGTCCTTGTTCAAAATCTTTATAACAATCTAGGCCCAAAGGGCAATCCGATTCTTGCGCCCTTATACTATAAAACTCAGGTGGTGGAAATCCACTAAACATACGTAGTTTATTTTCTTCTGAAATAAAACCAAGAAAGAGGTAGCTAGTTAAAATCAAACTCCCACAAGCTATTAATTTTCTGAGCCTACTCAATGGTATTTTTACCTCGTTAGGAAAACGGAAAATTCCAAAAAGGTATAGTGTTAATCCAAAGGCCAATAAGGTCCAAATTCCAACAAACACTTCTCTTTTTAAAAATCCCCAATGGGCAACCAAGTCTGCATTGGACAGAAATTTAAGTGCCAAGGCCAGTTCCAAAAATCCAAGTATAACTTTTATTGTAGTCATCCACCCTCCTGATTTAGGCAAAGCTTTTAATATATTAGGAAATAAAGCAAATAAACCAAAGGGTAAGCCCAATGCAACACCAAAGCCTAACATACCGATACTCAATTGAAAGTCACCTCCTTCAGCGGTCAATGAACCTGCCAATAAGGATCCTAATATGGGTCCCGTACAAGAAAACGAAACGATGGCTAGAGTCAATGCCATAAAGAGAATTCCCAATCCTCCATTTATTGTTGAAGCTTCATCTGTTTTACTACCCCATCGAGTTGGAAGGGTAAGTTCGTAAAAACCAAAAAATGAAAAAGCAAAAAAAACAAAAACCACAAAAAAGATCATATTCAGGGTAACATTGGTCGCTAAATTATTGAGTATATCAGGATTTAATGAGTCTATTAAATGAAAGGGTAAGCTGAATGACACATAAATCAAAACAATAAAAAAGGTATAAAGCAAAGCATTAAAAATCCCCTTAGACTTGGAATTACTTTGCTTTAAAAAAAAAGAAACAGTTAGTGGAATCATTGGAAATACGCAAGGGGTCAATAAGGCTAAAAACCCACCAAAAAATCCAAGTAAAAATATATTCAATGGAGAATAGGTCCCCTCTTTTGAAGTCGTACTTTCCAAATATTGGGTTTCACTCAACTCTAATTCAAGTGCTCTTGATAAACGCTGACTTTTTTCATCGACTTCAAGCTTTAAAGCCTTAACTGAACCATCTAACGAAATAACTAATGTTTCTGATCTAAAAATACAAAGTTCATCGTCACAGGCTTGATAATTTATTTCAACTTTAATTTGTGTCAAATCTGAACTTGTGATTTGAATTTCCTGTTGAAAAGAGGCTTTATTGTTAAAATAAGTTAAGTCCATTTCAAATACCTTATCAAATTCGGTAATTGACTCACCTTCTTCAACAGTCCCTATTAATTGGTATCCATTGAGGTCATCAAAAACAAATTCAGTAGGTATAGCTCCCTCAGGATTTGAAAATTGAGAATAAAGATGCCATTTAGGTTTGATCTTAGCTTCAAACTTGAGCAGGAAGCGTTCTTTTGAAAGCTGTTCAAGGCTACTCTCCCAAACTACAGGTTCTTCAAATTGTGCCTGTAAGTATAAGATTCCAAATAAAAAGAGTATCCAGGCTTTCATTCCTCAAATTGTATTAATAAAATTTCATTGCAAGTCTCAGATGCAGTAAATCGTTTATCACATCGTTTTCCTATTATCCAAATTATGTCTTCCCCAGAACACAAAATCCATTGAGACTCTTTTTCAAGGGTAGTGTATTTCTCGTCTTTAAAAAACTTACTTAATAATTTTTTACCCTTCATTTTAACGGGGTAAAAATAATCCCCTTTTTGATATTTTCTTATATATAAGGGTAATTTTATTGTCTTTTTATCCAAAGCAGCCTGATGTGGTTTCCATTGATTATTTGGGTGTGAAAAAATTGTATTCCAATTGAGTTTAATTGGTAAGTCCTTTCCAGTATCATTTAAATATAATGTAAAATACTCTTTCTCTGATCTTCTACAGGGAGACAAAACTAGAGTTTTATTTTCTTTGATCAGACGATGGGAGGTAGAGTAAAAAGCTTTTCCTTTTTGAGCCTTAAAGAGTTTTATTACTTCTTTAGATGAAAAGCCAAGTGGAGCAAACCAATGATGGATACAAAATTCCTTTTGAGGAATTAGCTCTAAAGCATTTAAGTCAATTTCAGTGATATTCTCTTTTTTTTTAAACAATTGTTTTTTCAATGACTCCAACTGATTTTGAATAAATAAATCTGCTTCAATCAATTGATTTAAGGTTATTTTAAAATTTGTTAGCGTATTGGGGTGTTTTTCTAACCATGGTTCAACCAAATGATGTCGAAATTTATTACGCATATAAATATCTGTAGCATTGGAATCATCTTCGCGCCATTTGATTCGATTTGATTTTGCATAAGCGATGATTTCACCTTTAGAAGTGTCTTTAAGCGGACGTTTTACCCATTCAGTATCTTTAATTCCAAGTAAACCGGAAATCCCTGTCCCTCTTGTGGCGTGCATTAAAAAGGTTTCAAACTGATCATTTAAATTATGTGCAGTGAGTAGAAAAGTAAATCTATGGGTTTTACGTAATTCTCCAAACCATTGATATCTTAAATTTCTTGCAGCAAGCTGGGTGCTCTGTTTATTTTCTTTTTTAAATATTTCAATATCAAAACATTTTGAGAAAAAAGGAATATTCTGAGAATTACACCAATCCATTACAAATTGTTCATCAGCATCACTTTTTTCACCGCGTAGTTTGAAATTACAGTGTGCCACAGAAAATTCGATATTTTTTGACAGAAGCAGTTCTGCCAAAACACTACTATCCACTCCTCCACTATGTGCTAAGAGCAACTTTATGTTAGAAAAACTTGAGAGGTCTTGGAGTGTTTTTTTAATTTCTTCAAAGTTCACAGTGTAAAGGTAAGGATAACCTTCTTTAAGTCATATAATTACATTTTAATCTATTTTGTTTGCCTAAATAAAAAAAAAAAATGAAATTTGTAATATAATGTATAATCCTAATCAACACATAAATTCAAAACTAAATGCAACATCTCTGTTGCGTGGCTTCACTCGTCGCCCCTTTGGGGTGTAAATTTTTATGGAGTATGGTGCGCCCTTCTCCCTTAACGAGCAAACAATAATTTCTTTTTTTCAATATTATTTAAAATGAATATAATTCGCGCCAAAGCGGAACACATTATATATGCAAAGGCTATTAGTAAGTGCATAGACGAATCTGCAAAATCTCGAGGTACAGGTATTGCAAGACGAACCCCAGAGTACATCCATACTAAGATGACTAATGGTAATGGTATTATTGCATTGGATAATGATAAATTTGCTGGCTTTTGTTACATCGAGGTTTGGGGACATGGAAAGTATGTTGCACATTCGGGACTAATTGTAGCACCTGATTACAGAGGTCAAGGGTTGGCAAAAAAAATTAAAAAAGAAGTTTTTAAATTATCTCTTATAAAATACCCTAATGCAAAAATTTTTGGTATTACTACTGGAATGGCAGTCATGAAAATTAATTATCAATTGGGATATAAACCTGTTCATTTTTCAGAATTAACCGATGATTCTGAATTTTGGAGAGGTTGTCAAACCTGTAAAAATTATGATATTCTGATACGAACGGAACGTAAAATGTGTTTGTGTACAGGTATGTTATATGATCCTAGTGAAGAAATAAAACCAAAAAAAATAGACAATAAAGTATTTCAACGATTAAAAAAAATCAAAGAAACACTTTTACTCAAAAAGAAAAACTCATGAAAAAAGAGACTCTAGTACTCGCCTATAGTGGTGGTTTAGACACTTCATATTCCTTGAAAAAACTCTCTAAAGATAATTATGAGATTCATGCTATAAGCGTGAATACTGGAGGATTTTCTATAGAAGAAATCGAAACCATTGAATCCAAAGCCTACCAGATGGGTGCTTTTACTTATAAAAATATCAACGCTTTGGAGGCTTTCTATAAAAAGATTGTCAAATACTTACTTTTTGGAAATGTATTGAAAAACAATACTTATCCACTCTCAGTTAGTGCAGAGCGTATTATTCAAGCTATTGAAATTGTTCGTTATGCTAAGAAAGTTGGTGCCAAATACATCGCCCATGGAAGTACAGGTGCAGGGAATGATCAAGTACGTTTTGATTTAATCTTTCAAGTAATGGCTCCAGAGATGGAAATAATTACCCTGATTAGAGATAATCAGTTGTCCAGAGAAGATGAAATTAATTATCTTAAATCTAAAGGAATTGACATTCCATGGGAAAAAGCAAAATATTCGATAAATCAAGGCTTGTGGGGAACTAGTGTAGGCGGATCAGAAACACTAACCTCACATTTACCCCTACCAAATTCTGCATATCCCAGTAAGCTAGAAGAGGAACAACCAACAAAAATAGAATTACAATTTGAAAAAGGGGAATTAGTAAGTCTAAACGGGAACTCCTCAGATTCAATTAAACTTATTCAAGACCTTCAAAAAATTGCAAAAAAATATGCAATAGGGAGGGACATTCATGTAGGAGATACCATTATTGGAATCAAAGGAAGAATTGGCTTTGAAGCGGCTGCTCCATTGATTTTAATCAAATCTCACCACTTACTTGAAAAACACACCTTGAGTAAATGGCAACAATATCAAAAAGAACAATTGGCAAATTTTTATGGTATGCAGCTACATGAGGGTCAGTATCTAGACCCTGCTATGAGGGATATAGAAGCCTTTATGGAAAGTAGTCAAACACGTGTAACAGGAACTGTTTTTGTAGAACTCTGGCCTTATCGATTTGAATTGTTAGGAATTAATTCTCCTTTTGATTTAATGAAGGTAGATTTTGGGAGTTATGGAGAAATGAACAAAAGTTGGACTGCCGATGAAGCAAAGGGCTTTATTAAATTAACCTCCAATGCTACAAAAATCTATCAACATTTAAACTCAAAAAAATGAAAAAAGTTGGCATTATAGGAGGCTCAGGATATACAGGTGGAGAGCTCATTCGATTAATTCTACAACATCCCGCATTAGAGATTGATTTCGTGTACAGCTCAACAAGGGCAGGAAAATTAATTACCTCAGTCCATCAGGATATTTTAGGAAGAATAGATCTCATCTTTACTGCTAGTATTAATGCTGAAGTTGATGTCTTATACCTTTGTTTAGGTCATGGGAAATCTAAGGATTTTTTAAAGTTGAATTCATTTTCTAAAAAGACTATAATTGTTGATTTAGGAAATGACTTTAGACTAGAAGAAGATTGTGTCTTCCAAGATAAATCATTCATATACGGTCTACCCGAACTTCAAAAAGAACAGATAAAAAAAGCTTCTGCTATAGCAAATCCAGGCTGTTTTGCAACCGGAATTCAACTTGCCATACTACCTTTAGCAAAATTCAAAAAATATAGCGAGTCTATTCATATCAATGCCACAACTGGGAGTACTGGTGCAGGGGCAGGATTAAGTCCAACAACCCATTTTAGTTGGAGGAATAACAATTTATCATGGTATAAACCATTTACCCATCAGCATTTAGGCGAAGTTCAGAGATCCTTAGGTCAATTGGGCGCAACATCAGAATTATTTTTTATACCTCAAAGAGGGGCTTATTCAAGAGGTATTTTCACAACAGCCTATACAACTTTTAAAGGGACTCTAAGTGAATCGGTTTCGATGTATAAAGAATTTTATAATGATGCTCCTTTTACCCATGTCTCAGATGAGCAGATCAATTTAAAATCAGTAGTTAATACCAATAATTGTTTTATTCATCTTTATTTACATGAAAATACTTTATTGGTTACCAGTTGTATCGATAATTTAGTCAAAGGAGCTTCTGGACAGGCTATACAAAACACAAATCTTATAATGGGCTGGGAAGAAACATTAGGATTAGAACTTAAAGCCACAATATTTTAAATAAAGAACTATGAAAAATGACTTAATCGAAGCTAGAACGAAATCAGAATACGAAATTGACTGTGAAACGACGCTTATGGGTTATAACATTTCTGGTTTTAACAAAATGGAATATAGTGGTTTAAGGTCTTCTTTAATTAGAGGACAAAAAACTCGTTTGAAAAATTAATGAAATAGAAAATCCTTAAATGAAACTATTTGAAGTTTATCCATTGTATGAAGTAACTCCCTTGAAAGCAAAGGGACTATATGTGTATGATGAAAAAAGAAAAAAATATTTAGATCTATATGGTGGTCATGCTGTTATAAGTATAGGACATTCTCACCCATACTTTATCAGAAAAATTAGTCGCCAATTGAGAAGAATTGGATTTTATTCTAATGCTATTCGAAACCCTTTACAAACTAAATTAGCGTCTGCTATTGGAGAACAGTCTTGCTTGCATGAATTTGAATTGTTTTTATGTAGTTCGGGAGCAGAGGCCATTGAAAATGCTTTAAAATTAAGTTCTTTTCATACAAGAAGAAAAAAAGTTATAGCATTTCATGGTGCATTTCATGGAAGAACCTCAGCAGCTGTTGCAGTAACAGATAATGCAGCTATTAATGCACCTTTAAACAGTCAGCATCAAGTTACTTTTCTTTCTTTTAATGATATTGATGCATTGGAAAAAGAATTAGCAAAGGAAACTTATTGCGCTGTTATTTTTGAGTCTATTCAAGGAGTGGGAGGATTAGATCAGCCTAATGAAAATTTTGTTGTTGCAATGGACTCCTTATGTAAAAAATATGGGACTTGTCTAATCGCAGATGAGGTACAGTCTGGTTTTGGTCGATCAGGTACTTTTTTTGCGTACCAAAAATATCCCATTACTCCTCATATCATTACCATGGCAAAAGGGATGGGAAATGGTTTTCCAATAGGTGGAATCCTAATCCACCCTAGTATAAAAGCCAAGTTTGGAATGTTGGGTACTACATTTGGAGGAAATCACCTCGCATGTACTGCTTCATTAGCTGTACTAGATATTTTGAAAAAAAATAGACTACAAGAGAATGCGAAAATTTTAGAAATCTATTTTAGAAAAAAAGCAGATGAAATTCCTGAGATTCTAAAGGTCAAAGGTCGAGGATTAATGCTAGGAATTGAATTTGATTTTGAAGTTGGAGAACTAAGAAAGTCATTGATTTACGATCATCAGATTTTTACTGGTGGCAGCAGTAATAAAAAACTAATTCGAATTTTACCTCCATTGACAATAAAAGAAAAGCACTTTGACCAATTCTTTAAAGCATTAAAAACTGTGTTAGAAAGAAATTAATTCAAAACGATGAAACACTATCTAAATTTAGATGCCATCCCAGATTTACAATCTGCAATAGACGAGGTTATCGACTTGAAAAATGACCCCTATGCCGCTGAAGATCTTGGTAGACAAAAAACCTTAGGAATGTTATTTTTTAATCCCAGTCTGAGAACTCGCTTAAGTACACAAAAAGCAGCACAACATTTAGGGTTAAAAACAATGATAATGAATTTTTCAAATGAAGCATGGGCTTTGGAGTTTGAAGATGGAACTAAAATGAATGGATTGCGTTCAGAACATATCAAAGAAGCTGCAGCTGTGGTTTCTCAATATTGTGATATCGTTGCAATACGTGCTTTTGCATCTCTGAGTAACAAGGAAAAAGATGAGGAAGAACAAGTCTTGAAATGTTTTGCGCGTTATACAAGTATTCCAGTAATTAATATGGAAAGTGCAACAGCTCATCCTTTACAAGCCTTGGCAGATGCTGTAACTATAAAAGAACAACTTTTTACTAAAAGACCTAAAATTGTACTGACTTGGGCACCCCATCCAAGGGCTCTACCTCATGCTGTTGGCAATTCATTCACAAAAATGGTCCAAAAACTTGATGCTGAATTTGTAATTACCCAGCCCAAGGGTTACGAGTTGAATCCCAAAATTACAAAAAACATTCCTCTTATATACAATCAGGAAAAAGCATTAGAGGGAGCTGATTTTGTATATGCTAAAAATTGGTGTTCATATAATGATTATGGCAAAATTCTACGAAGTGATGAAGAGTGGATGATAACTGCAGAAAAAATGAAATTAACTAATGGAGCAAAATTTATGCACTGTTTACCTATTCGAAGAAATATAGTTGCTACTGACGATGTATTGGATGATTCTTGCTCATTGGTAATTGAACAGGCTAATAATAGAACGTATGCTGCTCAGTGGGTTTTAAAAAAACTAATAGAAAATGGATAAGCTTCATATTGTCAAAATTGGTGGGAATGTAATTGAAAATCAAGAAACTTTTTTGGATTTTCTAAAAGATTATGCTGCACTAAAAGGGAGAAAGATTTTGGTTCATGGAGGAGGTAAAGAAGCTACACAAATGGCAAAAAAACTTGGGGTTTCAGTAGAAGTTATAGATGGAAGAAGGGTCACGGATGCTAATAATCTAGACATTATTACCATGCTCTATGGGGGTAAGCTAAATAAAAATATTGTTGCCCAACTACAAGCTTTAGGATGTAATAGTTTAGGTTTAAGTGGAGCAGACGGCAATAGTGTTTTAGCAGAAAAAAGACCTATAAAATCGATTGATTTTGGTTTTGTTGGAGACTTAAAAGAGGTTAATCATTCCCTATTTAATTTATTGTTGAAAGAAGGGATTAGTCCGGTATGTTGTGCTCTATCTCATGATGGAAGTGGACAATTACTCAACACTAATGCTGATACTATTGCTGCTACTTTGGCTTCTGCTATGACTCCCTATTATGAAGTACATCTAAATTATTGTTTTGAAAAAAATGGAGTCCTCAAAGATATCAATGATGATGACTCTATCATGCCATCTATGAATAAGATGGAATACAACCATTTAAAGTCTAAAGGAATACTTCACTCAGGGATGCTACCCAAACTTCACAATTGTTTTATAGCTTTAAAAGAAGGTGTTAAATTCGTGAAAATTGGAAGCCCTAAAATGATTACTGAAACCGGAATATATACCCAAATAATAAATTGATGCTCACACAAAATGCGATATACCTATTACAAGATTTGATTAGATTAGAATCTTTTTCTGGTTCTGAAAATCAAACTGCTTCTCGACTTGAAAAATGGTTTAGTAGTTACAATATTCCATTTCAAAGAAAGGATCACAATATCTGGGCAACAAACAAGTATTTTGATACTTACAAACCTACCCTTCTTTTAAATTCTCACCATGATACTGTAAAACCGAATCAAAGCTATACTCGAGATCCATTTAGTCCTGATATTGAAGATGGAAAATTATACGGTTTGGGAAGTAATGATGCTGGAGGAGCATTGGTTTCTCTAATTGCTACCTTTAGCCATTACTACGAGAAAAAAGATTTAGCGTATAATTTATTGATGGTAGCATCTGCTGAAGAGGAAAATGCTGGAAAAAATAGCCTGCGATATCTTCTGGCTGATCTTCCTCAAATTGACATTGCTATAGTTGGAGAACCCACACTGATGGATTTGGCAATAGCAGAAAAAGGATTAGTTGTATTTGATCTTTATTTAAGTGGTACTGCGAGTCATGCAGCACATGATAATAAAGATAACCCACTAATGAAACTACCTAAATTAATCAAAGCAATTGAAGAAATAAATTTTGAAAAAGTTTCTCCTTTGTTAGGTCCGGTTAAAGCAACCTTAACTCAAATAAATGCTGGTAATCAGCACAATGTAGTTCCATCAGAAGTTCATTTAGTCCTTGATGTTCGAGTAAATGAATGCTATACTAATGAAGAAATTGAGCAAATTATACAGAATAGTTTTGACTGTGAAGTTAAAGCCCGTTCACTAAGACTAAAAAGCTCTTCCATAGATCCAGATCATTCCCTTATTAAAGCTGGTGTAGGGCTAGGTAAGAATATATTCGGCTCTCCTACCCTTTCTGATCAGGCAGGTTTAGATTGTCCTTCATTAAAAATAGGGCCTGGTGACTCAACCCGTTCTCATTCAGCAAATGAATTCATCTATGTTCGAGAAATAGAAGAAGGAATTGATTTATATATCAACTTATTAAAACAAATTTTATAAGCTTATGAAACTTTGGCAAAAAGAAACATCAACAAATGAAAAAATTGATCACTTTACAGTTGGAAATGATCGTACTCATGATTTAGTTCTAGCGCCCTATGACTGTATTGCTTCTAAGGCACATGCTAAAATGCTTGGTAAGATTGGACTTCTAACAAAAAAAGAAGTTAAGGACTTATCCAAAGTCCTAGATAGTATTCAAAAATCTGCTGATGAAGGAGATTTTTTGATTGAAAAAGAGTTCGAAGACATGCATTCTAAAATTGAGTTTTTACTAATCGAAAAACTAGGCGACTTAGGAAAAAAAATACATACTGCTCGTTCAAGAAATGATCAAGTTTTGGTAGCACTTCAATTATATATAAAAGCAGAATTAGCCTTAGTTAAAAAAGAAACCATCAGTTTATTCAATTTACTTCTTGATCTTGCCGAATTACACCAAAACGATCTACTCCCTGGCTATACTCACATGCAGGTTGCTATGCCCTCTTCTTTTGGACTGTGGTTTTCTGCTTATGCTGAAAGCCTAATTGACGATGTTGCTTTTCTCAATACTGCGCAACAATTATCTGATCAGAATCCACTAGGAAGTGCTGCAGGATTTGGAAGTTCCTTCCCTATTGATCGTGAAATGACAACACAAGAATTGGGATTTGAAACCTTAAAATATAACGTTGTAGCCGCTCAAATGGGTCGTGGTAAGATAGAAAAAGCTACGGCTACCTCAATTGGTATGCTTAGTGGGACCCTTGCTAAATTGGCTATGGATATCTGTGTATATATGGGTCAAGATTTTAATTTTATTCAGTTTCCTGAAGAATTAACCACAGGGTCGAGTATTATGCCACATAAAAAAAATCCTGATGTTTTTGAATTGATTAGAGGTAAATGTAATATACTACAAGGTCTCCCCCAGCAATTAGCTTTACTAACCTCAAACCTGCCAAGCGGATATCATAGAGAAATGCAATTAGCAAAAGGCCCACTAATTGAAGCTTTTCAGGAGATCAAAGCCTGTTTGGAGATGATGCGATTTAGTCTTTCCAAAATTCAGGTAAGAAAAAACATAACAGATGATTCAAAGTACGATTATCTTTTTAGCGTAGATACTCTTAATGAATGGGTAAAACAAGGAATACCTTTTCGTGAAGCTTACAAAAAAATGAGCGAGGAGATTGCTTCTAAAAACTACATTCCTAAACGTGATTTAGAGCATATTCACTTGGGGAGTATTGGCAATCTTAAACTACAGGACATTCGAAAAAAGATGGACTCAATTATAGCTTAAAAATCGCGATAATTCCATGGAGCCCTGTATGCACGATCAAGCATAAGATTTGCTCCAGGATCATTTATAAATCCTTCTCTTACTGGATTCCACTCCAATGGTCGTTGTAAAGCGTAAGCGATATTAGCTATATTACATACCGACGCTGTTCGATGTCCAATTTCTGCATCACATATCGGTCGTTTTCTTGAACGAATGGAGTTTAACCAATCCTGGTAATGGTCATCACTCTTATAAACGCGGTTAGTATCTGAATCTTTAAGAGGAGTCGTTGCTAAAGATTTATTTGGATAAGTTTTTAAATACCTACGACTAATTTCCAAACGACCTTCACTTCCATTAAATTGAATTTCGTTATTTCCATTACCCCATTTTGTATGGGTCACTTTAATCCCGTTTAAGTAATTAAAAGTCAGTCCACTTTCTGCAGGTATGCTTGGAGGATTAAATTGGATAGGACCACTATGATCCTGATCTAAAGCCCACTGAACTATATCAAACATATGCGCACCAAAATCCGTAATCATTCCACCGCCAAAAGGTTTGTAATCTCTCCACTTACCCCAGCGCTGATCCTCCAAAGGACAGGCTAGATCATCATGATATCCTCGATAGGGTACCGGACCAATCCAAGCATCCCAATCAATGTAGGAGGGAGTCTCTTGGGTGGGTAGGTCACACACTTTTAATGGGGCACCGATTGCTACTTTGACTTCTTTTATTTCTCCAATATAATCGTTACGAATCAATTCGACTCCGTGACGAAAACTATCCCAAGAGCGCTGCATACTACCTGTTTGGAAAATACATTGGTATTTACGTGCAGCATCTACCATGGAACGACCTTCTGCCACAGTACTAGAAAGAGGTTTTTCACAATAAATATCCTTTCCAGCTTTAGCGGCATCAATTGCCATCTGTGCATGCCAGTGGTCTGGTGTAGCAATCACAACAGCATCAATATCTTTTCTATTTAATAATTCTCTATAATATTTAATTTCATCTAGTTGATGTAAAGTTTTGTTGTTCTTATTAAGTTCATTGTGAAATGTTTTAGAAAAAAATGACATTTTTTTATTATCAACATCGCTCACGGCTACTACTGTTGCACTATCGTATTTTACAAAGTTGGTCATTAGACCCCTACCTTGTCTTCCAGCTCCAATAAACCCCATTTGGATTTTATTGTTAGGTGTTAAACCTTTAAAACCTAATACATGACTTGGGACAATACTGAATACGGAGGAAGTTAATACAGATTTTTTAATGAATGATCTTCTTTTCATGATACGGTTCTTAAATTTTAGGTATGAATAGACCGGTCTTCAGTAGCGGCTAATGCAGCTTCTTTTACAGCTTCTGCATAGGTCGGATGAGAGTGACTCATACGAGCAATATCTTCCGCTGAGGCTCTAAATTCCATAGCGGTTACCGCCTCTGCGATTAAATCGGCAGCCCGAGCACCAATCATGTGGACACCTAAAATCTCATCCGTTTCTGCATCTGCAAGAATTTTAACAAAACCATCAATATCCATACTCGCCCTTGCTCGTCCTAGAGCTCGCATAGGGAACTGTCCTGTTTTATAGACAACTCCATTTGCTTTTAATTCTTCTTCTGTCTTACCAACAGCAGCAACTTCTGGCCAGGTGTAGATAACGTTAGGAATTAAGTTATAATCGATATGTGGTTTTTGACCTGCTAAAAATTCTGCAACTACTACGCCTTCCTCTTCTGCTTTATGAGCCAACATAGCGCCTTGAACCACATCACCAATTGCGAAAATGTTCGATGTTGATGTTTGTAAATGATCATTGACAACTACCTGACCGCGCTCGTTGATTTGAATATTAGCCGCTTCAACGTTCAATCCTTCAGTATGAGGCTTTCTTCCAACAGAAACCAAACAGTAGTCTCCTTCGAATGTAACTTCAGCACCTGTTTTATCTATGGCAGTAACGTGTATAGTTTTATCTTTTCGTTCTACTTTATTAACCCCATGTGAAAGGTGAAATTTTACTCCTTGTTTTTTCATTACTTTCATCAACTCTCTGGATAAACCAGAATCCATAACTGGAGTAATACGATTAGCATATTCAATTACGCTAACTTTAGAACCTAGACGTGTGTATACTTGACCAAGCTCGAGACCAATAACTCCCCCACCAATGACAATCATATGCTTAGGAATTTCTTTTAGTTTTAAAGCCTCAGTTGAAGTGATTACTCGTTCTTTATCTACATTGATAAAGGGTAATGTCGCAGGTTTAGACCCTGTGGCTATTATGGTATTCTTTGCCTCAATTGTTTGTGAATCTTTACCCTCGATATTAATATGAATAGCATCTTTAAAACTACCTAGTCCATATAGAACATCAATTTTATTTTTTTCCATCAAGTAATCAATCCCTTTAGTAGTTTGGTCCACTACTGCTGATTTTCGGTCAATCATTTGTTTGAAATTGATTTTAATCTCTCCTTGGAATTCAATTCCATGTTCCGAAAAATGCTTTTGAGCTGACTCAAAATGATGAGAAGAATCCAATAACGATTTTGAAGGTATGCATCCCACATTTAAACAGGTTCCTCCAAGAGAATTGTACTTTTCAATAAGGGCTGTTTTCATACCCAATTGAGCACAACGAATTGCAGCTACATATCCGCCTGGTCCAGATCCAATTACAGCAACATCATATTTTTTCATAATCAATAATATTTCATATTTATCAAAAATACAAATGTTTCCTCGCTCTATGGCATCTTAAAGAATGGTTTTAAAATAATTTACTTTGATCAAATATTAATTTGTCCAACCACCTATTAATTTTCTAGGTTTAACTCCATAGGCTTTTATTCGATCTTGTAGGGCCTTGGAAGAGTTACCAATCAACACGAAAGATTCAATAGTAAAAGAGTCCATGAAAGGTTTCATATTCGAACCACCCTCAAAGTTATCGGCATGTAAAATAGCTGCTTGAGAATTTAAGTATTTCTCTACTAAAGTGATTCTTTTTCGATCTTCCGATATATAATAACCATAATCATAGGCTTCTTGCTCATTGGTCCTCATAAACTCAGTTAGTTGTTTCAAAAGTGTTTTCACTTCTTCAAAATTAGAACCTTTATTTATAGATAATTCTATCACAAATCCTACCTTTTCGTTGGTGCCATTTTGACTAGCTCTTGCATTTGCTTCATTTTCAAAAGCCATAAGATCAAAAAACTGGTACTCTTCGATAATTTTGTCTCCCTTCCACTTATAACTGATATGAAAAGGAAAATTCACTTTTTGTCCTGTATACTTTCCGGTTGCACTAAAATTATTCCATATTGAACTCCATACATTACCATTTGAATAATAGTTGGTTTCTATTTCTGATCCATCTGCATCTGCATTAACATTGTCAAATGAAATGTCATCAAAAAGATCGAGCATATCTTTAATTCCAATAATGAACTGATTTTTATTAAACTCTTCATTTTTCGAATTGACCATTTTCATTTCACTTGAAAAAACATCCTCTAAATAATCAATTCTTTCGGCAGCAACCTCGTCAAATATTTTCTGAATTATTTTAGATTTTTCATCTGAAACTTCAATTCTTGAAACCGATTGATTACAGGAGGAAAAAATAATTAAACTAAATAATAAGATTGTTTTTTTCATTTTAATTAATTTATAATTAATTGGCTGCTAATATAAAAAAAACCTCCTTATCGATTATATTAAAACTCTGAGTTGGACACTTTACTTTTCAATAAAAAATTTATTTGATACTACTTTACAAAAACGGTCTTGCTCTTTAAAGCTTTATTAAGCCAAGATCTCATATAATTTGATTAAACTTGTGAATCAATAAAACTATGGCTTTTAAAAGTAACCAACTCTCTTTAGGACTTGCTCTGTTTCCGATTCTTATATTAATCATTCTATTATCTTACAACGTTCTTATATACGGCGATGACGCTTTGAGCGGCTCAAACCAATTTATTTTGCTTTTAGGAGGGGCAATAGCAGCTTTGGTTGGGTTTAAAGAAAAAATATCATTTAAAGATATGCTAAATAAGGTTTCTGAAAACCTTCAGTCTGTTACTGGTGCTCTTCTTATTCTCCTTTTTGTTGGAGCGTTGGCGGGAACATGGCTCATTAGTGGGATTATTCCAGCAATGATTTATTACGGTTTACAAATTCTTCATCCAAGTATATTCTTACCCGCGTGTATCATTATTTGTGCTATTATTTCTTTGGCCACTGGAAGTAGCTGGACTACTTCTGCTACAGTTGGTATCGCTCTAATCGGAATAGCAAAAGTTCTAGGAGTTTCCGAAGGAATGGCAGCAGGTGCAGTTATATCTGAGCATATTTTGGAGATAAATTATCACCTCTTTCTGACACTACGAATCTAGCTCCAGCTATGGCAGGTGGTGAACTTTTTTCACATATTCGTTACATGACACTTACAACAGTTCCTAGTATAATTATTACTCTGATTGTATTTTTTATCATCAGCTTTACGCAAACAACTTCTGGGAATACTGATGTCGGATTGCTAATGCTGGCTATCAAAGAAAAGTTCAATATTAATTTGGGGCTTTTTTTAGTTCCAGCTGTTGTTGTTTATCTAATTATCAGAAAAGCACCTCCCCTAATTGCTCTATTAATTGGAACATTACTTGGCGGACTCTTTGCTTTATTGTTTCAAAAAAATATTTTAATTGAAATTTCACAAGCAGACAGTTTTGGCTTTGATATTGCCTATAAGGGAATTATGAATGCAATTACAGTTGCTACAGAAATCAAAACAACGAATCCTTTACTAAACGATTTATTTAGTTCTGGTGGCATGGAAGGTATGCTAGGAACTATCTGGCTTATTATTTGTGCAATGGTTTTTGGAGGGATAATGGATGCAATTGGAGCTCTTACCCGTATAAGTAATGCTCTTCTTAGTTGGGCAGAAACCTCCTTTCAGTTATTCGCCAGTACGGTAGCCTCTTGTATGGCAATAAATCTGACCGCATCAGATCAATATTTATCGATTGTCATTCCTGGTAAAATGTTTGCAAAAGCATATAAAGAAAGAGGTTTAGCTCCTAAAAATTTAAGTAGAACCCTTGAGGATTCAGGTACAGTAACATCAGTATTGATTCCATGGAATACATGTGGTGCCTATCAATCTGGAGTATTAGGCGTTAGTGTAGGGGACTATTTTTTCTATGCTATTTTTAATTGGTTAAGTCCATTTATGACCCTATTATATGCTGCACTTAAAATTAAAATTGCAAGCCTGAAAGCCGAAAAAGTTTAATAAGAAAAACTTATGAAATTATCAATTATTATAAATCAAAAATAATTGATGCAATGTTTTCATTAGTTATATTTAATAAAAATTAAAATCTGAATTATGAGTGAAAGTAAATGTCCTTTTCACGGATCTACTACCAAGCCCAATATTGGAACTGAAAATAATAATTGGTGGCCTAATCAATTGAATATTGATATTCTTCGACAGCACGACTCAAAAAGTAATCCTATCCCTGAGGTTGACTACAGAGAGAATGTAAAAAATTTAAATCTTGACGCTGTTAAAACTGATGTCAAAATAATGCTTAAAGACTCAAAAGATTGGTGGCCTGCTGATTGGGGTCATTATGGTCCATTTTTTATTCGAATGACGTGGCATGCTGCTGGAACCTACAGAACAGGTGATGGTCGCGGTGGAGCTGCTACAGGTGCACAACGCTTTGCTCCCTTAAACTCATGGCCCGATAATGGGAACTTAGATAAAGCACGGCGATTACTATGGCCCATTAAAGAAAAATACGGAAATAAATTATCTTGGGCGGACCTGCTTGTTTTAGTAGGTAATGTTGCCATTGAAGATATGGGGGGTCCAAATCACGGCACAGTGTTAGGTCGTGAAGACATTTGGCACCCAGAAAGAGATATTTATTGGGGTGCGGAAGACGAATGGTTGGGTGACAAACGATATGGTGATACTCGCCAATCACTTGAAAATCCTCTTGCTGCTGTACAGATGGGCTTAATTTATGTAAATCCTGAAGGGCCAAACAGTAATCCAGATCCAGCACTTTCAGCTCAAGATATACGCGAGACTTTTAAAAGAATGGCCATGAATGATGCAGAAACTGCTGCACTAACTGCGGGAGGACATACCTTTGGTAAGGCTCATGGAGCTGGAGACGATGGACTTGTCGAATCAGAACCTGAAGGGGCACCAATTGAGATGATGGGATTAGGTTGGAACAACAAACACGCTTCGGGTGTTGGAGTTGACGCTATAACTAGTGGTATTGAAGGGCCTTGGACAACCAATCCAACTAAATGGGATATGGGATATTTGGAGCTTTTATTTAAATACGAATGGGAACTTAGGAAAAGTCCTGCTGGAGCTTGGCAATGGCATCCTATGGATTGTGAAGAAGTAGATATGGTTCCTCAAGTAGACGGTAGTGATCAAAAAGTTCTTCCAATGATGACAACAGCTGACATGGCAATGAAAGTTGATCCTGTCTACAATGAAATCTGTCAGCGCTTTTTAGCAAATCCAGAAGAATTTGGAGAAACTTTTGCAAAGGCTTGGTTTAAATTACTTCATCGAGATATGGGGCCTAAAACAAATTATATTGCAGGAGACTTTAAAGATGTTAGTTATATCTGGCAAGATCCTACTCCAATTGGAAAAATGTTAACTGCATCAGAGGAACAGGCAGTTCGTGATGATTTAGCCAACTCTGGTCTTAGTGTTCAAGAAATGGTTAATACAGCTTGGGCAAGTGCAAGTACATTCCGTGAATCAGACAATCGAGGTGGAGCAAACGGCGCACGAATCCGATTACTTCCTCAAAAAGATTGGGAGGTAAACAAACCTGATGAACTCAAAAAAGTTTTAAATGTTTATGATCAGATTGCTTCCGCTCAAAAAGTTAGTGTTGCTGATCTAATTATAATTGGAGGAGCAGTTGGAATTGAAAAAGCTGGAGGTCAAAAAGTTGAAGTAACAACTGGTCGTGGTGATGCTCCACAGCAAGATACAGATATTGATTCATTTGATTTGCTAAAGCCTAGAGCTTGTGGTTTTAGAAATTATTCTGAAAAAGAATTTGCGGTAAGTCCAGAAGAAATTATGCTTGATAAAGCACAACTATTAGGCTTAAATCCAGTAGAAATGACACTTCTCATTGGTGGTATGCGAGCTATGGGCATTTCAGATAGTGGTGATGGTATTTGGACAGATGGAAACTTGGATAATAGTTGGTTTAAAACTCTTCTTTCTATGGATGTAAAATGGAGTACCATAGGTTACAATAGTTATGTTGCAAGAGATAGAAAAAACAATAATGAAGTTAGAACTGCTTCAAGAACAGATCTTGTACTTGGTTCAAATTCTGAGTTGAGAGCCATTGCTGAAGCCTATGCTCAAGATGACAATAACCAGAAGTTTATAAATGATTTTATAAAAGCTTGGAATAAGGTAATGAATGCAGATCGTTTCGATCTTCGTTAAATAAGAATATTTTTTGTGAATAATTTTAACCCGATGTCAGCATCGGGTTTATTTTTTGATAAATAATAATATTTAAACCCCAGCTTCAATATGAATAGCATTGAAATTGAATTTGTATTTTTGTTAGAGAAATTAACTTAATGGCTAACATAAAGCAAAAAAAGAAAACCGATCCAAAAGTAAAAAGACAGAGACAAGTACTCTTTGGCGGAGCACTAATGCTTCTAGCATTGCTTTTGTTTATTGCATTTATTTCTTATCTATTCAGCTGGAAAACAGATTACAGCACATTAAATTCATTAACGGACAAATCGGTAGTCGCTCAAAATATTTTAAATAAATTAGGTGCACTTATCAGTCATTTTTTTATCTATAAAGGTGTTGGAGTGGGTGCTTTTATATTTCCTTACTTAATTGGTCTTAGTGGGTATAAATTATTTTTTGGTAATACAATAAAGGGATTGATAAGCTCATGGGCTTGGGGATTTGCTCACATCCTTTGGACGTGTATGATGTTTGGATATTTTTGGTCTGAGTTTCCTATATTCTCAGGAATAATTGGATATGAAATTCACTCTTTTGCGGTAATTTATATTGGTCGACTTGGTCTCTTGGCAATTTTAGTATTTCTTTTTCTTTGCTTTCTTGTAATTGAACTCGAATGGACACCAGAAAAAATGATTACATGGTTTAAAGGAGTCCAAAAAAATGAATCTAATGAAGATTTTTCAGATGAAAGCCTTCAACATGATTTTGATGGAAAATCAGATGATTCAAATTTAAATGAAGAATCAGCTGAAGAAAAGGAATTAGATGTTTTAGAAATAATTGAAGAAGAAAACTCTATTTCAGAGAGTGATTCAATCGCAATGGAAATTGAAACCCCTATTGAAGAAAGCACAGAAGAACAGACCTCAAAAAAATTGGTAGAAAAACAAGGTTTTTTTGATCCCACACTTGAGCTTAGCAGCTTTAAAAGGCCAGGACTTGATATATTAAAAGAGTATGGGGATACTGGGATCACTATTAACCAAGAAGAATTAGAGGCGAATAAAAATAAAATTGTTGATACTTTAAACAACTACAAGATTGGAATTGCTAATATTAAAGCAACTATTGGACCAACAGTAACCTTGTATGAAATAGTTCCGAATGCCGGAATAAGAATATCTAAAATTAAAAATCTTGAAGATGATATAGCACTTTCGCTTTCAGCACTTGGAATACGAATTATTGCTCCAATTCCAGGGAAGGGAACAATAGGTATTGAAGTCCCAAATCAAAACCCCAGTATCGTATCAATGCGCTCTGTCATAAATGCTTCAAAATTTCAAAATGCAGAAATGGAATTGCCTATTGCCTTGGGTAAAACAATTAGTAATGAAACATTTGTAGTAGATTTAGCTAAAATGCCTCACTTGTTAATGGCGGGTGCAACTGGTCAAGGAAAATCAGTTGGCCTAAATGCTGTTTTAACTTCTCTAATTTCTAAAAAACACCCTGCAGAAGTGAAATTTGTACTGGTTGATCCTAAGAAAGTAGAATTAAATATTTATAGTAAAATTGAGCGGCATTATCTGGCAAAACTTCCTGACACAGAAGAGTCTATAATAACAGATAACACAAAAGTTATCAATACACTTAACTCACTTTGTATTGAGATGGATAATCGATATGAGTTACTTAAAAATGCTATGTGTCGAAATTTGAAAGAGTACAACAAAAAGTTTAGAGAGCGAAAACTAAATCCCAATGATGGTCATAGTTATTTACCCTACATTGTATTGGTTGTTGATGAGTTTGCAGATTTAATTATGACTGCTGGTAAAGAGGTGGAGACACCAATTGCCCGTTTAGCACAACTAGCTAGAGCAATAGGAATTCACCTCATAATAGCAACGCAGCGTCCTTCTGTGAATGTTATTACCGGAATTATTAAAGCTAACTTTCCTGCCAGAATTGCCTTTAGGGTTACCTCAAAAATTGACTCCAGAACAATTTTAGACAGTGGGGGTGCAGATCAACTTATTGGAAGGGGAGACATGCTCTATACCCAAGGAAATGAATTGACTCGAATCCAATGTGCTTTTGTGGATACTCCTGAAGTTGAAAAAATAGCTGCCTATATAGGTGGTCAAAAAGGCTATGCGGATGCTCACTTACTTCCAGAATATATTGGAGAAGAAAGTTCTACTAATTTAAATATTGATGCAAGTGAGCGAGATGCATTGTTTAGAGAGGCTGCAGAAGTAATCGTGACTGCCCAGCAAGGTTCGGCATCTTTATTGCAAAGAAAATTAAAACTAGGTTACAATAGAGCAGGAAGAATTATTGATCAAATGGAGGCTGCTGGGGTTGTTGGTCCTTTCGAAGGAAGTAAAGCAAGGCAAGTATTAGTCTCTGACTTTTTAGCTCTTGATCGATTATTAAATAATGAAGAAATTTAGAATCTATTTTAAAAAATAAAAAGTTACCATGCGAATATTTTTTCTTTTTCTCTACTCAAGTTTTTTATATGGAATACATTTAAATGCCCAAGATACAGAAGCAGCCAAAAAATTATTGAATCAAGTATCTAAGAAAATCGAATCCTTTGATACCATGAAATTTGATTTTGATTATGTCCTTGAAAATAGACAGGAAAATATAAAACAAGAAACTAATGGTTCAGTTACTGTTTCCGGTGATCGTTATAAGTTATTATTTCTTGGAGTTGAGCAGTTATTTGACGGAGAAAAGATTTATACCATTGTACCAGAAAATGAAGAAATTACGATAGATAACCTGGATGAAACTCAGGATATCGGAATTAATCCTTCAAAATTATTGTATTTCTATAAAGAAGGTTATGCCTTCCAGTGGGATATCAAACAAAATGTGATGGGTCGCAACATACAATTCATAAAACTCATCCCAATAGAAGAAAATAAAGACGTGAGCTTTTTGCTTCTTGGAATTGATACTCTTAAAAAAATCATTTATCGGCTCATTGAAATCGGAACCAACGAGACACGAACAACATTGACCATTTCGAATTTTAGTTCAAATATAAATTTAGCAGAAAATTTTTTTGCTTTTGATCCTTCACTTTATCCAGACTATTATATAAATCAATAAGAATTGAAAATAATTGATCGCTACATTTTGAAAAGCTATCTGATACGTCTTTTTAGTGTCTTTACAATCTGCATGTTCATTTTTATTATTCAAACCTTTTGGCTTTTCATCGATGAATTAGCAGGAAAAGGATTAGATATTATGATTATTTTAAAATTTTTAATTTACTATTCCCCAAAATTAATTCCTCTAGTTCTCCCCCTATCAGTTTTATTAGCATCTCTAATGACATTCGGTGACTTATCTGAAAACTATGAATTCGCAGCAATGAAATCTACAGGAATTTCACTTCAGAGAGCCCTTTATAGTTTAGTTATTTTCCATGTATTACTTGGAATCGGTACTTTTTATTTTTCAAATCATATCATCCCATATGGCGAATTAAAGTCATACAACTTAAGAAGAAACTTGGCAAAATTAGAGCCTACTCTTGCAATTCGAGAGGGGGTTTTTAACGAAATAGGGGGAATTAATATTAAAGTAAAACGAAAATATGGGGATAATGATCGCTTTTTAGAAGACGTCATCATTCATGAATACAGCCCAAATAAAAAAAATAATATTGTGATTAAGGCGGAGCGGGGTGAAATGAAAAATGAACCTACAGATCCTAATCTAAAGTTAATGCTGTACAATGGGAATCGTTATGAAGATATTGAACCTAAAAAACTAAAAGATAGACAGCGCATACCTTATGCCAAAGTTTCTTTTGAAACGTATGAAATGAATATTGATCTGTCCAAATTCAATCAAGTAGACCTTGAAGAAGAAAATTATAAATCTACTTTCAGAATGCAGAAAATTGATCAATTAAAAGTCAGTATTGATACCCTACAATTGTCTTTCACAAAGGAGCAGAAAATCTTTAGTGAAAATTTTGGTAAGAAAAGTACCGTTACTAAAATGATTACAAAAAGTGGAATTGAGTCAGAAAATGATAGTATCCCTTCTCAAATTTTTCAATTTATAGAAACAGATGAGCATTACAGAAAAAGTATGGTAATGGATAAGGCAATTTCAATTATAAAAATTGGTATGCGTGACTTGAATTCGAAAAGAAAAGTTTTTTTTTCTTTTCAAAAATTAATTAATCTGCATAAAATTGAGCTTTACAAAAAATTCACTTTATTGTTTGTTTCTCTTTTATTGTTTTTAATTGGAGCTTCTTTAGGAGCCATTATTAGAAAAGGTGGTATTGGTTTACCTCTTGTACTTTCAGTATTAATCTTTTTAACTTATCATTACATAGGTTTATTTAGTACTAATGCGGCAGAGGATAATAGCATTTCTCCTTTAATTGCCTCATGGCTTTCTACGATATTATTAACCCCTTTTGCGATCTCATTAACTAGAAGAGCATCTTCAGATAAAGGACTTTTAAGTTTATCCAATATCTATTTTCCAATAACTGAAAAATTGAAAAAGATTCCTTTTATTAAAAAAATATTCAAATCATCATGACCAAAGGAAAAATAAATTTAGACTCCATTACAGAAGCTATTGAGGCCATAAAAAATGGAGAGGTTATTATAGTTGTTGATGATGCTGATCGTGAAAATGAAGGTGACTTTGTTGCTGCCGCTGAAAAAATTAGTCCCGAACTTATCAATTTTATGGCAACCCATGGCAGAGGATTAATTTGTACGCCTTTAACTGAAGAACGTTGCAATGAACTGCAATTAAGCAAAATGGTGTCTAACAATACAGATCCTTTAGAAACTGCATTTACTGTTTCAGTAGATTTAAAAGGAAATGGGATGACCACTGGAATTTCTGCTTTAGACAGGTCAAATACTGTTAAAGCGCTGGTTGACCCAAATACATCAGCTTACAATCTTTCAAGACCTGGACATATTTTTCCTTTGATTGCAAAAAGTGGAGGTGTACTTAGGAGAACAGGGCATACTGAAGCTGCAATAGATTTTGCAAGATTAGCAGGTATGTTGCCTGCAGGTGTGATTGTTGAGATTATGAATGAAGATGGTACAATGGCTAGACTACCGCAGCTAATTGAAGTGGCAAAAAAATTCAACCTTAAAATTGTCTCTATTGAGGATTTAGTGTCTTACAGAATGCAAAATGACAGTCTGATTGTAAAAAAAGTAGACCATGATATTAGTACTCAGTACGGTTCGTTTAGGTTAAGAGCTTATGAGCAAACAACAAATGGCAATGTACATTTAGCACTTACAAAAGGAAGTTGGAATGTCAATGATATAGTTTTGACAAGAATTCATTCATCTAAATTCACAAATGATATTTTGGGTATATTAACTGGTTCAATTCGAAAAGGATTAGATGATATTTTTAAACTCATTAATGAAGCCGAAACCGGTGCAGTTTTATTTATCAATCATGAGCAAACTCCAGAAAATTTACTTTCGCGTTTAGGTCTTTTAAGACAAATGCAAAAAGAGGGCAAGGATAATGTGGCTCCTCCAATGAAAATGGATTTTAAAGACTTTGGAATAGGTGCTCAAATATTACACGATCTTAATATTAAAAAGCTAAAAGTAATAAGTAATTCGAAGCAAGCCCCTAGAATAGGAATTACAGGTTACGGAATCACGATAGCTGGCTACCAAAATTATTGATTTATTCGAAAAACCAAAGTTTAATTGACATTATAAAGATGGTTAATAACATGGCAATTCTAATCACTCTGTCTCCTTTTCTAACAGACCAACGGCTGGCCCACCAAGCGCCAAACAATGTTCCCAAAGCCATCAGCAAACCTAACTTCCAATTTACAGCATCATTAAAAGCAAAAAAGATTAAGGCGACAGTGGAATAGATCATTACAACTAAAACTTTTGTCGCATTGGTTTTGACAAGGCTTAAACGATTTAAACGGTTTAAAAAAATCATAATAACGATCCCAATACCTGCATTAATAAAACCACCATAGATTCCAATTATAAAAAATCCGAGTACAGCATAAATTAAATATTTTCCTG
The DNA here is from genome assembly GCA_029268555.1 of Flavobacteriaceae bacterium. Lineage (GTDB taxonomy): Bacteria > Bacteroidota > Bacteroidia > Flavobacteriales > Flavobacteriaceae > MS024-2A. The sequence continues at coordinate 30,396 of JAQWNN010000013.1, forward strand.
TAAGTCGCTCTGGAAGATTAGAAGAAAGTGAATTTTGACGTATTAAAATCAAAAGACCTACGATTAACATAATTACGGCTAAAATTCGATTAAAAATTGCTCCGTCTAGTTGTAATGCAATTTGAGCTCCTATCAAAGAGCCAATGCTTGCAGTTACTCCAAGATAAATGGGGAAAGGGAAGGTGTTTATTTTTTTACTTTGGTAGCCTAAGGTGCCTCCTAGGGACTGAATTACTATAACAATTCGATTTGTTCCATTAGCTACAGAGGGAGGAAGTCCTAGAAAAATTAAAACAGGAAGAGTAAACAACGAACCACCACCAGCCAATGTGTTGACTATCCCGGCAAAAAAACCAACGATTATTAACAAAAAGCTCTCAAAAACAGAATCCATATATGCTTTATAAAAATACAAAAGTTGACTTATCTACTTTGAAAAAAAGAGAAAGTTTAAATATTTATAAATCAAAAAAAGGAATGTATATTTACAGCCGATTCGGAGAAATGGCAGAGTGGTCGAATGCGGCAGTCTTGAAAACTGTTGAGGGTCACACCTCCGGGGGTTCGAATCCCTCTTTCTCCGCAAATTCCTTTGTAAACCCCTGCTATTAGTGGGGGTTTCTTTTTACGGACACACATTTGGACACACTAGGGCCAAAAGTTAAAGCTCCATCATGCAGTTAATTGCAGTTTTTAACTGAGGTTTTTTTGTAGATTTAAAGTATGAATGAAAAAAATTTGAAAGATATTATCTCATATGTATTGTCATCTAAAGCATTAGATTCAACAATCAATGAACTTGCTTTAGAAATTGCATCTAATGGGACTAAAACATCTAGAAAAGATTGTTTAGCAATAATTAATAAAAGTGGTTTT
>JAQWNN010000014.1 GCA_029268555.1 Flavobacteriaceae bacterium
ATTCAACCTTTACATTTGAGGGTTTAGGATGATTTGAATAATATCCATCTACTAAACCTGCTACGGTTGACGCGTTTTTTCCTTCTACCTCTAGCATCACATTGTACCAAAAAATATTTTGCGAAAATGCTATTGAACAAATGAGAATACTGAATATTGTAAATACTTTTTTCATTTTAATTGATTTATGATTAATAAGCGTCTAAACTACAAAAAAGACTCTGATAATTAATTGAGGATATAAACTAATGGTTTTAGGTAATTAAAAATAAATGTTATATCCAAACATTAGTTTTAATTAGGTAAGTGAAATTCCTATCATTGCTAAAATAAAATAAATAGCTATTGTTTTTGCTCCATCATAATTTTTAGAAATGCGCTGGCCAAATAAAAGAACTAAAAGGGCAATAGACCCAATAATTAGGCCAAGTAATCCAATAAGATTAGAGTCGTTAAAAATAAATTCGATAATTCCGATTAGACACAATATTCCAGAAATAAATTCCAAAATAGTAACTGAAATTAAAGCAAACACAATTAATGGTGGTGAGAAATGGATTTTTAATAAATCAATCAAAAAGTTTAAATTTCCTTTATAGTCAAATATCTTATCCAAACTACTTTGAATAAATACAATTAAAAAGAAAGCTAAAACAAAAAGAAATGCAATTTTTTCTGGAACCATATAATCAAAATTAATCTTTTTGAATTGGATGTAATGTGAAAACTAAAGTATTATAAAAAATCCCTTTATAAATAACCTATGTTAAACTCTAAAGATTTTTTAGCTTTAGAGTATGGCTAGACAAATATTTCTCCTTTTTGTATTTGTTTCATGTAATAATGATGTAGATGATAATATTGAGCAACAGTCAATATTAAATCAACAAGATGTAGAAGTTTATCTATTAAACACACTTAACGATATAAGAGGTTATTGTATCGATATGAAGGGTTATAAAAACAACGCTGATATAAATAAATCATTGCAAGCCCATTCTTGTTATTCATATCAAGGCGAAATATCTGTTGATCAAGGTTTTGATAAAACTAAGCTTTTAAACGAAGAATTTTATATTAGTCATTTTAATGTATGTATGGAAGCAGATAAAATTGAAAAATCATCTACTTTAAAATTAAATAGTTGTGATAATAATATTAATAATCAAAGGTTTGTTCTTCAGAGCGATGGAAAAATACATCCTAAAAGTAATTTAAATTTATGCTTGACAATATCAGACAGCTTTATTGAAGGAGGAGGGGGAAACCCAGTACATCTAATTAGAACTTTAACATTAGAGAATTGTAATGATGAATTATCATCTCTACAGAAATGGGGGATTAGAAAAGCTGATTGATTCATTTAATAATATGGTCAAAAAAAGACCCTTGGCAAGAAGGAGAATCCAGAAACTCTAATTTTAAAAATTTAGAGAGATTCAGTTAATATCGCTAAGATTGTCTTAATACCGTTACGATAGTCTCCAAGTCTTATGTTTTCATTTGGACTATGTTGATTATTATCTCGGTTAACAGTTGGAACAGTAACAGCTGGGATATCCAAAGTATTTACAAAAGGGGAAATAGGAATGGAACCACCGCTCATTCTTATTCTAATTGGATCAGTTTCAAAGCCTTTTATTATAGCCTTACGTAACCATTTTCCAATTTTAGTTTCCAAATCTGTTCGAAAAGATTGATAAGAGATTTTATGTGTAAAAGTAGCCACTTTTGGATTATCTATACGTTCTTCTGGAGTTGGCTCTCGATCTATGACATAATAACCATTTTTTTCAATATGATTTTTAACAAGATTTATTAAACGTTCAGGATCAGACTCAAGAACTAATCGAATATCAATTTCAGCTCTAGCCGAGGCAGGAATTATAGTTCTAACTTTTTCGTCAATCCAGCCAGATTGCATACCTCGAATATTTAGTGATGGAAATTGGATTGACTCCTGATAATTATCGCCTACTTTATCAAGTTCACCAATTTGTAAGGTTTTCATAAATTGCTCTTGATCGTGAGGAAATCTATCTAATATTTTTTTTGTCTTTGAATCGATTAATATTCCATCATAGAAACCAGGGATTATGACCACACCATTATCATCTTTCATTGATGAAAGAAGCTTAGTCATTCTAAAGGCAGGATTAGGCACATAGTTTCCAAAATGTCCACTGTGTTGAGCTGTCACCGGTCCGTAAACGGTTAATTGTATTGTCGAAATTCCTCTTGCTCCAAAAGTTAAAGTTGGTTTTCCTGATCTATGCTTAGGACCATCAAATATAATTAAATGATCAGCTGATAATATCTTCCTGTTTGAATCTACTGCAGCCGGTAAATTGGGAGACCCTAACTCTTCTTCAAAATCCATTATAACCTTTATATTAAAGTTAGGCTCAAATTTTTTATTTTCTAAGACATCCATTGCATTTAAAAACATAACAACTGGCCCCTTTGCATCACTTGTAGAACGAGCAAAAATTCGCCAGTCATCGTTGTAATTTTTTATATTGCTCCAGTCTATAATTTCCCAATTACCTTTTGTATTTTGCTTTTTTAAAACTGGCGTATATGGATTTTCTTGAGACCATTTAGATGGATCGACAGGTTGGCCATCAATTTGTAAATAAATTAGTACAGTTTCGTTGGCTTTGGAAAAAGTTTTCTCTGCAAGTAATAGTGGTGCTTTTGGAGTGGATATCCTTTGAGTAATAAAACCTCTATCAATAAAATTTTTCTCGCACCATCTTACATTTAATTCGATGTCATCCAATTGATTTGCATCATTTGGAATACTTAAGATTTCTCGAAACATTTCAAATGATTTGATTGTAGCATTCTTTGCCCACATATCTAGCTCTTGAGAAGATTGACTAAACCCAAAGCTTGAGATTAAGAAACTTATGACAAATTTTCTCATTTTAATTCATTTATAATACCTCGAAGATATAAACAATGAGTATAATAGAAAAACCCTCCAAAAGGAGGGTCTTTTTTTGCAAGAATTTATTTTTTTATTTTATTTTTGGGCTTCTGCATACGCATTAGCTTCATTTGTTTCGGCACTTTCACTGTAATAAGCTTGTAATTCAACAATTTTTCCATTTTCCCATTTATAATCAAAGTGACCTCTGTTTGAGTAATCCTCTCCAGTTGTTTTGCCTGTTCCAGTCCAAGTAAACCATGCATTAGACCAAATTTCGCCATTTGCAAAATAATTAGTGTGCACATAAAGGTCTTTAATCTTTATATTATCATAAAGTATTTCATGATGTGCTTTAAATCCTGGAATTAAATTATCATAACCATTAATATCTAAGTTATTTATTCGAGATATTAATTCTGCAGAATACAACCCCGTGTCATCAAATTCATTATTCTCATATTTTTCCAAAAGAAACTTAATATTCGAAGTAAGATTATCATCGGTCTTAATAATTGATTGGTTTGTTTCAGCACATCCTAACAAAAATGTACAAAGGATAATTGATAATAGGTATTTCATTTTAATTGATTTATGATTTATAAGGCATAAATTTATAAAAAAAAAGCTTAAGCCCTAATTTTGGCAAAACGCAAGTATCAGATGTTGATATTGCTATGGGGGACAAGTCCACCAGACGGGTTTGTTAACGTTTGTAAGTCCAGAAATTGTTAGAAAATTAGATGGTTCAGCCGCTATATTGGTAACACACAAACTTCCAATATCTTGATTGAATGAAGTTACTTGATGAAATAAATATGACTTATCACGCGGTAACTGAGTCCTATGAATAAGATTTCTGTAATTTAGAACGTTGCACAAAATAGTAGCTTTAGGGTATGGAAATATATTTATTGTTGTAAACGTTCTACTGTGATAAAAAAAACACTATTTGATCATTGTAGAGCCCATCTTGAAAAAAAGATGAGGTTATTGGAACAACAGAAAAAAAGTTTACAAAAGGACTTAACTTCTGAGACAAAAAGTTCAGCTGGTGATAAGCATGAGACTGGTAGAGCCATGATTCAGCTGGAACGTGAAAAGTTAGGTAATCAAATTCGTGAAATTGAGTTAAATTATCAAAGACTCAATACGATTAAAGATGTCAAAACTTCAACTATTATTAGTTTAGGTTCTTTAATTTTCACTGATAAAGCAAACTATTATGTTGCTATAGCTGCTGATTCTTGTGAGGTCAATTCTAAAGTATTTTATTGTATTTCCTCACAAAGTCCTATTGGTAAATTATTAATTGGAAAAAAAATAAATGAAAGTATAATGTTTAATAATATAAAAAGTACAATTCTTGAAATAATATAATTTTTACTGTATCAGATCCCAAAGAAAAAAGAGAATATCTGCAATGGTATTATAAGAGCGTTTCCAAAAAATAGTAGTTTTAGGTAAAATTTAATAACCCAACAAAAAAACTATATGTTTGAATTATTTAAAAAGAAAACAGAAATAGAAAAACTTGAAATTAAATATAAATCTTTACTGAAGGAGTCATATGACTTGTCAAAATTAATAGAAGTAAGAGCGACAAAAAAACATTTGAAGCGGAGGAAGTATCTAAACAAATAGAAATATTAAAGAAAAAAAACAACCCTTAATAGATATAAATGCCTTAGCATTAAATGATATGGTTTAGAAACAAATGAAAAAACTTCTTATTTTTATATTTATTATTACCCTATATAATTGTACAAAAGAAACTGGTTGTGTTGAGATAACAAGAAAAGAAATAAGTGGGAGTAACTTTTTATTTTTTTGGAAAATTGAAAATTACGATAATGTAGGGTTAGAAGCTGAACCTATTCCTTCAGGAGCTGTAAGTGAAGAAATATATAATCAATATAATATCGGAGATATTTTTTGCGTTGAAAATTAATAGCAGCTTTAGGTTATGAGATATTTAAGATTTAAGCGACTAACAAGTAAAGAGACAAAGAATTATTTAGGATATGCTTGTGGTGAAGTTCTTCTTGTGGTAATGGGTATACTTATTGCACTGCAAGTAAATAACTGGAATGAAAAAAGAAAGGAGAAAATTAATGAAAAGAAAATTCTACTTTCACTACATAATGAAATTTCTTCAAGTCTTCTTAACTGTAATTTTGTTATTAAAAAAAAACAAGATGTAATTAGTTCTGCAAAAGAAATTCTTTCATATACCTCTCCCAAAGCAGTTTGGAAGTCAAAATATAAACTTGATAGCTTGATTTTTCATATTACAAATTCTGGATGGAGGCATGTGCCTCAAGAAGGTGTTTTGAATGAATTAATTAACTCGGGTAAGTTATCTATAGTAAGTGAAAATATATTGAAAACACAAATATCTTCTTTACCGAAAGCTTATTCTCAAATGATAGAAAATGATAGGATTAATAGATTAAATATTGAGGTTAATATAAATCCTTTTTTTTATGGAAAATCAATGCTAAGAAATTCATCAAATTATATTGAAGTATTCGAATTTTCTGATACTCCACTTGGTTTTACAAAGTTTAATTATTCAAATAATGAGTTGTTAAAAAATCCCATATTAGAAGATATTTTATCATATCAATCTACATATCATAAATATGGGATTGAGTTTTTGGAAAAAATAAAAATAAAATATCTTTTTATTCAAAAACTTATTGAAGAAAAATATCCTGACGTAAATTTCATTGAACTTGATAAAGACCTTGATAGAGGAGTTTGGAATTAAAGGAAGAACATACACCGATAATAATGGAATTAATAATAGAATATCATTCCCACATTTTTAGCTAAAAGAAATTATAAAGAAAGTTAAGTTACTTTCCGATACAGAATTGACTAAAAATTACACCTAAAATATCATGATCTGTGTCTATGTTACCTGTAATTGATCCAACATGCTCAATAGCTTCTTTGAGATCTACACTTAATAAATCTCCAGGCAAATCATTTAAAATTGCCTTTTTTACATTTTCAATAGATAAAAGTGCTTCTGTAAGTGCGTGAAAGTGACGACTATTATTTATTATAAGTCCATTATTGGTTCCAATGGATTGAACGAACTCATTTAAACATTTTTTCATAGGAATAAGAGATTCAGACTCTTTAGTTGATATTCCTAAGGAAATGACTTTAATTTTTGGATCAAGATGTTTGCTAATTGCTGTACAAAACATTTGATCATATCCGTTTAACTCAAGATCTATTTTATTTTGGATCAAAAGAATTTGCAAGTCTTCACGGTAAAGAGTACTTAGTTCTTCAGCTAACTTTTTGGCTGGTATTGTTTTATCATAAAGATATATTAGAATACTAGCTTGACCTACCTTTTCTTTTGCTTTTGCAACACCAATCGATTCTATAGTGTCTTCAGTATGTCTTAGGCCTGCTGTATCAATGAAGCGATATTGTATTCCCTCTATGATCAATGTATCCTCAATGGCATCTCTAGTTGTTCCAGCAATTGGAGATACAATTGCTTTTTCTTCATTAAAAAGCGCATTGAGAAGAGAGGACTTTCCAACATTAGGTTTTCCAACTATGGTTACTGGAACTCCTTTTTTTATAACATTCCCGTAGGCAAAAGAATTTCTTAAAACTTGTATTTCTTCATCAAGTTTATTCAATATGTTCTCCAGTTCTTTTTTATCGGCAAAGTTGACTTCCTCTTCACTAAAATCTAATTCCAATTCGATTAGTGCTTTGAATTGAATAAGTTGTTGTCTTAATTTCTCCATTTTTTTGGAAAAACCACCACGCATTTGTTGCATCGCTATTCTGTGGGCTTCTGCACTTTCTGATGCAATGAGATCTGCAACTGCTTCAGCCTGACTTAAATTCATTTTTTTATTTAGATAGGCACGAAGTGTAAATTCTCCAGGTTTTGCTGGTTTAATTCCTTCATCAATATAACAGGAAATAATTTGTTGTAAAATATAGGGTGATCCATGACATGAAATTTCTATCACGTCTTCACCAGTGTAGGAATTAGGAGCCTTGAATGGTGTTATTAATACTTCATCTATTAAAACACCCTCTTTTTCAAAGTTTCCTAAAATGACCTGATTGGGCTGAATTTTATTCCATTCTTTTAAGCCTTTTGGTTTGAAAAAAAAAATTGTTTTTTCAATTGCTTGAGGACCTGAAAGTCTAATGATACCTATAGCTCCGACTCCTTGAGGGGTGGATAAGGCTATAATGGTTCCATCGCTTAACATAGAATCTATTTATATATTTTTGACAAAGGTAGCCCGCTTTTTATGAAGTCTATTTTCATAATTCTTCCAAAGCTTTTGAATGGCTGTATTTTCTTCTAACTCTGGGTTGGTCTCTACAATATTGATATTCCTTTTATTGAAAAGCTTTTGCATTTCATAAAATATTATTGCGGTGATTCCTTTGTTTTGATAATCGGGATGGACACCAATTAAATAAAAAGAAGCACGATTATTTTTTCGAAGAGCTTTATAAAGATGATAAAAATTAAATAAATTAATTTTCCCATTAATTTTTTTAAGTGCATCCGTAAAAGAGGGCATGGTTATTGAAAATGCAATTAATTTTCCTTTTGAGTCTACAATACATTTGATAAAATCAGGGTGAATAAATCGTAGGTACCTTTCTTTGTAATGTTCGATCTGATACCTTTGAATAGGTACAAAAGTCTGAAGTTTATTATATGTTTCATATAATAATTGAAACATTTGATCAACATATGGGATGATATCTTTTTTATCTTTGAACTGGAGCAAGGATAGTTCATAACGCTTCATTATCAATTTAGAAAACCGCTTTACTTTTTCTGGAGAGGCTTCAAAGTCATCGATTTTTATTTCGTACTCAACCCATTTAGCATTCATTTTATATCCTAAAGCTTCTAAATGATTTTTGTAATAAGGGGCATTGTATAGAGTTATCATAGTATTGCGTTCCTCAAACCCTTCAATCAACATTCCTGCTTTATCAAGATTTGAAAATCCCATAGGACCTTCTATAGTTTTTAAATTGTGTTCTTCACCAAATATCCTTACCTGTTCCAACAGTAATTTTGAGACTTCTAGATCATCAATTACATCAAACCATCCAAAGCGAACTTTACTTTTACCCACTTCATTTACTTCTATCCAATTGATTATTGACGCAATTCTTCCCACAACTTTTTCACCCCTTAATGCCAAGAAAAATCGAGCCTTAGCATTCTGATAAACAGGATTTGTATTTGGATTTATGGTTTCAATTTCATCCTTGATAAGAGGCGGAACCCAGTGAGAGTTATACCTATACAAATCAAATGGAAATCGAACAAAAGCATCAAAGTCTTTTGAGCTTTTCACAACTTTTAAAGTTAAATTTTGATCCATGGTTAGTTTCTTTTCGCCTTGCGCTTTCTTTTCTTTTCTCCTTTTGCGTTTTTTTTAAGGGTTTTGTTCAACTGACGTTCTTGTTTTTTTGTTTCTTTTTCTTGAATTTCTTCGGCAGAGATAAAGTCTTTGTGAAAATCAAGTCTGTATGAAAATCCTGCATTTATCAAAAGCTGATGTGGGGTGTTTTTTAATGATGATCCAAGGGTAGCTTCAATTTGAATATTATCACTCCACAGATAAGCAGCCCCTAATCTAAATAAATTATCTATATATAAATCACTGTATCTGCCTTGATTTTCAATATATACAGACCATAAAGGGTCGAATGTATGAGTTAAGGTGATGATATAACTTTTCTGAGGGTATTTTGATAAATAACGATCATAAGTAAAATTAGTTACAAATACCCATGTACCTAAAAAATGAGATTGAGTAGCTAGAGTACCCCGAAGGTGAAAAAAAGGTTCTTCATCAACAGCGATTCCTAAGTTTTGAAAAAAAACAGGTCTGTAAAGTGTACCAAAAACATTGTTGAAAGGAAAAGGATTATTTTCTTCTAAATTTAAATTTCCACCTAGAGTAAGTGATACTGCTGGGATTAAATCCTTGATTTTGAAGCCATTATTTGCTTTCCAGCTATAAACATTAAGCTCTTTTTCTTTTTTAAATGGATCGTAAAGAAGATATTTTAATCCTATAAAATTTTGTAAAAAACCATTTCGAGAATATACGGTTGCATTGGTTAATATTTTTGAATTTAAAGTGCCACTAAGAAACTGGCCCTCGTAGGTAAGCTCTAGAGTTTCAAATAAAAACCCCCATCGAAGAGATAAAAAACTTATACTGCCTCTGAAAGTGGAATTGTTGTATCCAGCATGTGTGAAATATCTTAATGCTAATCCAGCTTCAGCTTGAATTACGTTCTTACCTACAGAAAATGCACCAATGGATGAACCCGGTCTGTTGGAGTTAATTTGGTCAGTATATTGAGCTTTTGCAGAAGAAGCACCCAAAATAATTAGTAAAATGGACAACCTGCGATTCATAACACAAATATAAGTGAGAATTGTCTGAAATTTAGACCAGTATTACATTATTGAGTCATTATTTTTCGACAATAAGTGTGAATTGGTTATTTTTGAAGTCAAACCACTGACTTGGGCACACTCTTTAAATTTTTATTGCTTTTTTTAGGAGGAATTTACCTCCTTCGATTGATTTCTCCATTTTTATTCAAACTGATAATATCAAATTTTATTAAGAAAGCCAACAATCAGAAATATAAAACTCAGGCTCCACCCCCCAAAAAAAGAAAATCTCCATCAGATACCATGGGGGAATACATTGACTATGAAGAACTTGATTGACTCTTTCATAAAGACTAAAGCATATATTCACCTTATAGTAATTAGTGGTTTTGCTTTGATCTCACTTGCCTTTTATTATCCTGTATTGTCTGGAAAAATTTTGTTACAATCAGATATAAGACAATACAATGGCATGGCAAGACAACTAATGGAATATCGTGAGAAAACAGGGAAAGAAACTTTTTGGATTGATAATGCGTATGGGGGTATGCCCACCTACCAGTTAGGTGCCAAATATCCTGGTGACTTTCTCAGTCCCATATACGATTTTTTTCGTTTACTACCCAGACCCGCTCATATTCTCTTTTTATATTTTTTTGGTGCCTATTTATTGCTTTTAATTTTGAAGATTCCTTGGCATACAGCATTATTTGGAGCATTCGCTTTTGGTTTTTCAACCTATTTATTAATTATTTTACAAGTAGGACATAATACGAAAGCTCTTGCGGTCAGCTTTTTTCCATTTGTAATTGGTGGTTTAGTTCTGCTATTCAGAAGGTACTATTTTTGGGGGTTTTTACTATCAAGTCTAGCTTTTGGTATGCAAATACGAGCCAATCACTACCAAATGACCTACTATCTTCTCTTTTTGGTTGGTATCTTTGCTTTTGTTTGGGGTGTTCAAGCTTTTAAACAAAAACAAATTTCTGACTATTTACGTTCCATGGTACTTTTAATTGTATCAGGAATATTAGCTTTAGGATTTAACGCAACCCCACTTTTAGCCACTGCTGAATATGCTAAATTTAGTACACGAGGTGCAAGTGAACTTAATTTTAGAGCAAACGGTAGCCCTAAAGAGCAGAGTAGTGGACTGGACTATAATTACATAACCGAATATAGCTATGGTATTTTTGAAAGTCTGAATTTAATCATACCTCGAATTCAAGGTGGGGGATCAAGCGAGAATCTGGGAGAAAAACATGGAGTCTACGAATTTTTATTAAACAATGGAGTTCGACCTTCTCAGGCTAAAGAGTTTTCCACAAATGTCCCAACCTATTGGGGATCTCAACCTATACTTGAAGCGCCGGCATATATAGGGATTACTGTATTCTTTTTTGCTTTATTAGCCCTTATTTATGTTCGTTCTCCTTTACGAAATACTTTGGTGATAGGAATTTTATTTTCGTTATTGCTTTCCTGGGGTAAAAACTTCTCTTTGCTCACTGACTTTTTTATTGATTTCGTTCCATTCTATAATAAATTCAGAGCAGTATCCTCCATTCAGATTGTTTTGGAGTTTTGTTTTCCTGTGTTGGCTGTTTTGGGACTTCAGTGGGCATTAACAAAACAAACTGATTTTAATTTAACAAAAAATGCCAAATTTTTAGGGATTTTAATTCTATTATTTTTTGCTCTTTTATTATTCAAAGGGAGTCTTTCTTTCTCGGGGGTTAATGATGCATATTTTATAGAAATTTATGGGATTGAATTGGTAAATATCATTAAACAAGCAAGAGTTTCCATTTTTCAAGAAGATATAATTAGATCACTACTCATTACCATAGTATTGGCTTCTTTAGTTTTGTATTATCAGATAAAGAATACCAATCGGAATCTGATTTTAGGATTGATTATCGGGGTTTTACTTTTTGATTTGATTGGGATTTCTTCACGCTACATTACAAGAGATACTTTTGTGAAACCGGCACTAGCAGCCACTCCTTTTCAAATAACAGCTGCAGATCAAGCTATTCTTCAAGACAGCAGTCGTTACCGCGTCTTCGAGCCTCAATTAGGACTTACCGGAGCAAGAACAGCATATTTTCACAATAGTTTAGGAGGATACCACGGAGCTAAACCTAGACGTTTTGAAGAATTATTTGACTATTATAAAACGCATCAGATTCCCGGCGTTTTAGATATTTTAAATGTAAAATACGTTTTGGTTACTGATCAGAAAAAAAATACTTTACAGCCCTTAAACAATCCAAATGTATTAGGAAATGCTTGGACTGTGGAGAAAATCAAGGTTACACCTTCGGCAGATGCATTACTCAAAGAATTAAAAAAAACTGATTTTTCATCTGAAGCACTTGTGATTGATAGAACATTTCCAAAAGATCTTGCGATGAAATACGCCAAGGATTCATTAACTACTATCGAATTAACTAAAACATCACCTGACGAATTAATTTATAAAATACAAAGTCAGTCACAACAATTCGTGGTCTTTTCAGAAATGTATTATCCTTTTGGCTGGACTGCTAGGGTAAACAATAAAGATTGTCCAATTGTTAATGTTAATTATCTACTTAGAGGTCTTGAAATTCCTGCAGGTAAATCAACAGTTGTATTTAGTTTTAAACCTCAAATAGTTACTCTGGGATCACAAATACGGTGGTGTAGCTTGATTCTTTTTATGCTATTTTCAGGTGGGATTTATTATATTAAACCTCGATCCCAAATTCAATCATCCTGATTTATGGGTATAATAGCTAAACAGTCGATTTACAATCTGGTCAGTATAGGCCTCGCATTTTTGATTGGCGCCATCAATATGGTCTTTTTATATCCAACTTATGCGGGAAAAGAGTTCCAAGGGCTAATCGTAGCCTTATTAGCAAATTCCAATTTGATTCAGCCCTTTATTTCTTTTGGTGTACAACATACTCTGATCAAATATTTTAGTGATTGCAAATCCAAAGAAGAGAAAGATCGTTTGTTGTGGTTTGTACTGCTATTTCCTTTGTTTATATTACTTCTCCTTATTCCAGTTTACTACATATATAGTAACGATATCCTTTTATTGATAGCAGGAAATAGCAATACGGTAGGTCGTTTTCCTTTTCTGATTTTATCTATTGCCATAGCGACTGCTTATTTTGAGATATTTTTCAGCTGGTTAAGAGTTCATTTACAATCTGTTTTTGGAAACTTTCTTAAAGAAGTCTATCCCAGGCTACTTACTTTTATTTTATTAATTGCCTACATATTTGAAATTATTCTTTTTGACGATTTTATAAATTTTCTTATTGTTGGTTATTATCTGCGGTTATTTTTTATTGCAGCCTATAGCTTTTATGTTTATATCCCCTCTTTTCAATTTAAATTACCATCCAACTTGCAAATTATGCTGCGTTATAGCTTCTTAATATTCCTTTCTGGAGCTGCAGCAAGTTTTATTTTAGATATTGATAAGTCGATGATTTTTGCCATTACTTCAGATGAAAATGTAGCTTTTTATGCCGTTGCATTATATATAGCCGCTGTAGTTGAAGCACCTGGACGAGCCATGTTTCAGATTACCAGTCCATTGGTAGCCAATGCTTTAAATGCAAATGATATGTCTCGTTTAGAAGTGTTGTTAAAAAAGAGCAGTGTCAATTTGATGGTTGTCAGTGGTTTAGCTTTTTTAATCATAAATTTAAATCTGATGGACTTTTATGAAATTATCAATCAAGATGGTTACGCATCTGCTTTTAGTGTGGTAATTATAGTGTCCCTAGGTAAGTTTTTCAGTATGTCTATGGGATGTCTAAATAGTATTATTAGTAACTCCAAATACTATTCTTATGTGTTTTGGTTTTCTCTTGGCTCTGCAATACTTGCAGTAATTTTAAATTATTATTTTATTAATTTCTATGGCATTATTGGTGCTGCATTAGCTACATTAATTGTTGTTGTTTTTATTAATATCTGCAAAATTATATTGATTTATATTGTCTTTAAAATACATCCTTACAACCAAAAATCTTTCAGTATTATTGGAAGTATATTTTTGATTTATGGAATTGTTTATTCCATTCCAACATTTATGAATCCCTTTGTTTCTATTTTATCGAGAAGCTTTTTAGTTCTGGTATTATTTGGAATCCCACTCTTTACACTTAGATGGTCAGTTGATATAGAAGCGTTACTAAAGCGAATTAAAAATCATCTTTAAACTAATTTTTTAGCTAAATATCGCCCTGTATGGGATTCTTTAATAGTTGCAATATGTTCCGGGGTTCCTTGTCCAACTAAATAACCTCCATAATGCCCTGCTTCTGGTCCAAGATCAATAAGGTGGTCTGCACATTTTATCAGTTCCAGATTGTGTTCTATGACAACAATAGAATGTCCTCGTTCAATTAAGGCATTAAATGAAGTAATCAACTTTTCTATATCATGAAAATGAAGGCCAGTTGTCGGTTCATCAAAAATAAATAATACCTTTTCTTTGGTGATTCCCTGGCCAATAAATGAGGCTAGCTTAATCCGCTGTGCTTCACCACCTGAAAGTGTGGTGGAAGATTGTCCTAAAGTCACATATCCTAAACCAACATCTTGAAGTGGTTGGAGTTTTTGAGTAATCTTTTTGACTTGGTGTTTTTCAAAAAATGTAATAGCAGTATCCACCGTCATATCCAATAATTGATCTATAGAAACTTCGTTAAACTTTACTTCCTGAATCTCTTTTTTAAATCTTTTTCCTTTGCAATGTTCACATTCAAGAATAACATCTGCCATAAATTGCATCTCTATGGTAATATTTCCCTCTCCTTTACAACTATCACAGCGGCCTCCATCTACATTAAACGAAAAGTGTTTAGGCATATACCCCCGATGCTTGGACAACTTATTTGAAGCGTAAAGTGCTCTTATTTCATCATAAGCTTTGATATAGGTGACTGGATTAGAACGAGAAGATCTTCCAATGGGATTTTGGTCTACAAACTCTACACTTTTTAGTGTATCAAGGTCACCATCTAAACTGGTAAAGGATCCTGGTTTATGACTATAAATACCAAACTCACGTAATAGAGCGGGGTAGAGTATTTTTTTGATCAAACTGGTTTTACCACTTCCCGAAACACCACTTATCACTGTCAAACAACCCAATGAGATCTTAATATCAATATTTTTTAAATTATTTTCTCGTGCCCCTTTTAAAATTAATTTTTTAGCACTTTTTCTCCTTTTTTTAGGCAGTTCAATTTCTAGATTACCATTAAGATAATCTGAAGTGAATCCTTTACTTTTTAATATTTTTTCAAAGGATCCTTGAGCAATAACTTCTCCACCAAATGTTCCTGCTTCTGGTCCAATATCCACTATATGATCTGCTGCTGCCATGATATGCTCATCATGTTCTACCACAATAACCGTATTTCCTAAATTTCTTAAATTTTTTAATACTTTTATCAACTTTTGATTGTCTCTTGAATGTAGCCCAATTGAAGGTTCATCAAGAATATACATAGAACCCACCAAACTGCTCCCTAATGAAGTTGCTAACTGAATTCGTTGAGACTCACCACCCGACAGACTGTTCGATCTTCGGTTTAATGTCAAATAGCCCAAACCCACCTCTTGAACAAACGTGAGCCTGCTGTTAATTTCCTTTAGCAATCTACTTGCAACTTTGATATCATATTTATCAAGCTTGAGTTGTTTAAAAAATATTACCAACTCGTCAATTGAGATTTGAAGTAATTCAGGTAAACTTTTATCACTTATTTTTACATAATCTGCAGCTATTTTAAGTCTTGAGCCTTTACAAAGTTTACATGAAGTTTTCCCCCTGTAACGAGAAAGTAAGACCCTATTTTGAATTTTATAATTTTTAGCCTCTATTTTTTTAAAGAATTTATTTATTCCAGTAAAATAAGAGTTACCGTTCCATATCAATTCTTGCTGTTCTTTAGATAATTCAAAATAAGCTCTGTGAATCGGAAAGTCAAAACGATAGGCTTGATCAATTAGTTTTGAATAAAACTTACGCATACCTGTTCCTTTCCACGGAACAATTGCATGATCATAAACAGATAGGCTGGTATCCGGGATAACCAATTCAGGATCAATTCCAATCACATCACCAAAGCCTTCACAATTAGGACAGGCCCCCAGAGGATTATTAAAGCTAAATAAATGTATACTAGGCTGAATAAAATTCATTCCATCGAGTTCAAATTTATTTGAAAACTCATATCGTTTTTTGTCACTTAATCGTAACAAAGAGCAATGCCCTTTCCCTTCGTAAAATCCAATTTCAACTGCATCCGCAAGACGATTATAGAAATCCTCTTCTTGACGTATTATCAATCTATCAATGACCAAATCAAACTCTTTTTTTGGAAATTTTTCTAGGCTTTCTAATGAAAAGACCTCACCCTCATCATAAATTCTCGCAAAACCTTGTTGGATAAAGATTTTAATCTTGTCTTTGTTGGTTCTATTAACATCTTTTTTTATATGAGAAAGTAGCAAAAATCGTTCTCCAGTTTTTAGTTTTTTTATTTGATTAATTACATCGGTAACACTGTCTTTTCTAACCTCTCTATTTGAAATAGGGGAGTATGTCTTACCGATTCTAGCGAATAGTAGTTTTATATAGTCATAAATTTCTGTTTTAGTTCCCACAGTAGATCTTGGGTTGGATGTGGTAACTTTTTGCTCAACAGCTATTGCTGGAGACAATCCTTTAATAAAATCCACTTTAGGTTTACTCAGCCTACCCATAAACTGACGGGCATATGAAGAAAGACTCTCCACATATCGTCTTTGGCCTTCAGCATAAAGAGTATCAAATGCTAAAGATGACTTTCCAGAACCTGATAAACCAGTCATTACTGTCATTTTATTTCTAGGAATGACAAGGTCTACATGCTTTAAATTATGAAGATGAGCCCCTTTAATGATGATATTTTTTTTCGGATCAGAATCCAAAATATTTTTCATAATGTTTTAAAAGGATACAAATTTACAATTTTAAGCTTGTAAATCTTACAGATTAATGATTGATGTTAAATATGATTTGATAAAGAAATATTTTATAATATGTTGTCTAATGTGGATCTATATAGTATTTTAAATAAATTATGTATATTTGTTTTAAATAAATGATTTCGCGTATAACATAAAATTACTTAATAAAAATTTCGATTTTTTAACTGCTACTATTTTAAGTAATTTTATTTATGAAAACAAACGCTTCAAATCTCTCAGATTCTGTATTAGTTGAACGATACCTTTCAGATTCTGAAATTTCTTTGGAAATACTAATCAATCGTCATCAATCACGTATCTTTAATTTCATTAATTCAAAAGTTCAGAATCGTGATACCGCTGAAGATATTTTTCAAGATACTTTTATAAAGGTAATTCGTACCTTGAAAGGAGGTCAGTACAACGAAGAAGGAAAGTTTCTTCCATGGGTAATGCGAATTGCTCATAATTTGGTAATTGATTTTTTTAGAAAAAATAATCGTATGCCAAAAGTAAAAAATACTGAAGAGTTTGATATTTTTCAATTTATTTCGGATAGTTCACTTAATGCTGAGCACACTATGTTTCAAGATCAAATAGTTAAAGATTTACAAAAATTAGTGCAGGAGCTCCCTGAAGATCAAAAAGAAGTTTTAATAATGCGCTTATATCGTGATATGAGCTTTAAGGAAATTGCTAAAAACACTAATGTGAGTATAAATACAGCTTTAGGAAGAATGCGTTATGCAATAATTAATCTTAGAAAGTTAATTGATGAAAATAAAATTATTTTGAATGCCTAACAATTTTCTTTCCTTTTTGCCGTTTAAATATCATATAAAAATTTATGGCAAAAAACTACTATTCAAAAAAAATATTGGGATCAAAATTAGATAAACCACGAAAGATAGTTATAGATCGCATTTTGGTTTTTTCAAGGACATATTCAGTGACAAAATCATCTCCTACAGAATTACTTAATAATTAGTTTTTTTATAGGTATTTAGTACTGATTTTCGTCCAATTGTTTTGGTGATAATGTCTTGATCCAATTTCCAACCCCTTGCAGGGCTGTATTCTCGGCCATACCATATTATTTGTAAATGAAGATCATTCCATTTATCTTTTGGAAAAAGCCTCTTTGCATCTCGTTCCGTTTGAACCACATTTTTGCCGTCGGAAAATCCCCAACGAAACATTAAACGTTGAATATGTGTATCTACCGGAAAGGCAGGAACTCCAAAAGCTTGAGCCATTACAACGCTAGCTGTTTTATGTCCAACACCTGGAAGTTTTTCTAGAGCTTCAAAATCCTGAGGGACCAAACCGTTATATTTTTTTAATAAAATTTTAGACAACCCATGTATACCTTTAGATTTCATAGGAGATAATCCTACGGGGCGTATTATATCTCGAATTTCATTTACGGTTAAGTTGACCATTTCAGTTGGTGTTGAAGCTCTTGCAAAGAGCAAAGGTGTAATTTGATTGACTCGTACATCCTTACTTTGTGCAGACATCAGAACAGCAATCAACAAAGTGTAAGGATCTTTATGGTTTAAAGGAATAGGAATCTCAGGATATAATCTTTCCAAGGTTTCAATGGCAAATGCAACTTTTTCTTTTTTTGTCATGGAGATTTTTTATCTTCGAAAATACAAAACGCTATGAATTATGAATACTCTAAAAGTAGGAGATAAAGTCCCTTCATTTACTGTGAACGATCATTTGGGCAATTTACAATCCTTAGAACAATATAAAGGGTCTAAGGTGGTTGTTTTTTTCTACCCTAAAGCTAATACCCCCGGGTGTACAGCAGAGGCATGTGATTTAAGAGATCACTATGCTGAACTCACTGAAGCAGGATATATTCTGTTGGGAGTGAGTGCAGATACTGAAAAAGCACAAAAAAACTTTGTCGATAAATTTGATTTTCCCTTTCCACTATTAGCAGATACTGAAAAAGAAGTTATTAAAGCCTTTGGAGTTTGGGGGCTTAAAAAATTTATGGGCAAGGAATATGATGGTATCCATAGAATGACATTCATTATTGATGAAAAAGGCAATGTTGAACGTGTAATTGACAAAGTCAAGACAAAGGAACACGCTGCCCAAATATTGGATTAGTCTATTTTTTATTAGTACATATATTTTTGTTCAGTTTTATATAGGAACAAAAAAAATTGTATGACCTATGTGAAGTTTTTAAAAACATATTAGTAAAGTTAATATTTATTAACTTTTATGATTTATACCCAAACATTTGATTCTTTTTTATCATTTCGGCTATTCCCACAGGTAAATCTTTTTCCCATCCTTTATCATTATTTTTTATTTTTTGAAGAATAGCTCGAGAAAAAATATTGAGGTGACTTTCTTCGTAATCAAAAATATCTACTATTTTACCATTGTATTTAAAAAATTTATAAAACTCCTTCATACGTGGGTGTAACTTTAGGTTATTACTATCTGTAATATCCCCATTTTGTTCATTTCGTATTGGGTATAGATAAACCTTAAGATTATTATAGAACATCTTTCCGAATGCTTCCAATATTCCTCCACTTAAATCTTGGTAGTATTGTTCGTCGAAAATATCAACAAAGTTATTTACTCCCATTGCTAATCCAACTTGCTTTTTGGTATAATGTGAGAAATAGTCAATCAAACGGTAGTATTCTTTAAAATTTGAAATCATTACTGTATGACCCAAGGAACAAAGTAGTTTAGCACGATCCATAAAATCTTTTTCATCAATTTCTCCTTGTGCACGAAGATTAGAGAGGGTAATTTCAAAAATTACTTTTGTTTTATTTTCATCTACATTTTCTTCTTTGGTAAAAATCTCGTAGGATTTTTCTAGCATATCGATATTGACCTTTGTAACCGGTCTAAAGCTCCCCCTTAAAGCAAGAATATTTTTTTTATACAACACACGAGCAGGAAGTACATTATTTCCATCAGAATCAAACATTACAGCTTCAGTCATACCATTACGTATCAACTGGAGACTAATCAAACGATTGTCAACATCTTTAAACTCTGGTCCTGAAAAGTTGATGGTGTCAATTTCTATGGCATCACTATCAATATTATCATAAAGATAACGTAATAATTTTTTTGGGTTATGATGTTTATAAAAGGACCCGTAGATTAAATTAACTCCCATAAAGCCCAAAGCCTCTTGTTGTAATCGAGCTTCAGATTGGTGGAAGCGTACATGTAATACTATTTGATTGTATGCCCCTTCTGGATCTTTTTGAAAACGGATACCCATCCATCCATGACCTTTAAATTTCTTAGCAAAATCAATAGTTGCAACAGTATTGGCAAGTGTAAAAAACATTTTATTGGACTGGTCTATTTTGGGGATTCTTCTTTTGAGTAAGCGCATTTCATGAGACATCATCTTTTCCAAACGTGTTTCAGTTACATATCGACCATCTGCTTCTTCACCATAAATGGTATCACTAAAGTTTTTGTCGTAGGCACTAATTGTCTTGGCTATAGTCCCTGATGAGCTACCCGCTTTAAAAAAGTGTCTCGCGACCTCTTGACCAGCTCCAATTTCAGCAAAGGTTCCATAAATACATGGGTTGAGATTAATCCGAAGCGCTTTGGCTTCTATAGAAGGTTTATTATCAAAACCTTGGTCACCTTTAATTGTAATACTCATTTTTTAATTGTTAATCCAAAAATACAAAGTTCCATGGTATGTAAAAAGAAAAACAGTACTTTTGTTGTCAGATTTTAAAAATTAATTTTTTAGGTACTGGAACTTCTCAAGGAATCCCGGTTATTGCAAGTGATCATCCTGTTTGCCTAAGTAAGAACCCTAAAGATAAACGACTTCGAGTTTCGATTTTAATTCAGTGGGGGATTACAAATTTAGTTATTGACTGCGGTCCTGATTTTAGACAACAAATGCTTCGTGTTTATTGTGATCATCTTGATGGAATTTTTTTTACTCATGAACATGCTGATCACACAGCTGGTTTAGACGATATTCGTCCTTTTTTTTTCCGTCAGGGTGATATCTCCGTTTTTGGTACTGAACGTGTTTTAGAAAATTTAAGTATGAGGTTTAACTATATTTTTTCTTCATTAAATAAATATCCTGGGGCACCCTCAGTATTACAACATAAAATAAATGAACAAACACCTTTTAAATTTAATGACAAAACTATTATTCCAATAGAAGTATTTCATAACACTTTACCTGTGATGGGGTTTCGAATCGATAATTTTTGTTACTTAACAGATGTTAAAACTATCTCCGAAAAGGAGCAAAAAAAACTTAAGGGCTTAGATATTTTGGTTTTGAGTGCATTACATAATGATCCACATCCAAGCCATCTATATCTCGAAGAAGCACTTGTTATGATTCAAAAAATTAATCCTAAAAAAGCTTTTCTAACTCACATTAGCCACTTAATGGGGTTTCATGATGAAGTTAGTAAAAACCTTCCACATAATGTTTTTTTAGCATACGATACCTTGATGGTTATCTCAAATTGAGTCTATGAAATTTAAAATCGTTTTTTACCTATTTCTTTTTGTTTGTATAATTTTATTTTTTCAATTGATCAACACTAATAAAATCTTAAATCATCAAGATAATTTGATTCAGAGTCAAAAAAGTCTGCAATTAAGTTTAAAAGATTCCTTGTCAAATTTAAAGAAGAAACTATCCGTTAATAAATATTTTACTTTAGATCAGGATAATCAAACCTCTGAAGCTATAAAAAAAGAGTTATTATCATATAATATAGATGGAAATTTAAAGGAGTTGATTCAAATTCTTCCTGAAGGAGAACGCTTTTTAATAGATAATATTCAAATGGTCAATACCGACTGGATTTTGATTGGATTTCGAAGTGTAAATATTGAAGGACAAGCTTTTTTGACCTGTCAAAAAACAGCTAGAGGATTTGAATTTAAAGCCTTGAAATCCATTATTAATTCATTTTAAATTAGTTTTTTCCAACCAAGAAATAAGCTGATTAAAATTTTCCACAGAGACATTATGTTCATCATTGAATTCGTGATAACTAATCTCATCGTATTTTTCACTTAATGGGACAATTGTATCTCTAGGCTGACTGATTGGAATAACCTGATCATTAATTCCATGGCTCGCATAAGCAACAAATTTTGGGGCTTGGCTTGTATTGATACTTTCGTGTATCATACCACTTAATGCTACTATTCTCCTTATTAAATTATAATTTTGATAAGCAATTGCCCAACTTAAAATGGCCCCTTGACTAAAACCTAATAAACTTAAGTCCTCAGAATCGAGTTTGTGTATTTTAACCAGTTCATCAATCGTATCAATAATCAATTTAACAGCACCCCAAACATCATTAAGCTTAGATGTAACTACTCCTGAAGAGTCCATTTGCAAGGGATACCAAGCATAACTACTTGAACCTAAATTGATAGGCGCCTGTAAAGCAATAATGGCATGGTTTTTCGGAAGATTGGGAGCAAAACTAAATAAATCACCGGAGTGACTTCCATAACCGTGAATCAAAATAATAGCTGGAGTGGCATCCATATCAGATGAAGATGGATTTTGAATACGATATTCTAGCATTTTAGGAGTATATTAATTGTTGTGCTGGATAAACTTTCCTCTTATGCTTCCATAAACAGTTCCTTTGATTGTGCTATCTAAAAAGAGACAGTTTTTAGAACTTGAGTATAAATTGGCTTTTTTAAGCTTACTATTTCCTTTTGGCGAGAAGAATGTAAAATCAGCTGGATAACCAATTTTAAATCCAAAATCTTCAATTTTGAAGGTCGTTTTACCTCTGGTCAAAAAGGCGATTGATTTATCTAAAGGAAAATAATTTAGTAAAATTCCAAATGCTGCTTCTAGACCAATACTACCTTCTTTTGCACGAACAAATTCTAACTCTTTAAGCTCAGGATTTAATGGTTGGTGTAGGCTTGTAACCATATCGATCGTTCCGTCTAAAAGCCCTTCTCTGAGGGCTCTTTGATCTTTTCTATTTCGGAGCGGGGGAATAATTTTAAAGTTGGTATCGAATTCTGTTAAGTTCTCTTCCGTGGCATGCAAGTGAGCAATGGGAACTCCACAACTGATATTTAATCCTTTTTTTTTAGCATTGCGGATCAATTCTACACTCATAGCAGTTGAGATATAAGGGATATGAATTCTTCCTTGAGTGTATTCTAGTAATTGAATATCCCGAGCCAAGCTAGTAGTCTCTGCAATATAGGGAATGGCCTTCAGACCTAAATTAGTACTTATTTCACCTTCGTGCATTTGTCCATTATTACTCAAGTTAGAATCTAGTGGATAGGCTTGAATCAAGCCATCAAAACTCTGAACATAATCTAATGCAATACGCAATAGATTTGGATTTTTTAAAGTTTGATTAAAATCGCCAAAGGCCATAGCTCCAGCCTTGTGCATTTCAAATAAGGGTGCTAAGTTTTTTCCTTGAGAACCTTCAGATAGTGATGCGCTAACATGAAGAGCAGTAGCCTTATTCAACCCTTGCTGGAGAATATGACTGACATCTGTGAAAGAATCCAGTGCAGGATGCGTATCAGGGTTTAATAAGATGTGAGTAAATCCGCTTTTTGAAGCAGTCAGTAAACCGTTAGCTAAAGTTTCTCGCTCTTCATAACCGGGTTCGCCAAATGAAATACAGGGGTCAAACCAACCTGATGAAAGGTGAAGGTCTTCGTGCTCTATAATTTTGGCATCTTCAATTATGATCTGATCTTCTATTTGGTCAAGTATTCCATTGACAACTAACACGTCCTTTTTTTGATTGTGCAAAAAACTCTTTTCGTTAATTAAGGTTGCGTCTTTTAAAAGTACTTTCATTTAAATCTGATCCATACAAAAGTAAAAACAATTTTGATAATATCAGACAGCACTGAGTTGAAATTGAAAACATTCATTTGTTGACTTTTGCCCTAAGATATTAAGTCCCTCATCACTTACCTGAAGAATTCTAGGATACCCCCCCGTAGTTTGAGCATCACGCATTAAAATAATTAGTGTACCATCTGGCGTACATTGAACCGTTCCTGGCAACACGGGTGCTGTCCATTTATAAGATATTTGATGTTCGACTTTTTCCTCTAAAACATAAGCCATTCGTGAGTTGTTGATTGAAATACTGAATGTGTTTTTCTCAAGTTGTTTTTTTGCTTTTTCAGGAAGTAGATCAAAATCGGGCCCTCTGTAAACAACAATAACTTCTTCTTTTGAATTTGTTTTTTTAAGACTTAACCTTGCCCCCTTGGGAGGCAAAAATTTAACCATATTAAATGGAATGAGTTTTGTTTTACTTAAGGTTGCATAAGTAGTGATACCTTTATATTGACTTCTACTCTTTAATATTTCATGCGTGTGAATACCTCCTTTGACAGCCATGTAGGTCCTTTTTCCAAAATTTGCATTGCCAAATTCAAGCAGGTCTTTTTCTTTTATCTCAACTGGAATTAAGTTTGCAATTTTGAGCCCATTCAATTGAGCATCCATATTTGCCCCAGCGAGAGCTATAGTTGTTGGTTGATGGAATAAAAGTTTTGGTCCTTTAAAGCTCATTTCAAGAACTGCACTATGCTTCGGGTTATTTAATAAACGGTTTGCCCAATAGAATGCATTCTGATCCATTACACCTCCAATGGGAACTCCCAGTGATTGCTGGCCTAAACGACCCAAATCTTGAATACTACTGTAAATTCCTGGATGAAGGACTTCAATCATAGGGGTTTGATTTTAAGGGTTCCATTATGGCGATGTCCTTCCAGTTGAAGGTATTCTGATTTGGAGATGGATGTAAATTGTACTGAATCCCCAGCTTTAGCAAAACATGGTTTTTTATTAAGGGGCTCAAAAAAAGGGTAGGGGGTTTTACCTATAATATGCCAACCTCCAGGACTATCCATGGGATAAATACCTGTTTGCCTCCCTCCAATGGCAACACTTCCTTGCGGAACATTAGGAATTGGTCGTTCTTTTCTTCTACATTCGAGAACTTTTGATAAACCACTTAAATATAAAAATCCAGGCAAAAAACCAATAAAACAGACTTGATAACGAGCTGAGACATGTTTTGCAACCAAAGTATCAGGATTTAGATTTAAATCATTAGCAAGAGTTTTTAGATCTGGAGCATAGTCTTCTTCATAACATACTGGAATCTGCCAGAGTTCTCCTTTTTTGGGATATTTCATAGATTGTGATGTATAAAGATGATGAAGTTTTGTTTTGTAGTCTTCGATATTTTGAACATTATTTTTGTGGAAAAGCATCAGCGAACAGTAACCTTGAGTGATTTGAATTACTTCCTCAAATTCTTTAAGTATGGTTTTTTGAAATTCAATTAATTGATGAAGTGTCTTATCGTCAGGTTCGTTTTTCCATTCCAAAATTACTATCTTAGGATGAGTCATAAAAAAACGAAAGTTATGTAAATTTTTCAAGGTCTGGGATTTAACTTTTTGAAGTATTCAAGCATAGCATTTAAATTATAAGCAGCATTTGGATGATCCCCGTGAATACAAAATGTTTTTGCATATAGTGGTATCCAAATATTGTTTATTGAAAAAACTCCTTTTTTTTGGATTAGGTTTACAAAACGATTGAATAGTTGTTTTGGTTCATTGAAAACTGCATTTTTTTCTGAACGCGATAACAGTTGGCCATTATCCTTGTAGGCACGGTCAATAAAAGCCTCAGGCCAAATGACAAAACCCATTTTTAAGGCTTGTTTTCCTAAAACACTTTGTGGAGGGGTGAAGATTAAAGCATTGGGGCATAATGATTTTATTACATCAAGTACTGTTTTTGCAATTTGTTTATTGCTGTTGCAATCATGATAGAGTGCCCCATGGAGTTTAACATGATGTAGTTTTTCTGGATGTAATTGGTTAAGAAGAAGTGACAGTTGTTGATCAACGCTTTTGGAGAGTAATTCTTCGCTTAAATTTAACGAATGTCTCCCAAAATTTTTCACATCAGGATAAGAGGGATGCGCGCCGATAAGTATATTGTTCTCCTTAGCAAGTGCAATGGTTTTTTGAATTTCAATCTTACTTCCAGCATGTCCTCCACATGCAATGTTACAGGCCTGAATTAAGGGCATAATATCTTTATCATTTCCCATACCCTCTCCTAAATCTGCGTTTATATTATAATTAAAATTCATTAGAAAAATTGAAGAACTGAACCAAGAGTTCGCATACTTAAAAATAAGGAAATAATTACAATCGAGAAACCGAGAAAATTTTGAATCAAAGTGTTCTTTGACTTTCCAAGCCAAGCTGCTTTATTCATAATCCAAAGTAAAATTGCTGCGATAATGGGAAGTAAAATACCATTTGCAATTTGTGCAAACTGAATTATAAGGATGAATTTTAGTCCAGTAGAGGCAAGGAGAGTACCAAATAGAATTACGAATGCCCAACTGCATTGAAAAGGAATTGATTTGAAATCTGTAGTCCACCCAAAACATCCGCAAACGACATATGCGGCTGCAAGAGGAGCAGTGATGGAACTTGTAATTCCTGCAGCAAACAATCCTATAGAAAGTAAATATTTAGAAGCTTCTCCAAAAACAGGAGCCAGGCCTAAAGCCAAATCTACAGCATTATTTATTTCGGATGCTTCTACTCCTGCGGCAGTGATGATTACACTTATGGAGATCAATCCTCCCAAACCAAGTGCAATAAGCATATCTTTTAGTGCATACTGTAAATCTTCCTTATTTGACCATTTTTCTCTTACTAATTCAGTATGTAAAAATATGTTATAAGGAACTATAGTTGTTCCTACTAATCCCATAATACTTAATAAGCTTCCTTGAGGAATTGAGAATTTAAATAAGCCTGAAAAAACATTAATTATTGACGGACCGGTCGCAATGGCTGTAAACAAAAAAGATAGACTCATAATTATAACTAAAAAAATGAGACATCGCTCCAATATCTTATATTTACCTAACCAAAGTATTAGTGCGGTCAAAAATCCAATAAGGATAGGATAAAGTTTAAAGTTAAACGAAGATATATTGAAACTAAAACTTCCTATCAAGGTTTCCAAACCCAATGCTGCACCGCTAATATTCCCTGCCTCGTAAGCTGTGTTTCCAATCATGATGGCTCCAAAAATTAGAATAAAAATGAAAGAGCGAATCCAAGATATTTTGATTTCTTCTCTAAGTGTCTCAATAATACTTTTTCGACCTAATATTCCAATTCGAACAGCCATACCCTGAAGCACTATTGCAGCTAGAACGGAAATGATAATTGCCCATAGTAATTGGAAACCATATTTAATACCGATTAAAGTGCAAAGAGTTACTGTTCCAGGACCAATAAAAGCAGCGGCTACTAAAGGCCCAGGGCCAATATTTTTAAAAAAATATTTTAGCATTAAAGGTTTTGTGTTAAAGGTAGTTTTCTAAATGGAGCTTTACAAATCCTTAATGTAGACTTTTATTTGAGTCCCTCGAATACGCCTAAACCAAATAAAGCATAGTCATATTTTACAGGATCTTTTGGATCATATTTACGAAGATTTAAATCCAACTCTTCAACTGCCTTTTGGTCGTTTTGTTTTCTATAAAGTAACCCCAAACTTCGTGCAACATTACCACTATGAATATCAAGTGGACAAGAGAGTTGTGAAGGGGATATTGATTTCCATAATCCAAAATCAACGCCATTTTTACTATCCCTGACCATCCAACGTAAAAACATATTAATACGTTTAGCTGCGGATCCTTTAAACGGATTAGCAACGTGCTTTTCAGTTCTTTTTTCATGCTTTAATTCAAAAAAAGAGTTTCGAAATTCATTAATATTTTGAACTAATCGATCATTATTTAATGTTTTTGAAAAAGTAGCTTCCAATCCATCATATTTGACGTATAAATTTCTTAATGCTCTTATGAAATAGGATAGATCTGATCCATTAAAAGTGCGATGCACAAAATTAGAGAAAGTGTCCAAATCTTTTTCTGTATGCTGCATAACAAAATGATAAGGGTCATTATCCATCAATTCAAGCATACGTTTCCCGCTTTTTATAATGCTAAGTCTATTACCCCAAGCAATTGAAGATATTAGGAATCCAGAAATTTCAATATCTTCTTTTTTATTGAAAAGATGAGGAATTTGAATAGGGTCGTAATCCAAAAAACTAGGCTGCTCATATTCAGCAGCCTTGTAATCTAGAAAGTCTTTGATTTCATTTGAATTCACATCGTAATTACTCCATCAATTATTCTTATACTTCGGTCTGCCCTTTTTGCTAATTTTTTGTTGTGTGTTACAATCACGAAACTGCATTGTTGTTCTTGTCGTAATTCAAAAAACAAATCATGGAGTTGATCAGCATTTTCTGAGTCTAGATTTCCACTGGGCTCATCTGCAAAAATTATTTTCGGATTATTTATTAATGCTCTTGCTACAGCAACGCGTTGTTGTTCCCCTCCAGAAAGCTGAGTGGGTTTGTGATTCACTCTATCTTTAATACCTAAACGATCTAATAATTTCAATGCTTTTTTTTCTGCCTGTTTAGAGTCGGTATTAGCAATCCAAGTGGGTAGACAAACGTTTTCTAATGCAGTAAACTCGGGTAATAATTCGTGAAACTGAAAGATAAAGCCTATATTTTGATTCCTAAAATGAGATAATTCATTATCTCCTAAAAGAGTAGTGTTAATGCCATCCAAATATACTTTACTTTTAGAATTCAAATTGGGTCTATCAAGGGTTCCTAATATATGAAGGAGAGTTGTTTTTCCTGCCCCAGAGGGGCCTAAAATTGTTACAATTTCTTGTTCACCAATCTCAAGATTAATCGATTTTAAAACAGAAAGATTATTATAGTTTTTTGAAATTTGAATAGCTTGGAGTAGTGTTTTCATAAACAACTTTAAATTTAATTTTTTTATTTTATCTATTTGGTTATTTGTAAAAGTAAAGTATATT